>NZ_JBEZDM010000013.1:0-19436 GCF_040648335.1 Nonomuraea sp. NPDC049158
CATGCTGGGCTGTGACGTCTCGGTCCTGGTCATCTGCCCCGACCGCAAAGTCGCCGCCCATTACGCGCAGCCGATCGAGTCCGGGCTGACCGGCTTCCGCCTGCGACCCTGGGTGCTGGGGCCGGACGGCATCCCGGCCATCACGGACCCCCAAGAGGCCGCCGCCCACCTGGACCTTGCCGCTATGTCGGTCATGGTCCACGGACGCGACCGCAAGGTCATCGAGGCGTTCACCGCCGCGCTGCCGGACGTGACCGACGAACACGCTCCGGATTACTATGAATACGCTTACGACATGTCCGCGCCCGAGATCCGCCACCTCATGGAGGAGATCATGAAGTCCGCGTCCACCAAATGGCCGGTCTACAGCCCCTTCGCCCGCGAACACTACGGCCGCGGCAAAGCAGACGGCATAGCCGAAGGCAAGACAGAGGGCCGGACAGAGGGCCGGACAGAGGGCAAAGCGGAAGAGGCCGCCAGATCGGTGCTGCTCGTGCTCGCCGCCCGCGACTTCAACGTCCCCGACGACATTCGCACCCAGATCACCACCTGCACAGACCTCGCCCAACTCGAAACCTGGCTCACCCGCGCGGTCACCGCCCAGGCCCTCCAAGATCTGTTCAACGAAGTGAGCTGAGTGCCGGGCCGCCTGGTCGGCGCCGGGTCGACCACCTGCTCCGTACGATGACCTTGATCGGATCCCGGGTTCTGGCCGGAGTGCTAGCGGGTGGCGAGTCGGTAGCCCTACTCGATGCGGGTCAGGAAGAAGTCCCGGACGTCCTCAGCGAGTAGTTCCGGCACCTCCATCGCGGCGAAGTGGCCGCCACGCTCGAACTCCGACCAGTGCCTGATGTCGTACAACCGCTCGGCCAGCGGTCGCACCGACTGCGTGATGTCGTGCGCGAACACCGCCACGCCGACCGGCACCTGGCACTGCACGGTCCGCCCCCGCGGGGCGTCGTGGTGTAGCCGCGCTGAGGAGGCCGCGGTGGCGGTCAGCCAGTACAGCGAGATGTCGGTGAGCATCCGATCGTCGCTGATCTGCGAGCGGGGGTCCGTCCACTGCGCGAAGCGCTCGGCGATCCAGACCAGCTGGCCGACCGGTGAGTCGGTCAGCGCGTAGCCGATGGTCTGGGGGGTGAGGGCCTGCAGCGCCTGGTACGGCGGCCGGTTCGCGATCAGCTGTCTGACCTTGTCCAGCCGAGCTTCATCCGTCGCGGACAGTTCGATGCCGGCATCCGGGTCCGGCCGGGTCGGCAGGTAGTTGACGTGCGCCCCGACGACCTGCTCGGGCGCCACCGCGCCGAGCGCCAGGGAGATGCCCGCGCCGAAGTCGCCGCCCTGCGCGCCGTAACGCTCGTACCCGAGGCGGCGCATCAGCTCGGCCCAGGCCCGCGCGATCCGGAAGGCATCCCAGCCGCCCTCGTGCGTCGGCCCGGAGAAGCCGTAGCCCGGGATGGACGGAATCACCAGATGGAAGTCGCGCGACAGCGGCTCGATCACGTCGAGGAACTCCAGGAACGAGCCGGGCCAGCCGTGGGTGAGGATCAGCGCGAGCGCGTCCGGCTTGGCGGACCGGACGTGGACGAAGTGGATGTTCTGGCCCTCGATCTCGGTGGTGAAGTGCGGGAGCTTGTTGAGCTCGGCTTCGTGCTCGCGCCAGTCGTACTTGGTCCGCCAGTGCTCGGCGAGCTCCTTGAGCCGCGCCAGCGGGAAGCCGTACTCCCACCCGGCGTCGGCGACCTCGTTGGGCCAGCGGGTACGGGCGAGCCGGTCGGTCAGGTCGTCGAGGTCGGCTTGGGGGATGTCGATGCGGAACGGCTTGATCATGTTCTCGGCTCCAAGGGGATTCATTCAGTCGCCTAACGTTCGGATGGCTAACGTTTATGTCCCGAACGATAGCACAATCATTAGTGCGCCGAACGATTCGTTAGACTTGTCACATGGAGAACCCATCCGAGGACACGCCCGCCCGATGGCAGGGCCTGCCCAGCTGGCTGCTCAGCCAGACCGCCAACCACGCGCACCGCCTGGTGGGCGACGGGTTCTCGGCCGTCGGCGCCCGCGGATACCACTACCGCCTGCTGGCGACGCTGGAGCAGTCCGGCCCGGCCAGCCAGGCCGCGCTGGGCCGCCGTAGCGGCATCCACCTGAGCGACATGGTCGCGACCATCAACGAACTCGCCGACAGCGGACTGGTCGAGCGCGCCCCGGACCCGTCCGACCGGCGACGCAACATCATCTCGCTGACCTCGGCGGGCAAACGGCAACTGCGGCGGTTGGAGAAGCGGCTGGCCGAAACCCAGGAAGAGCTGCTGGCTCCGCTGTCACCCGAGGAGCGACAGCATTTGACCAAGCTGCTTTCCAGGCTGTTGGATCACCACAACCGGCGAACCGGCACCCCTGAAGAGCCGTGGCGCTGACTGGGAACGCGCGCAAGGGTGAAGTGGGCCGAACTATGTCGGTAGGGCCTGCCAAGATCCCGGTATGACGATCGATGCGCTGGCGCCGTTCCGCTGGCTGCAACCGCCGTACGGCGATCAGGGCGACCTACTCGGCGAGATCTATTGCGTGACCTTGCTGCGCGGGCTCGACCCGGCCGAGGTGCTGCGCCGGTTCGGCGCCCGCACGAGCACGGAGATGAGCTTCGCCGAGCTGGATCTGGCGGTCTCCGACTTCACGATGGTGACCGAGGGCGGTGAGGGAGGTGGTTACGTCGGAGTGGTCGCAACCGGTGATGGGTGCGCGGCGGTAGAATCGTCCGGCTGGTCGGGGACGGACGACTCGACGCTGGCGCGGCTGTCGGCCGGCACCGACGTGGTGTCCGTCTCGCGGCATGACTACGCCTGCGACTACTTCCACTACGCCGCCGACGGCATGGTGATCACGGCTTTCGACCCGACCGCTCCCGAGCACCGCTCCGGTGCCGACACGGACCGGCTTGCCGGCCTCATGCGAGAGTTCGGCCTGCCCCTGGAAGAGGGCTCGGAGGAGGAGTGGGAGCAGCGGTACGACGACCTGACCGAGCACGGCCTCGCGCGGATGTTCGCGATGGCGGCCCGCCTCACCGGCGTGACGTTCACCGCCGACCTGCTGAACGGACCACTGCTGGTGGGCGCGATCGCCGACCTGCCGTGGGAAGAACCTCAGCGCGAGACACCCTGAAACGGCGCCGTCTACGGCGAGCTCAGCGGGCCAACGGCACGCAGTGCGGTGACCAGCCCGAGGGGGGTCCCCAAAAGGCTTTTAAGTCAACCTCGACCGAGGAAACGCGATCGCGAGCCAACGGGGGCGGAGTCGCCGTGGACTCAGTCGATGTACGGTTCCACGCGCTCTAGACGCAGCGAGAATGCCGTACACCTCGACGTTGGCCAGCATCTCAGCGGCGGGCCGGGAGGACCGGCCCGCCGTGGATGGAGCTAGCAGTCCACCAGCTCGGGCTCCTGGTTGAGGATCTGTGCGCGCGGCGTGACGAACTCTCGCCAAGC
Organism: Nonomuraea sp. NPDC049158; assembly: GCF_040648335.1. Classification (NCBI taxonomy): domain Bacteria; kingdom Bacillati; phylum Actinomycetota; class Actinomycetes; order Streptosporangiales; family Streptosporangiaceae; genus Nonomuraea; species Nonomuraea sp. NPDC049158. Next base: position 3,489 of record NZ_JBEZDM010000013.1, read on the forward strand.
GTCCGCGGCCGACGGAGCGAACACCGCCACCCGGTGGCAGTTCTGGAAGGCCAGGCGGACGCCGAAGTGGCGCTCCAGCGCCCCCCGCATCGCGTCACTGGCCAGGCAGCGCAGGAGCTGGCCGCGGGCCTCCTCGGACGGCGGTGGCACCTGGTTGTCGGCGAACTCGGCGCCGGTCCTGTCGCGGTGCTGGACCAGCTCGCTGATCACCGACCAGGCGTACGGCAGGGATTCGCGGACGCAGGCGATGAACGCCGCGTCGTCGACCTCGCCGGCTCTGGCCTGATCGAGTAGATCGTTCGGAACGGTCAGCGACATGCTGTCTCCTCTCAACGGGGATTGATGCGAACGCTAGGCGGGCTCGGTGAGGGCTTCCAGATGACCGGAGGGGACAGTCATGTGGTCGGCCGGCCGCCGTAGACGAACTCCGGGTCGATCTGGTCGGCCAGATCGAGGCCGGTCTTGGCGTTGGCCCAGGAGCGGGCGTTGCGCAGGTGGAACTCCTCGGTCTGGCGGCCGAAGCGGGCCCAGTCCTTGGCCTGCGCGTCGAGGTGTTTGCGCAGGATGGCCAGCGCGTCGGCGTTGGTGGGCTCGAGGTCGTCGAGGGAGAAATGGTGGCCTTGCTCCATCGCGCGTATGGCGGAGGAGTGCTCCATCCACGTGAGCAGGTCGTCGCCCACCTGGCTGTGCAGGAAGTCGACGTCGGACGGGCTGTGCACCTTGTTGCCGATCACGGCCAGCGGTACGTCGTAGTCGGCCGCGTAGTCGCGGTATTGCCGGTAGACGCTGACGCCCTGCCTGGTCGGCTCCGCGACGAGGAACGTCAGGTCGAAGCGGGTGAACAGGCCGGAGGCGAAGGAGTCGGACCCGGCGGTCATGTCGACCACCACGTATTCGCCCGCGCCGTCGACCAGGTGGTTGAGCAGCAGCTCGACGGCCCCGACCTTGGAGTGGTAGCAGGCCACGCCGAGGTCGTCCTCGCTGAAGGGGCCGGTGGCCATCAGCCGCATGCCCTCGGGCGTGGTGATCGCGAACTCGCTGGTCGCCAGGTCCTTGAAGCTCAGCAACCGGGAGCCGCGGCCCGGCGGGGTCGTCTTGACCATGGCCTGGGCGGAGGGGATGCGCGGGTTGTCGCCGCGCAGCAGCTCCTTGATCTCGGTGAGCCGGGAGCCCAGCGGCTCCGGCGGGTCCTCGACGCCGAGCACCAGCGCCAGGTGCTGGTTGATGTCGGCGTCCACGATCACCACCGGGCCGCCCTGGCTCGCCAGGTATCTGGCGAACAGCGCTGACATCGTCGTCTTGCCGCTGCCGCCCTTGCCGACGAACGCCACTTTCATAAGCACCCTCCTGATGGTTATGAAAACCGTTACCGTTTCATGTTGTGCTCATCATGCCACACTGAGTGCGTGAGTGACGACGAATTGGCGCAGGCCACGGGGCTTCGGGAGATGGCCACGCGGGACGACGAGTTGGCGCGGGCTGTGGAGTTGCGTGAGGCGGGCAAGCGGGAGGAGGCTCGCGAGCTGCTGGTGGCGCTGGCCGCGCGGCATCCCGATGACGCGGAGGTCGCCTACCAGACCGCGTGGGTGCACGACGCGCTCGGCCTGGAGGCCGAGGCGGTGCCGTTCTATGTGCGCGCGCTGGCCGGTGACGGGCTGAACGCCGACGACCGGCTGGGCGCCTTCCTCGGCCTGGGCAGCACCTATCGGGTGCTGGGGCGGGTGGATGAGTCGCTGGAGACGTTCGAGCGCGGGCTGGCGGAGTTCCCCGGCGACGCGGGGTTGCGGACGTTCAACGCCATGGCGCTCTACAACTCCGGCCGGGCTCGCGAGGCCGTCAGTACGCTGCTCGCGGTCGTCGCCGAGTCGGACCGGGCGGGCGGCTACGCCAGGGCCATTTCCTACTACGCCGAGAACCTGGACGAGACGGTCTGAGGACCGCGCCCAGCTTTTCGCCGGTGCCGCAGGGCGCGGAAACGGCCGGGAAACAGGCCGCCGAGTTCGATCACCTTCATGACCGCGAACCAACCGTCACGACGTACCGCGATCGGCCTGCTGGGGGCGGCTCCCCTCGCCACGGGAGCCGCTCGTGCGCAGGCGCCCCATATCCCCGACGCCGTCCGGCCCGGTGGATCCTTCGACAAGCACATCGCCCAGCTCGCCGCCGACGACAAGTTCTCCGGAACCGTGCTGATCAGCCATCGCGGCAAGCCCGTGCTGTCGCGTGCCTACGGCATGGCCGACAAGGAGAAATCCATCCCCAACCGGGTGGACACCATCTACCCGCTGGCCTCGGCGTCCAAGCCGTTCACCGGCCTGGCCGTCGTGCAGCTCGCGCAACAGGGCAAGCTGAAGTTCCACGAGAAGCTGGGCACTTATCTCGACGGCTACCCGGCCGAGACGGCGAACACCGTCACCGTCCACAACCTGCTCACCCACACCTGCGGCTTGGGCGATCCCACCCGCGACGATGACATTCCCACGACGATTCACTACAGCATCGCCGAGCAACTCGCCTCCATGAGAAAACGCCTCCAGTCGCAGAAACCCGACTTCCCTCCCGGCGTCAAACACCAGTACAGCTCTGCCGGTTACGAGGTCCTCGGCGAGATCGTCGCCCGGGTTTCGGGGCAGACCTTCTGGGACTATGTCCGCGACCACATCTTCCGCCCGGCCGGCATGACGGATTCCCTTTACTACGTCCGCCCCCAGTGGCTGGGCGGCGAGCGTTTCGCGCACCCGTACATGTACCAGAGCGACGGCTCCCGCATCGACGGCCTCCGCAACCTCGACAAGGGCGGCTCACGAGGCGTCGCCGGAACCAACTCAGCGCGCAACTACATCGGCACAGGAGGCGGGAACGGCTTCTCCACGGCACCTGACCTGGTCCGTTTCGCGCATGCTCTGCTGAGCCACAAGCTACTCAACCCGGCCTACACCGCCCTCTACGTGAACGGGAAATTCCCACCCGCTCCTCTCGAAGGCAGCCCGCCCCGCCCCGGCGGATATGAGTCCCTCATGGCGTACGGCCCCATCTCCAGCATTTTCCACAACCAGCCGGTGATAAGCCACGGCGGTGGAATAGCGGGTGGCAACACCAACTGGTCCGTCTACCTCGACATGAACTGGACCTCGGCCATTCTCTGCAATTACGACCTGGACCCCGCCGACTTCGCCGCGATCATCGACCTGGAAAGGCGGGCCATCACCGGTGTGACGTGATGGATCATGACGACTGCACGGGCACGGCACCGTCCACCGCGACGGGCAGCCCGGATCGTGCCGCAGGTGTTCCAGGACAGCGGAGTAAGTGCGGCCGCGGCGGGATGGCTGCTGTTTGTCTTCCAGGCGGTCGCGGTGTTGACCAGTTTGGCGGTGCCCGCCGCGCTGCGGTGGGCACGTGACCAACGCGCGGTGGCGGCGGTGAGCTCGGTCGTTCTGCTCGTCGGCTACCTGGGACTTTTGGTGGCGCCGGGATGGGCGTCGCTGTGGAGCGTTGTCCTCGGACTGGGTGGCGTTCTGATGTGCGGCGCTGCGGCCGGTCAGGTGATCGTCGCGATGGTGGCCGGCCGAGGTACGGTGCCGCCGGTCTGGATGGACATGGCATGGATAAGCCCAAAACCTATGCACTCAGGAGTAGCGCTGAACCGGGGTGGTTAGGTTCACGGCGATCGCAGTCGACCGTCCCGACATCATCAAGGAGTACCGGTGCCCAACGGAAACGAGATGCCACTCAAGGTTCCTCCCGGCTATGACCTGGACATCGCCCGAACCTGTTCTTTCGTCGTCAACGTAGCCTGCGAGATGTGTGAACAATGGAAGGCCGCGGGCAAGCCGAGTGCTCCCACGTTCTCCTGGACGCCCTCGGATAGCTGCCCTATCACCGGCCCGGCGTTCCCGCTTGACCAGTGGAGGTTCCGCGGCCCGTTCTGGAGCAGTTTCACCCCGGTCGTCAAGAAGATCGCGGAACCCTTCGCGATATTCGCTTACGGGCCTGACAGCAGCACCGTGTTCCTGGCCTTTCGCGGGTCCCAGACGGACGACGACTTCATCATGGACGGCAAGACCGAGTTGGTGCCCTATGACCCGCCGACAAGCACGCCCATCAGGAACACCCAGGTGGAGAAAGGGTTCAATGACGTCTTCAACGGTTTCGACCAGGGCGCCTTCGCGGCCGAGTTGTCGCAGATCGCCGAGAGCGGCGCAAGGCTCATCGTGACCGGGCACAGCCTCGGTTCGACCCTGGCGACCCTGATCGTTCCGCAGGCCTGCTTCGCGGGAATACCCATCGCGAAGATCCTGCATTGCAACCAGGCCAGCCCCAAGGTCGGGGAGTCGAATTTCAAGGACTACTACAACGGCCTGCGCGTGCAGACGTTCCGGCTGGTGAACTTCTACGACAAGGTGCCGAAGCTGCCGTCGGGGCCGTATGAGGCGGTCGGCGTCGAGGCCCTGTTCGGTGCCGACTACCCGACCGAGGGGGAATGCCACAACCCCTGCTGCTCGTACTCCTACGCCCTGTTCAACCCAGACACGCCCTACAACCAGGGCATTGATACGTGCATGTCGCAGTCGAATCCTGACATGCGCATTCCCTGAAACGCCTGGCACCAACGGCACCACATCCCCGACAGGGAGTCACGAACGTGTTGCCGTCCGGGTCCTGGAACCATGCGATACGCCCGCCGCCGCCCGAGCGGTGATTCCGGCCAGGCCCTCTCGGGGGCTCGACACGGCTGCGCATCCGCAGGGTGGCGGCGGTGGCGGCGCACCGGCCCGACGTGGTGCGTGTCCAGCACCGCATAAGACCTGCTTGGGTATCGCATCGTCAGCGCTGCGGCAGTGGACGCCTCATTGCCTAGCGGGTGGTGGAGTCGCTGGAGACGATCTGCGCGAAGGTGACCTCGGTGAGCAGGCGTTCCTCATGCTCGCGCAGCGCGCTCCAGACATCGGCCAGCGGGCCCGCGACGCCCGGGTAGCCGCCGTGCGCGGGATACTCCGGCTTGCCTTCGATGACCGCGATCACGTCGGCGAGCGTGATGTCGTCCGCCGGGCGGGCCAGCCAGTAGCCGCCCTCAGGGCCGCGCAGGCTGTGGATGAGCCCGGCCCGCCTGAGTTGCAGCAGGATGTTGTCGAGGAAGCGGCGCGGGATGTTCTGGGCCGAGGCGATGCGCTCGGCCGGCACCGGCCCCGGCGGCGCTGCGGCTAATTCGGTGACCGCCCGCAGCGCGTAGTCGGTTCGCGCGGAGACCCGCATCACACCGGATTGAGGCCCCAGCGCCGGCGTAGGGCGCTGTCGGCGGCCTCGAACAGCATGTCGATCACGATGCCGATCACCAGGATCACGATCATCGTGCCGATCAGTCCCGGCGAGTCGGACAGTTCCCGTGAGATCGCCAGCTGCTCGCCGAGCGACGACTGGTACGCGATGATGACGAGCAGTTCGCCGGCCATCAACGAGCGCCAGGCGAACGCCCACCCCTGCTTCAGCCCTGCCAGGAACGACGGCAGCGACGCGGGCAGGATCACGTGCCGGTACAGCTGCAATCGCCGGAACCCGAGCACGTGCCCGGCCCGCAGCAGCAGCGGAGGCGTGTAGTCGACACCGGTGATCAGACCGTTGGCGATCGACGGGGCGGCACCCAGGATCACCACAAAAGTGATGGCGCTCTCGGTCAGCCCGAACAGCAGGATCGCGAACGGGAACCAGGCGATCGACGGCATGGTCTGCAGGCCGGTGATCAGCGCGCCGAAGGCGGCCCGCAGTACCTTCACCCGCGACACGGCCGCGCCGACGACCAGGCCCACGAGCACGGCCAGCGCGAAGCCGGTGACGGCCCGGCGCATGGTGGTCCCCACGGCCTGGTAGAACTCGGGGTCGCCGAGGCGGTGCCCGAGATCCTGGAAGGTGGTGATCGGGCCGGCGAAGACGTACTCGGGCCAGCGGCCGCTCAGCACGACCAGCTCCCAGGCGACCAGTACCAGCGCGACCGCGGTCAGCATCGGCCAGATCCTCGCCCAGACCCGGGACGCCACTCCGGCGCGCTGCTCACCGGCCAGCTCCAGCGCGTCGAGGCCGGCCATCTGGCGCGCGTGCGTGTCAACGGCCATCGCTCGCCTCCGATCCGTACGCGGCCGACTCGTGTACGGCCATTCCGTACGCGGCCGACTCGTGTGCGGCCGGTCCGTGCGCTGCTGTTGCGTCAGTGGCCATGGCGCAAGACCTCTTCCTTCAGCCGGTCGGTGATCCTCGCGGCCAGTCCGGCGACCTCCGCGGAGTCGGTGCGGCGGGGCCGGGCGAGCTCGACCGGGAACTCCTCGACCACGCTGCCGGGACGGCTGCTGAGCAGCACGACCCGGTCGCCGAGCCGGACCGCCTCGCGGACGTTGTGCGTGACGAACAGGACGGACAGCGCCCGTTCCCGCCAGATCCGTTCGAGCTCGTCGTGCAGCAAATCGCGGGTCATCGCGTCGAGCGCGCCGAACGGCTCGTCCATCAGCAGCACGGCGCCGTCCTCCGAGGAGGACGAGGAGGACTGGGCGAGCGCGCGGGCCAGGGCGACGCGCTGGCGCATGCCGCCGGACAGCTCATGCGGGCGCTTCTTCCCGAACCCCCCTAGATGCACCATCTCGAGGAACTCGCCCGCCCTGGTACGGCGCTCGCGCTTGGCGAGGTTGTCGGCGCGGAAGGCCATCTCGACGTTGGCCGAGACCGTGAGCCACGGGAACAGCGCCGGCTCCTGGAACATCATCGCGACCTGTCGCCCGGCCGTGGAGATCTCCCCCTGTGTCGGCCGGTCGAGCCCGGCGACCAGCGAGAGCAGCGTGCTCTTGCCACAGCCGGAGGCGCCCAGGAGGCAGACGAACTCGCCGGGCCGTACCGACAGTGAGACCTTGTCGAGGGCGAGCAGCCCGTTGCCGCCGTGACCGTAGACCTTGGAGACGGCCTCCAGCCGGACCGCCGCCGTACGATCGACCACCTGCGTCGTCATGTGCGTCACCTGTCCGAAATCGACTGCTGACCCTGCGCGGCCAGCACCTCGTTGAGTGGCTTCAGGTTGTAGATGCCGTTCAGGTCCACCGGCTTGAGCAGCCCGACCTTGACGGCGTGGTCCGCGCTGCCGGTGAGGGAGGAGGCGATGGGGTCGTTCGTGAACGTGATGTTCTTGAACGCGCTCTGCAGCACCTCGGGCTTGAGCGGCTTCTGGGTGAGCTTCTCGATCGCGGCGTTGACGGTCTGCGCGGCCGCGGCGGGGTCGTCGTTGAGGTACTTGGTGGCCTCGACGTGCGCCTCGAGCAGCTTCTTGAGCAGGTCGGGGTTGGCCTTGGCCCAGTCCTGCCGGACGATGAGGTGGGTGATCACGAACTGCTTGTTCGGCCAGAGGTCGCGCTCGTCCTGAAGGATCTTGCCCTTGCTCTCGATGACCAGGCGGCTGGCGAACGGCTCGGGCACCCAGGCGCCGTCGATGTCACCGGTCGCGAACGTCTGCAGCGTCTGCGCGTTCTCCTGGGGCACGATGTGGACGTCGCCGCCGCCCTTGGTGTCGGTTTTGAGCCCCTTGCTGTCCAGCCAGTAGCGCAGCGCGACGTCCTGGGTGTTGCCGAGCTGCGGCGTGGCGATCTTCTTGCCCTTGAGATCCGCGGCCGAGTTGATCCCGGGCTTGACGACCAGGTACACGCCGCCGGACGCGGCGCCCGCGACGATGTTGATGGCCTTGCCCTTGGACTTCTCCCAGGCGTTGATCGCCGGGTTCGGGCCGATGTAGGTGGCGTCGACGGCGCCGGAGAAGACCGCCTCGATCGCGGCCGGGCCGGCGTTGAACGTGCTGGTCTTCACCGGTACGCCGAGGTGCTTGGCGTAGAAGCCCTTCTCGACGCCGACCAGGGCGGTGGCGTGGGTGATGTTCGGGAAGTAGCCGAGGCGCAGCTCCTTCGCCGCGCCGCTGGGAGAGGCGCTGCTCCCGCAGGCCGCCACGAGCGCGGTGAGTGCGGTTGCGGCCAGAGCGGCTAGCACCCTGCGAGCGTTCATGCCCTACTCCCTATTTCCTACTTAATAAGTCGGCTATGTGCATATGAAACTCTCCAAATCCCGACACGTCAAGTTGGTATAGAGGGATAACTAGGATCTGTCCCTATGGAGAGACAGTTGATCAGCCACATCGCGCACGCCGACCACCCGATCGCCTCCCCGATCAGCGAGGCGAACCTGATCCGCTTGCTGCGCCGGGCCAAGCTGCCGAGCGGCGCGCGGGTCCTGGACCTGGGGTGCGGCGCGGCGGTCTGGAGTGTTCGGCTTCTTGAGCTGTACGGCGACGCCACCGCCGTCGGGGTGGACCTGTCCGACGCGGGCTTCGCCGACGCCCGCCGGATGGCGGAGGAGGCTGGGGTGGCGGACCGGCTGACCCTGCATCATGGCTCCGCGACCGAGTACGTGGCTGAGCCGTACGACCTGGTGCTGTGTGTCGGTGCCACGCACGCGTTCGGTGGGTTGACGCCGTCGATGGAGGCGATCAGCGGCCTGCTCGCTCCCGGCGGGCTGGCGCTGGTGGGTGAGGGGTTCTGGGAACGGCCGCCGGGCAGGGAGATCGAGGCGGAGATCGGCGAGTACGCGGACCTGCCGGGCACCGTGGCACAGGCCGAGTCGGCCGGATATCACACCGTGTACGCCCACGTCAGCGAGCGGGGGGAATGGTACGACTACGAGTGGTCGTGGACCGGGACGCTCATCGACTGGGCGCTGCGGCATCCCGGCGACGACGGTGACGCCGCGATGGCCGCGGCGCTGGAGCACCGGAAGATGTGGCTCGACGGATACCGCGACCTGCTCGGGTTTGTGACGCTGCTGGTCAAACGCGCCTAACAGCAGGTGACTTGATGGCGGGCCGCTAACGGCAGGCCGAGTCCAGGGTGATCGGGTTCTCCGGGCTGCCCGTCTGCGGGGCGGCCTGCGGGTGCTGGGTGGTCGAGCTCTGTTCGGACAGCGCCTGGGTGACCTTGTGCCTGATCAGGGTCCAGTCGGGGTAGACGGTGTCGATCAGCGGCGGTACGAAGTTCAGGCTCCTGATCTTGTGGTCCTTCACCTTCTGCGCCAGGTCCACCAGGTCGGGCAGTACGTTCTGCGGGATGTCGGTGGAGATCGCCCGCTTCGTCGCCGCGGCCAGCTTTTCGAAGCTGTTCAGCACGGTCACCGGGTCGGCCTGCTTGGCGACGGCGTTGAGCAGGCATTTCTGGCGGCCCATGCGCACGTAGTCGTCGCTGTCCGTACGCGAGCGGCCGAACCAGAGCGCTTCCTCGCCCGAGAGCTTGCGGGTGCCGGCGCTCAACAGGCCCTCGCGGTACTTGCCGTAGACGATCGGCTCCTTGATGGTGACCGTCACACCGCCCATCGCATCGATGATCTGCGCGAAGCCCCTCATGTCGACCAGGGCGTAGTAAGTGACGGGGATGCCGAGGATGTCGCTGATCGTCTTCTTGAGCAGGGCCGGGCCGCGCTGCCCCTTGTGTACGCCCGGCTCCATCTCGGGATAGTCCTCGGCGTACTGGAAGACCTCGTTGAGCAGGCCGGGAGTGTCGGGGCCCGCGCCGGTGAAGCCGTCAGGGAAGCGGTCCCTGGGCGGACCTTCCGGCAGTCGTACGCGCTGCAGGTTGCGCGGCAGGCCGAGCAGGGTCGTCGCTCCGGTGGCGACGTCGACGCTGGCCACGGTCATGCTGTCGGTACGCACGCCGGGACGGCCGGGAGCGGCGTCACCGCCGAGGAGCAGGAGGTTGATCCGCCGCGCGCCGTTCCACGGGTCCTGCGACACGATGGGGGAGACGTTGGCGGTGAACAGGGTATTGACCACGTCCCGCGACACGTAGGCCACGCGGGCCGCGTAGACGGCCGGGGCCAGGATGAGCCCGCACAGGGCGATGGTCAGGACGGTGGTCACCGCGCGGCCCACGCGGTTCGCGGGCGCCGGCCGTACCAGCAGATACGACCAGATGATCACGCCCGTCCAGACGACCCCGAGCGTGGCCACCATGATGGTGAGAGCGGTGAGCCAGGCGGGCTGGACGGCCAGCGAGAGCAGCCTGCTGCTGAACACGGTGAGCACGGTGAGGATCGAGGCGAGCATCAGCACGTACGTCACCATGAGGGCGATACCGGTCCTTCGCCGGTCGGCGGCCAGGTGAGCCACTCCCCACAACAGGGCTGAGGCCAGGGTGAGCGCGATGCTGAAGCCGAGGCCGAACCCGCGTGTTCTGACTGTCATCCCTGGTCAACCCCTCGTTCTACGAACTATGGCCAAGGTTAGTAACGGTTTGGAGGCGGGCGATTTGGTGAAAAGGCAGTGTCGCGGCAAGTTTCGGTGAAGTCCATCTTGAGATATAACGTGTGTGTGAGACGCGGAAGCTATGGATTCGACGCGCCATGGGCCCTCGCCGGACTCTGCTTCGGGGCGGTGGTGCAGCTGGCGTTGGTCGCGGTCTCGTTCGCCTTCGACGTACCGGCCGCTGGGATCGCGTTCCTGCTCGGTGCGCTCTACACGCTGGCCAGCGCGGGCAGTTACCTCTACACGACCCGCCGGGGGAAGTTCGTCGTGTGGGGCGAGGAGCTCGGCCGGATCGAGGGTGACGAGCAGGTGCTCGACCTCGGTTGCGGGCGTGGGATGGTGCTGTTGCTCGCGGCCCAGCGGCTGCGCGGCGGCCGGGCCACCGGCATCGATCTGTGGAGCGGCAAGGACCAGTCGGGCAACGCCGAGAGCGTCACCAGGGCCAACGCCGAGGCCGAAGGGGTGTCGGACCGAGTCGAGCTGGTCACGGGGGATATGCGCGAGTTGCCGTTCGAGGACGGGCGGTTCGACGTGATCGTGTCCAGCCTGGCCATTCACAACATCCCGACCGCTGAAGGACGCGACCAGGCCGTCAAGGAGGCGCATCGGGTGCTGCGTCCGGGCGGGCTGATGCTGATCGCCGATTTCCAGCACACGTCGAGCTATGAGGACGTGCTGCGGGAGCTCGGCGTGGTCGACGTGCGCAGGCGGGACCTGGGGTGGCGGTTCTGGTACGGCGGGCCGTGGTTCAAGTCGGAGATGCTGGAAGCCCGCAAACCAGGTCCAAACGGTGTTGAGGCGCGCTCGGTCGGTAGCGAGGAGCGCTCAGCCGACGGTGAGGGCGCGGAGGTGTCGGAAGTGGGGCGGGTTCACCAGGATGCGGCACCCGTGAAGGACGTCGGCGACGGCGCGTAGCCCAGTCGCTCGCGGGCCGCGGTGATGTCCAGCGTGCGCTCGACGGCCAGGTGGCCGACGGCGTAGCGGGTCAGGCGCGGCTCTCTGGCGAACTGCTTGGAGACACCGTTGGCGAGCGTCTCGGAGATCGCCGCCAGGCCGTGGGCGAGATGCCGGGGCAGGTAGAGCGGGGTCGCGTCGATGCCCTTTTCCCTCAGTACGGCCCGAAGCGCATCATCCAGGACGACCGGCTCGGCGTCGGTCACGTTGTACATGCCGAGCGGACCCGTGACGGCCAGCAGGCAGGCCTGGGCGAGGTTGGACACCGACGTCAGGCTGACCCGCTGCCGCCCGTCGCCGACCGCGACCAGTCTGCGGCATCTGACCGCCCGCAGTACCCGGGGGAGCAGCGTGGTGTCGCCCGGACCGTAGACGGCGTGCGGGCGCAGGATCACCGCCCGTCCCTCGACCAGGCGTTCGGCCGCCGCCTTGGACGCGCCGTAGGCGTTGACGTACCGGCTCACCGGGGCCTCGTGCTCGCGGGCCATGACCGTCGGCCGTCGCGGGTCGTACACGCTGGCCGTGCTGACGTGCACGAACCGGGCGTGCGGGAAGGCGGCCATGGCGTTCGCGGTTCCGGTGTGGTTGGCCCGCCAGATCCCGGCCGGCGGGCCCCAGTCGGTGACGCTCCCCGCGCAGTGGATCAGCGCGTCGAGGTCCGGCTCCGGGCGCTCGTCGCCGGTCAGGTCCCACGCCTGGTACGTCACTCCGGGGATCTCCGCGGGCCGCCGCCCGAAGCCGTACACCTGCCAGCCCCTGGCCACGGCCGCCCGGCAGACCGCGCCACCCACGAAACCGGACGCCCCGGTCACCCCGACCCTCATGCGGCCCTGATCAGCAGGTGCTTGTAGGTCGGGAGGAGCACACCCCTGGCGGCCCGCCGCGCCACCACCTTGACCGGGCGGGCGAGCACGACCCCGGCCACCGCGCGGATCTCGGCCAGCGCCAGCGGATAGCCGATGCAGAAGTGCGGCCCGGCGCCGAACCACAGGCGGCGCAGCTCGGGCGGGTGGGGGCGAGATGGGTCGAACGGTCCGTACGCGCGGGCGCAGTTGTGCGTCACGATCACCACGCGGTCGCCGGGCCGGGCCAGGAGCTTGCCCAGGCGTACGGGCTCGGCGACGGAACGCAGCATCACCGGGGTCGGCGTGGTGACCCGCATCGCCTCCTCGATCGCCAGATCCAGGTCGGCGCCGAAGGCGTCATGGTCGTGCAGCAACGCGACCATCCTGGGTACGAACGTGGCGACCGTCTCCGTCCCGGTGAGGAAGAACGCCCCGGCCGCCCCGCGGGCCTCCGCCGCCGACAGCCCGAGCTCGCGCATCCGGCCCATCACCGTGGCGGGGTCCCCCGCGTCGTAGGCGGCCTGCGCTATGTCGCCGATCCCGTCGAGCACCTCGCGGGCCACGGTGAGCTGGCGGGCGTTCAGTCCCCTGGTACGCAGCGAGACCATCGACACCACCCGCTCCCCATCGGCGAACAACCGCCTGGCCCTGGCCGCCGGCACCTCGCCGAGTCCGATCACCCGGCAGATCACCGCCCCGGCCAGCAGCCGCATCTCGTCCACCAGGTCGACCGTGCCGCCTTTCGCCAGGCGTACGCGGAGATCGTCCAGCGGGCCGGCCAGCACGTCGGCGACCAGCGTGGCGACGGACGACGGCGTGAACAGCGGCGCCAGCTTGGCGCGGAGCGCGGCGTGCGACTCGCCCTCCATGTTGAGCAGCACCGACGGGCCGAGCACGGGCGTCCACAGGTCGCCGGGCGAGCCGGGGCCGTCCTTCCGGAAGCGACCGTCCAAGAGCACGCGCCGGGCCAAGGCCGCGTCGTTCACCACCACACCCAGACCCGGCACCCGCACCACCGGACCCAGGCGGGCCAGCAGCCGCATCAGCGGGTAGGCGAAGGGGTGGGCGGCGAGGTAGAGACGCGTCTCGTACCGCTGCCGACGCCGGACACGCCGCTCATGGCGCTCGGACCGCTCGCGCTCCTCGGGGGTCTCGTGTCGCTCGGACGGATCGTCGCGGCCGGTCACAGGTCCGCCAGCATGATGCCCAGGCTGATGCCGCCGCCGAGGCCGAGCAGCGCCACACGGTCGCCCCTGCGGGCGTGGGTGAGTTGGAGCGGGAGCGTGACCGACGCACAGTTCCCGTGCTCGGGCAGCGTGATCACCAGCCGGTCCTCGGGGAGGTCGAGCGCCTGCGACAGTACCTTCAGGTACGGCAACGCCACCTGGTGCACCGCGATCACCGCGAAATCGTCCCAGGTCAGGCCGGTGCGTTTGAGCGCGTTGAGGAAGAGGTCGGGGCCGACGAGCTGGAACGCCTCCTTCAGCCGGCGACCGTCGCCGCGGAAGTAGGAGTACTCCGGGTCGCGCGGATGCATGGACCCACCACCCGGAAGGGTGCCGATACCCCACGCCGTACTGTCCGCCGAAAAATCGCGATAAAAGATGCCGCGGAGCGGGTCGGCCTCCACGAGCACCGCCGCGCCCGCGTCCGACAGTGTGTATCCCGCGAACGCGTCCACGAACTGCGCCCGATCCCGCACCCGCCAGCGGATCGCCCGCGACGGCGTCTCGCCCGAGCACACCAGCACCCTGCGGTACGACCCGGAGACGATCAGACCCTCGGCCACCTGGATCCCGTTGAGCAGACTGTTACAGGCGTTCTTGACGTCGAACACCGGGCACGACAGGCCGAGCTTGGCGGCCACGATGTGCGCGGTCGCGGGCTCGACCAGGTCCTGCGAGGCCGAGGCGAAGATCAGCAGATCGACGTCGGCCGCCAGCCCCTTGGCGGCCTCGACGGCCAGGTCCGAGGCCTGCTGATCGTCGGCGGCCACGTGGCGGCGCTCGATGCCGGTCATTCGCTCGATGATCCCGGTCGGCGGCCGGTAGCCCTCGATGCGTCGCTCGACCTCGTCGCTGGTCAGCGTGGCTGCGGGAAGGTACGTGGAGATCTGGGTGATGCGGGCCTTCATCTGCCGAAACCTAGCGGGTCGGCCTTGCAGAACGTTTGCCAGCCGTTCACCGGGCCTGTCAGCAGTGCTCGTCCATCGGCCCGGTTACCGGGCGTCGCGGCTTGCCGACGAGCGACCCTATGGGCGACCACTAATCATTTCAATGAATCTCAATTAACGGCGGCCTGGAGAGTTATTTGCGAAACCTGCTCTATGTATGCCGTGGGCAAGGCGTGCAGGATGTCAGCCGTTTCGGAATCGTGAATCACCGGTAGCGCGGCGAGCGCTTCGGCGGCCAGGCCGCGGCAGTATTCCAGAGTTTTGGGCACCATGTCGCCGGCGCGCAGGCGGCGCAGGACTTTCGTCACCTGGTCTTCGGTCATATTCCTGCCCAGCAATTCCGACACGTCCTCGCCGGCCATCAGCAGGGGCAGGCTGTAGACGCCCTGGCGCAGGTCGTTGCCCACGGGTTTGCCGAGTTGCCGGCTGGAGGCGGTCAGGTCGAGCAGGTCGTCGAGCACCTGGAAGATCAGCCCGAACCGCTCGCCGTACGCCGCCATCCTGGCCCGGTCCTCCGGCGAGGCGCCCGCGCACACGGCGGCCACCAGGCACCCGGCCCGGAACAGCGCGGCGGTCTTACCGGTGACGGATCGCAGCGCGCTCTCCACGGTTCGGTGCGGGTCGAACAGGTCGGTGGTCTCCAGGTATTGGCCCTCCGCCAGCTCGACGACGGTCGCGGCCAGCACCTCGGCCACCGGTCTCGACACGGCCGTGATGGCCGCCAAACCCGCCCTGGCCAGCATGAAGTCACCGATCACCAGGGCCTTGTCGTCGCCGAGCTCGGCGTTCAGCGTTCTGGTGCCGCGCCGCTCGGTGGCGTTGTCCATCAGATCGTCGTGTACGAGGGAACCGGCGTGAATCAACTCCACACACGCCGCGGCCGTGATCACCCGGCGGTCGGGCTGCTTTCCCAAGGCGATCGCCGTGGCCAGGGTCATGGCGGGGCGCAGCCGCTTCCCGCCGGCGCCGATGATCCGCTCGGCGCCCGCGTTGATACCCGGCAGTGTGGACGATCCGCTGAGACGGCGGATCCTGGCTTCGACCTTGCGCAGTCCTTGGGCGATGGCGGGGGCGTTCATCAGTCGGTCCATGGTCACCAGCCTGCTCCGCGGCGGCTGAGCCATCCCTGAGAAACGCTGAGGAAATTCTCAGCCGACTGCCCGAATTGCCGTCGATTACTCGTAAGTACGGTGACTTGGAGAAAGATCTGGGGTCTAAAAGTAATTGCGGGAAATGGCAGATCGTCCGACCGGTTAAAATTCTCGAGGGTAAAGAAATCCAGATCGTTCTGGGAGATAGATGCTCCATTGTTGGGGGGTAGGCTCCAGCGGCCGAAACAACAGCGCATCCATTTCTGGGGGACCGACCTTGTACAAGCACGCCATCACCGCTCTAGCTCTAACCGCTTCCGGCCTGCTGCTGGCTGCGGGGCCAGCGGCCGCCGCCGACGAGATCGGCAGCGGCTTCACCAGCTCCGCGGCCTGCCCCGCCAAGGTGAGCGTGGCCTGCCTCGACTCGGTGACCACGGTCCGGCCGTCCGCCACGAGCAGCACGTCCTGCTCCGCCGCGGTGACCATGGCCTGCCCCTCCAGCACGATCACCGTCCGTCCGGTGAACGTGAGCACGACCTGGGCCGCCAACACGACGACCACCGTCCACCCCGT
>NZ_JBEZDM010000013.1:19535-286006 GCF_040648335.1 Nonomuraea sp. NPDC049158
TCGGCGTGCCCCGCCGCGGTGACCATGGCCTGCCCCTCCAGCACGATCACCGTCCGTCCGGTGAACGTGAGCACGACCTGGGCCGCCAACACGACGACCACCGTCCACCCCGTCATCGTGAGCTCGGCGTGCCCCGCCGTGGTGACCATGGCCTGCCCCTCCAGCACGATCACCGTCCGTCCGGTGAACGTGAGCACGACCTGGGCCGCCAACACGACAACCACGGTCCGCCCCGTCATCGTGGGTACGGCCTGGACCGCTAACGCGATCACGGTCCGCCCCTCCGTCGTGGGTACGGGCTGGGCTTCCGTGTCGACCGCGGTCCGGCCCACCGTCGCCATCGCCTGAACACCGGCCGCGCCGAGGACTGCACGCCGGCCCAGTCCTCCTCTCAGTCCACCGCCTGGAACGGCATCCGGACCGCCGGCTGGAGCGGTTGGATGGCATCGTTCGGAGCGCGACTCGGCGCGCGGATCCGAGCGCGCATGGGCGATCGCCACGAGGTAACTCCGCTGTGAGATGAGCACGGGCGCGGGTCCCATCGTCCGTGGTGACGGTCCGACCCGCGACTCAACGGAACCGCTCCGGGCCTGACCTGACGCCCGGCGCGGTTCCGGCTCCCACTTTCTCGAGCCGTCTGCTCACCACTGAAGCGAGCAGACGGCTCGACTGCGTTCGAAGGTGCCTGGCAGCCCGGAACGATCGAGAGAGCGCCAAACTATGATCCGATCAAACTATGACGCGATCATAGTTTCCGAGCCGCAAGCGGGACGGCTCGTTGGGAGTGAGGTCCTGGGCGGTCTGGCACCATGAGCGCGGTTGACTCTCACACGGTGTCAGGTCATAGACCGGGAAGTCCCAACGAAGAGGAGGTTGTCATGGCATTGGCGGATCGGGTGGATGCCGTCCTACAGGCGGGCAAGGCGCCGAATCTGCACGGTCTCGTGGTCGTCGAGAACGGGCAGGTCATCCTCGAACGCTACGGCGCGGGCCAGGACGTCAAGCTCAACGAACCCCTCGGGCACGTCACGTTCGGGCCGGACACGCTGCACGACGTCCGATCCGTCACCAAAAGCGTGGTCTCGCTCCTGTACGGCATCGCGCTGGCCGAGAAGCTGGTGGCGCCCCCGGAGGAGGGACTACTCGCGCAATTCCCGGAATATCAGGATCTGGCGGCTGATCCCCAGCGGGCCCGTCTCACCATCGAGCATGCCCTGACGATGACGCTCGGGATGGAGTGGGACGAGAGCGTTCCGTACACCAGCACCGCCAACAGCGAACTCGCGATGGAGTACGCGCCCGACCGCTACCGCTTCGTACTGGAGCGGCCCATCGTGGAGGAGCCGGGGCAGCGGCGGGTTTACTCCGGCGGGGCGACGGCGCTGATCGGGCGGATCGTCGTCAAGGGGACCGGCCGGTCGCTGGCCGAGTTCGCCAGGAGCGCGCTGTTCGAGCCGCTGGGCATCGGCGCGTTCGAGTGGTCGCAGGGTGACGACGGGGACGAGATGGCGGCGTCGGGCCTGCGGCTGACGCCGCGCGACCTGGCCGCCATCGGTACGGTCGTGCTCGACGGCGGGCGTGGGATCGTGCCGCGGAGCTGGATCGAGGAGCTGTGGCGACCCCGGGTGAAGATCGACGACAGGTCCCACTACAGCTTCCAGTGGTACGTCGGCACCGGCGAGCGCCCCTCGATCGCCGCGCATGGCAACGGGGGCCAGGCGATCCACGTGGCACCCGAGCGCGGGCTGGTCGTGGCCGTGACGGCGGGCGAGTACAACCTCGAACAGCTCAGCGCCGCGGCCGTGCTCGACGCGGTCCTCGAAGGGGCCTGACCGCCGGTAGTTCTCCGCGCCCTGACCCTCAGCGGTCCTCGGCGGGACCTGGCCGACGGCGGTCCTCCGAGGGCCCGACCCGCCTGACCTGCCCGACCCGCCTGACCCGCCTGGCCCGCCTGGCCGTCAGGGTGTCAGGATCAGCCTGCCCAGTGCCGTGCGGCTTTCCAGGCGGCGGTGGGCCTCGACGGCCGACTCCAGTGGCAGGGTGGCTTCGACGTACGCGCGGCTGCGTCCGTCGGCCACCCTGGCCAGCATCTCCGGGTAGCTGACGCCGAACACCCCGGCGCCCCATGCGGGCCCGCCGCACCCGACGATGGTCACGCCGCGAGCCCAGAGATCGGCGGCGCCCACTGCGGCGGGTTCGCCGCTCAGCGAGCCGTAGCAGAGCATGCGCCCGGAGCCGGGCGTGAGGTGATCGAGCACCTGCCTGGCCGACGGCCCGCCGATCGAGTCGAAGACCACGTCCACGTCGGGCAACTGGCCGGTCCAGTCCGGCTCCCGGTGGTCGATGACCTCGTCGGCCCCCATCTGCCGGGCCCGCTCCCGTTTCGGCGCGGCGCCCGCGGTGGCGATCACCCGTTCCGCGCCGAACTCCTTGGCATGTTGCAGCAGGTACGTCCCGACGGAACTCGCTCCGGCCTCCACCAGTACGGTCTCCCCGCCCTTGAGCCCGGCCCGGTGCAGCAGCCCCAGCGCGATGGCGCCCGGCGCGGCGGCGGCGACGGCGTTGACCGGCGACACGCCGTCGGGCACCGGGCAGATCAGTGACGAGGACACCGCCGCGTACTCGGCGTAGGAGCCGACTCCGCCGGTCACGCCGGCGACGATGGTGCCCAGCAGGGTCTCGTCGACTCCGGCCCCGACTTCGGTGACCACGCCGGCCACCTCGGCGCCGAACACCGCGGGCAGCGGCACCGGCATCGGGAACGGCATCGTGCCCGCCCGCAGCTGGGTCTCCGCGTAGCTGACGCCGATGGCCTGCGTACGGATGACCAGCTGCCCTTCTCCCGCCTTCGGCTCCGGCCAGTCCTCGGCCTTGAGCACCTCGGGACCGCCCAGTTCGTGGACAACGATCGCGCGCATGGACACACTCCTCGTAAGTGAACCTTTGGTCCAGTTAATATATGGACCGGTGGTCAAGTTTGTCCATGGGGGACAATGATCCGATGGAACGGCGGGAACGGGCCGACGCGGCACGCAACAGGCGGGCGATCCTGGCGGCCGCCGAGGAGTTGCTGCGGGAGCATCCGCCGGAGGAGGTCTCCGTCGAGCGGGTCGCCGTCGCGGCGGGGGTGGGCAAGGGGACGGTGTTCCACCGGTTCGGCAGCCGCGTCGGGCTCATGCAGGAGCTGATGTCGGAGCGGGCGCACGCGTTGGAGCAGGCCGTCCTGGAGGGGCCGCCGCCGCTGGGGCCGGGCGCGTCGGCTCGGGAACGGCTGGTGGCCTTCCTTGACGCGGTGGTCGCGATGGCCACCCGAAGCGCGGGGCTGATCGCCGCGCACGAGCACGCCCGGCTGACCCAGAAGGCCGGGGGCGGGACGCGGCTGGCCAATCCGATCTACGTGTCATGGCACCGGCACGTCTCGGCCCTGATCGCCGAGGCGCGGCCGGATGTCGACGCCGACCTGGCCGCGCACGTGCTGCTCGGCACGCTGCACACGGAGCCGATCGGCGGCCTGCTGCACGCCGGGGAGTCGGCGAGGGTCGCCGCCACCCTGGGCGACCTGGCCAGGGGCCTACTCGGCGACACAGCGGGTCCGCTCAGAAAAGAGGGCGGCTGACGGCCGCTCAGAGCGGGAGGCGGGTGACGGTGGCGCGAAGATCGCGACGGCCGCTCAGAGGGGGAGGTGGGTGATCGCTGTGTGGAAGGCCGCGACGGCCGCCTTGATCGCGGGATGCTCGCCGTACCCCCTGCGGAAGGCGGCCAGGGTGCGGCGGCTGAGTGGCAGTCCGGTCAGCGTCACCCCGTGCGGCGGCGCGAGCGCGGCCAGACGGGGGACGAGCGCCACGCCCTGACCGGCGGCGACGAAGGCGAGCACGGTGTCGAAGTCGTCGATCTGGTGACGGACCCGTGGTTCGAAACCGGCCGCCTGGCAGGCCCGGATCGCCATCGCGTGGCACAGGGTCCCCGGTTTGCCGACGATCCAGGCGTCATCGCGCGCGTCGGCGATCGTGGCCCGGTCCGTGAGGTACATCTGCTCCCCGAACAGCGGCTCCGTCTCCAGCGACGCGTCGGTGACCGGCGGCACGAAGTCGTACTCGTGCACGAGCGCGACGTCCAGCTCACCCGCCCGCAGCGCGGCGGAGACGTCGGCGGGGTCGATCTCGGAGACCATCGGCCGCAGCCCCGGATGCGCGCGGGACAGCTCGGCGAGCGCGGGCGGCAGCAGCACGCGCGCCGCCGTGGGGAACGCGCCGACCCGCAGCGGCCCCGACGGGCCGCTCCGCACCGCGGCGAGCGCCGCGGACGCCCTTTCCAGCTGTTCGAGTACGTCCTGCGCGTGCTCGACGAGCAGGTGGCCGGCGGGCGTCAGGGTGACCGTCCGGCCCGTACGCTCCAGCAGCGGTACGCCCGCCTCCCGTTCCAGGGCGCTGAGCTGCTGGGAGATCGCCGACGGGGTGAAGCTGAGCGCCTCGGCGACGGCGGCGATGGTGCCGCGCTGGGCGAGTTCGCGCAGGAGGTGGAGCTTGCGAGGGTCGAGCATCAGACAAGCTTAAGCTCGTCAGCAGAAATCCGCGCTGGACCTAACGTATTGATCCCAGTCAGGCTGAGAGCATGCTGACAGGAATCCATGTGCCGCTGGTCACGCCGTTCACCCAGGACGGCGAGGTGGCCGTCGAGGCGATCGACAAGCTCGCCCGCCACGTTCTCGACCAGGGCGCCGCCGGGCTGGTCGCGCTGGGCACCACCGGAGAGGTCGCGGCGCTGACGCCCGCCGAGCGGGCTCGGGTGATCGAGGTCTGCGTCGCGGTCTGCGCGGAACGCGAGGTGCCGCTGACCGTCGGCATCACCGGCAACGACACGCGCTCGACGGCGGCGGCGTTGAAGGAGCTGCCTTCGGGGGTCTCCGCCGCGCTGCTGACCGTGCCGTACTTCCTGCGTCCTTCGGAGCGCGGTGTCATCGCGCACTTCGAGGCGTTGGCGGAGGAGACGCCGGTGCCGCTGGTGATGTACCACATTCCCTACCGGACCGGGCAGGCCGTCAGTGCCGCGACCCTGCGTCATCTGGGCGGGCACCCGATGATCGCCGGAGTGAAGTACGCGACGGGCGGGATCGACCAGGACGCCGTGGACCTGCTCGGGGACCTGCCCGAGGGGTTCGAGGTGCTCGGGGGTGACGACCTGTTCATCTCGCCGCTACTGGCGCTGGGCGCCGCGGGCGGCATCCTGGCCTCGGCGCACCTGGCCACCGACCGGTTCGTCGAGCTGGCCGCGGCGTGGCGCGCGGGTGATGCGGTCAGGGCCCGGGCGCTGGGTCATCGGCTCGCCCGGCTGTCGGCCGCGCTGTTCGCCGAGCCGAACCCGACCGTCATCAAGGGGGTCCTGCACGCCAGAGGCCTGATCCCGACCCCCGACGTGCGCCTGCCGCTGCTGCCCGCGAGAGCGGAGGCGGTGTCACAAGCTGACCTGGCGACCGGTGTCACAGGCTGACCTGGTGGCGGTACATCCAGGACAGTGACTCCTGGCTGGCCAGCTTCTTCAGGAAGAGCGGCATCATCAGGTCGCGGAACACCCGGGCGACCGGGCCCGCGGCCTTGTTGTTGCTGATCGTCCGCGAATAGGCGACGACCTTCTCCACCCGCCCGCGGCGCTCGTTCTCGAACCGCTCGAACGCCGCCCGGTGGTCCTTCGTCGCACGCAGGCACCTGGCCAGCACGACGGCATCCTCGATGGCCAGCGAGGCGCCCTGCCCGGCGCTCGGCGAGGTGGCGTGCGCGGCGTCGCCGGTGAGCACCACCCGTCCCTTGTGCCAGGTCGGCAGGGGCGGCAGGTCGTGGATCGGCAGCGCCGACGCCACCTCGCTCCGCTCGATCACCTCGGCGGAGAAGTTCGCGTCGTCCCGGAACGCCTCTACCAGCACCGGCTTCCAGTCCGCGGGAACGTCGCCCAGCTCGCGGGGCAGGTTGGCGAACCACCAGGTCTCGCCGGAGGCGGCTACGGTGTAGCCGAAGAAGGCGCGCTTGCCGAAGACCATGTTGTAGACGCCCGGCTCGCCGGTGAACTTAGGGTCGTGCACGAGTCCGCCGAGGCTGTAGAGGCCGCTGTAACGCGGCTTCGGGGCACTCGGGTCGAGCTGGGCGCGGGTCCGCGAGTGGACGCCGTCGGCGGCGATCAGTATGTCGCCCGTCTCCTGCGTGCCGTCCTCGAAGCGGGCCGTCACCTGGTCGCCCGTGTCGTCGAAGGAGACCAGGCGCTTGCCGTACGAGATCTTGATGCCATGGGAGAGGGCCTCGTCACGGACGATGCGGTAGAGGTCGGCGCGCAGGATCGTGTGGCTCACCGTGCCGTCGTCCAGGGCCAGGCCGTTGGCCACCTCGCCGAGGCGCTTGCCGGTGCCGCTCCACATGACCATCCTCGGGGTGGGGATGCCGGCGGACAGCACCCGGCGGTGCGCACCCAGCACGCGCAGGGCGTCCAAGCCGTTCGAGGCGACGTTGAGAAACGAGCCGACGCTCTCGGCCGTGTCCGGGTAGGCCTCGAAGATCTCGGCGTCGATGCCGGTCTTGCGCAAGGCCATCGCGGTGGCGGGGCCGCCGATGCCGCATCCTATGATCAGAGCCTTCATGGTGATAACCTTTCGTTCGGTCGAACGAAATATATGCCGGGGAGGAGGACCGTGTCCAGAGATATTTCGGAACACCGAAAGAATTTGCTCGAAGCCCTGTTCATGGCCGGGCGGGACAACAGCAACGCCGCCGTGATGTTCCACAGCGCCGTCGGCGAGCTGCTGGGGGTGGGGATGACCGAGGAGAAGGCGCTCGACCTGTTGCAACGGCTGGGCCCGCTGACGGCGGGGGAGCTGGCGCAGCACACCGGCCTCGCCCCCGCCTCGGTGAGCGGGCTGATCGACCGGTTGGAGGGCAAGTGGCTGGTGCGCCGCACCCGCGACACCAAGGACCGGCGGCGGGTGATCGTCGAGGTCAACCACGAGGCGCTGGCCGGCGGCGCCGAGGTCTTCGAGCCGCTGGTGACCGGGCTGTCCGAGCTCTACGCCGGCTACTCGGACGAACAGCTGGAGCTGATCCTCGACTTCCTCACCCGGGCCACGGCCATCCAGCGACAGTGCACGACGCAGCTGACCTCGTCGCCGTGACGCGCCCGTCAGTCGCCTGATGGTCCCTCTGTCCGCCGCGTCATCGCGAAGGCCCGTCCGTTCGCCGCGGTCACCGCGAAGTCGCGGTGACCGCGCGTCAGTCCGCCGTGTTCTCCCTGATGGCCGTGCCGACCTCGCCCACCCGGTCCGCGAGCAGGCCGATGGCGCCCACGGCCCTGGTCATCGGGTCGTCCTCGGCGCCGCCGAGCGCCTTGGCGCGCAGGTAGGCCGCCTTGAGGTCGCTCCAGCGGGCGGCCTGGGCGGGGGTGAGCCGGCCGCGCAGCTCGGCGAGCTTGAGCAGGTTGGCCTCCGCGTCGCTCGTCAGGGTCTGCGCCTCGCCGAGGTAGTGGTCGTCGATGACCGCCTCCAGCTCGGCCTCGTTCATGGCGGGCACGATCCGCTCGGCCAGCTTGTTCATGTTCCGGTACGAGCCCTGCAGCCGAAACGGCGGCTCGGTACGGGCGGCGTCGGACTGTCCGGCCGAGGCGATGTACGCCTGGTTGTTGGCCAGCACGACCTCCTGCACCCGCACCAGTTTGCGCAGCACGCTGAGGATCTGGTCCAGCTCGGTCTTGGCGTACGGGTGCCGGAGCTGGTCCGGCCGGGCGCTCTGGTCGCCGCGCGCCAGCCGTACCAGAAGCTCCACGTCGGCCCGGTCACGGGCGGAGAGCGGCGCCAGCACCGGGTTGGAGGTGAGCGCGTTGTCGATGTAGCTCAGCGCGAACAGCTCGTCCTTGCCCGACAGCACGTCGCCGAGGTTCCAGACGTCGGCGCGGTTGGCGAGCATGTCGGGGATGCGGAAGCGCCGGCCCGACTCGGTGTACGGATTGCCCGCCATGCACACCGCGAACCGCTTGCCACGCAGGTCGTAGGTGCGGGTGCGGCCGTTCCAGACGCCCTCGATCCGGCGCTGGGCGTCGCACAGCGAGATGAACTTCTGCAGTAGCTCGGGCGAGGTGTGCTGGATGTCGTCCAGGTACAGCAGCGTGTTGTTGCCGGTCTCCAGGGCGAAGGAGATCTTCTCGACCTCCTGCCTGGCCGTCGCGTCGGGCGCCTCCGCCGGGTCGAGCGAGGTGACGGCGTGGCCGAGCGCCGGGCCGTTCACCTTGACGAAGACCAGGCCGAGCCGGCTGGCGACGTACTCCATCAGCGTCGTCTTGCCGTAGCCCGGCGGCGAGATGAGCAGCAGGAGGCCCATCTGGTCGGTCCGCTTGTCCCCGCCGGCGGCGCCCAGCTGCTTGGCCAGGTTGTCGCCGATCAGCGGCAGGTACACCTCGTCGAGCAGCCGGTTGCGGACGAACGCGCTCATGACCTTGGGGCGGTACTCCTCCAGCCGCAGCCGGGCCCGCTCGGCGGTCACCAGCTCGGTGCGCCGCTTCTGGTAGGCCCGGTAGGCGGGGACGCGTTCGGTACGGAAGCGGCGGGTCCTGGCCAGCGTCTCGTCCAGCCGCAGCTCCAGCTTGCGGTCGGCGACGCGCGGGTGGGTGCCCAGCAGGCCCTCCACCGTGGCGGTCAGGGTGGCGCTGGAGTCGTGGCGGGGCAGGTCGCAGAGCTGTACGGCGATGGACTCGGGCACCTCGGGGCCCTTGCCGAAGGCGCCGATCCAGGCCCGGGCCAGCTCCAGCCGCTCGGGCAGCGCCACGGCCTTGAGATCCTCCTCGAACTCGCGTGACCTGGCCGGGCCGAGCGTCTGGTGGAAGCCTTGGAGGAGGGTGCGGGCCGCCGCGCTGGTCACGAAGCCGGTGGGCTGGGTGGCGAGCTCCTCGACGAGATACTCCCCGGCGAGCGACGCCGTCTCGCCGGGCCCAGGGTGGAATGCGGCGATCTGCGCGCCCAATTCCGTTGCGAGAGCGGCAATCTCCGGTGTCGGTCCGAAGATCGTGCGGGCGCGCACCAGCGACAGAGCCCGTGTGGCCAATGTTTTACGTGAAACCTCGTCCACCCCGAACGCCCAGTACAGCTGCGCCGCCGCCCGAGCGTCCGGTGGGTACCGCAGCAGCCCGGCTCCCTCCCGGAGCCGCAGCAGCGTGTCGAGGATGGCGGCCGCGTCGTGGTCGTGGACGCCGCGTTCGTACCCCTCGTCGTAGCGCTGTTCGGCCGCCTGCCGTACGAGGTCCTGGAGCGGCCCGCCCGGTACCGCCACGTCGAGCAGCGAGGCGGCCAGGTGCTCGGCGCGGTAGACCTCCGGGGTCTCCGAGGCGAGCAGCTGGTCCCAGAAGGGACGGGTGTCGGCGAACGCGGCGGGGGCCGGGGAGCGGTAGTCGGTCCCGGTGATGGCGAAGTGCATGTCACCGTCGTGCGGCACCAGCGTGAGGTCGATCGGCTGGGTGTTGACCGCGAACCGGTGCCGGCCCAGGCGCAGCGTCTCGCCGCCGTCGGAGAACAGGTCGAGGCGGTCGCGCAGGGCCCGGCCCGCCTCCTGCTGCGCGGCCTTGACCCTGCCGTCGAGCTCCTCGGCGCGTACCGCGTCGCGGAGCCCGCGCAGCTCGGTGGCGACCGAGCGGAGCTTGGCCACCATCGGGTCGGTGGCGAAGAAGGTGTTGACCTCGTCGAGCGAGCCCAGCGACGGCAGCCGCCTGGTGATGCTGCCCAGGATGCGCTCGGCCGAGGCGAAGATCCGGTCGGCCCGGCGGGCGAGCTCGTCCAGCTGCGTCTGCTTGCGGGCCGAGAACGCCTCGTACACGTCGTCCCGCTTGGCCGCGAGCCGGGCGGCGAAGTCGTCGAACTCGCCGAAGCGCGTCTCCAGCGCCTCCAGCCGCAGCATCAGCCTGCCAAGCTGCTCGTCGCACCGCTCCGGCGTGTCCGCCACCGCCAGCGCGCCGGTGATGGCCTGCCCGAGCAGCGCGAACTCGGCCGCGAACGCCGCCCGTCCCTCGGCCCCGAGCAGCTCCCGCCGGCGGCCGTCCAGGAGGGCCCGCGCCCGGTTCACGCCGCCGAGCACCTCGGCGATGCGTTCCAGGATGGAGGTGCGTACGGTGGCGTCGGCGATCTCCAGCGAGCCCACGACCTCGGTGACGACCTCCAGCCCCTCGGACTGGGTGGCCAGGCGCTCCGTGACGGGCTCGGCCTCGGCGACGGTGGTGATCGCGGCGGCCTCGGCGGCCAGCCGCTCGACCGCCTCGTGGTAGCCGGTGAACGCGTCGGCCCCCTGGAGGAACCCGACGGCCCGCTGCCCCACGGAGACCAGTTCGTCGGCCAGCGATCCGGACAGCTTGTCCAGCTGGGCGAGGTCGAGGTAGCGGACCTCGCGCAGCGTCACCAGGCGGCCCTGGGCCCGGCGCAACGTGGCCAGCAGCGTCACCCAGGCGTCGGCGGTGGCGGGAGTGTCGCCTCGGGCCTGGCGGACGAGCCGGGTGGTCTCCTCCGCGGCCTCGGCGAGGGTGCGGGCGGCCTGGCGGGTGAGCGCCTCGACGTGCTCGTACTCGTCGAGGACCTGCTCGGCGGTGGCCCGCACCTCGGAGAGCGGGGCGCGCAGGCCCTGCTCGCCGAGCCAGTGGTAGTGGTCGAAGGCCCGCGTACAGGCGGCGATCAGCGCCTCGAACGTGGCGGCCGACGGCGCCATCTCGCCGATCATGCGGGCCACCGACAGGCAGTCGGAGATGCCGCGTACCAGCTCGGCGTTGCCGATGCGCTCCAGCGGGCCGGTGCCGGTGGGCTGGGCGGCGGCGTAGGTGTCGGAGACGTACGGCGTCTGCCAGACCTGCATGGGGTGGACCCGCGTCGGCTCCTCGGAGGTGGCGCGGAAGACCACCATCGTGCCGTCGTCGAACAGGGAGTAGCCGTGGCAGACGATGGGGTTGGCCACCTCCTTCCTGATGACGTTGTACGGCAGGAGCAGGGAGCGGCCGTCGCCTCTGGCGTGGAAGACGTACAGGACGTCCTCGCCGTTGGGGGAGCGGACCACGCGGTCGAACTCCAGGTCCGTGACGTCCGTGTCGAACGTCTTGCTGACCCCGGTGGCCAGGTAGTAGCCGCCGGGGAAGATCAACCCTTGGTCCTCGGGGAGGCGCTGGCAGGCCTGGCCGATGCCGTCGAGCCTGGTCACGGCCTTGGTACGGGTGTTGAAGACCAGGTGGCGCCAGTCGGGCTCCTTGTACGGCCGGATCCTGATCAGGATGAGCGGGCCGATGACGGCGTGCTCGACGTCGGCGTCGGCCAGGCTCTGGAGGGGCTCGGCCACGGGCTCGGCGTAGATGCCCTCGCCGGTCTCCGTGTTGTTCTCGATCTTGATGGTGAGGTCGCCGCCGACCGTTTCGACGAACACCTCGTCGCGGATGGAGATGTGCGGGTGGCGGCCCAGCACGTGGTGGTCGCGGGTGGCCGGGATCCACGCGAAGTCATGCGAAGGCGGGAAGGCATGGTCCCGCTCACCCCTGTTGTCCTGATATTTCGTGACTCCTTGGGAGTCGGCCGTCCATCTGAAGACCCGGGTGTCGGCCGGGCCGGTCTGGAAGACGGCCAGCAGCTTGCCCTCGACGCGTCTCAGGTGGTGGAGCCTGGACTCCTTGTAGTAGCGGTACAGCTCGGCGAAGTCCTTTTGGAACGCCGGCTCCTCCAGGGCGGGAAGACGGTCGGGGTCGAACCTGAAGGCGTCGCCGTCCCTGGTGAAGCGGTGCACGGAGAAGACGTCGGCGACCGTGGTCTCCGGCTTCAGCCCGATGAAGACGTTGTAGCCGAACAGCATGACGCCGCCCAGGGAGACGATGTCCCGGGGAACGCAGTTGTTGTCCGTACGAATGCGCTCGGTGCCGAGCAGGCGCAGTTCCGTGCCGCCGAAGACGGTCAGGCGCTGGGCGTTGACCCCTTCGGTGGCCGCGGCGAGGGCTTTGGCCTGGGCTTCCAGCCGGGACTTGAGCACCTCGTAGGTCCCGGCCTCAAGCCCGGCCGACCCGCTGGTGCCGGGCTCCGCCGTCTGTACGTCGTCGGTCACGCGCGATCAGACCTTCGCGGCGGTGAGCGCGGCCACCGGGGAGTCGGCCACGCCCAGGCGGCGGGCCGTCTCCAGGAGCTCGCCCAGCGGGCCCGAGTCGGGGCCGCCGTTCTGGATGAGCCGGAGCAGCAGCGCCGACACGGTCAGGTTCTTCAGGTCCTCGGTGCTCACCCCGTTGATCAGCGCGCTGAGGTCACCCGCGAGGCTGGCCGACCCGTTGAGGTACGGCGCCGCCAGCGTGCCGGCCACCTGCGAGTGCTCCACGAACCCGTCCACCACCTTGCCCGCGGTGATCGAGCCCACGACCTTGTCGAAGAACATCGTGTCGCCGCCGACGATGTCGATGTTCGCCTTGGCCAGACCGGCGGCCAGCACGCTGGCCTGCGACTCCGCCACCTGCCGCGTGACGTCGATCTGCTTGAGGCGTACGTCCTTGTCGGCCTCCAGCCGCAGGCGGAACTCCTCGTGCCCCCGGCTCGCGTCGTCGAGCGCGGCCATCGCGGCGGCCTTCTCGGTCAGACCCTCGGCCTCGGCCTTGAGCTTCTCGCCCACCGCCGTCGCGGCGGCCAGGGCCATCGCCTGCTCGCCCTCCGCCTGCGCCTTGAGCCGGTCGCCCTCGACCATGGCCATGGACCTGGCGCCCTCCGCCTCGGCCCGCAGCCTCTCGGCCAGGACCGCCGCCTCCGCGCGGCCGACCTTCTCGATCGCCTCCGCGTCACGCTCCTTGACCTGTACCTCGGCCAGCCCGGCAGCCGCCGACTCGGCCTGGATGCCCTCGGCCAGCCTGATCTTGGCTCGGGTGTCGAGCTCGGCGGCCTGCTGCCTGGCCTCGGCCAGCGTCAGCTCCTCGCGGGCCTTGAACTTCGAGGCCGCCTCCGCGGCCTCGGCCGCCTTGATGCCCTTGACCAGGTTCTCCTGCGCCTCGGCCTCGGCGGCGATGATCACGCTCTGGCGGGTACGCTCGGCCTCCTCGACCACGCGCAGCCGCTTGATGCTCTCCTCCTGCTCGGCCACCGTCTTGTCGACGGCGATCCGCTCGCGCACCACCTCGGCGATCGACCGCTTCTCGGTCTCGACCTCTTTGTCCTTGGCGATGCGCGACAGCTCGGTCTCCCGCTCGCGGGCGATGATCTCCAGCATGCGGTCCTTCTCGATCCGCTCGGTCTCGATCGCGATCACCCGCTCGCGGTTCTTCTCCGCGACGGCGACCTCACGGGCCCGGTTCTCGTGCTGTACGCCGAGCTGCTCGTCGGTCTTGATGTTGGCCGACTGCGACTTCAGCCGCTCCTCGGCCGCCACGCGGGCGATCTCCGCCTCCTCGCGGGCCTTCATCGTCTCGATCTCGCGCCGCTGCTTGACCTCGGCGTCGGCCTGCCGGCGCTGCAGCTCCAGGATCGCCTCGCGGGCGTCCACGTTCTGGCGGGTGATCTCCTTCTCCTCGCGGCGCTGGAACTCGTTGGTCCGTACGTGCTCGATCGCCGTCAGCTCGGTGATCTTGCGGATGCCCTGCGCGTCGAGGATGTTGCTCTTGTCCAGCGCGGCCAGCGAGGTCTGCTCCAGGTAGTCGATGGCCGCGTCCTCCAGGCTGTAGCCGTTGAGGTCGGTGCCGATGAGCCGGACGATCTGGTCACGGAACTCGTCACGCTTGGTGTAGAGATCGACGAAGTCGAGCTGCTTGCCGGCGGTCTTGAGCGCTTCGGAGAACTTCGCGTTGAACAGCGCCTGCAGGGTCGACTCGTCGCTGGCCCGGACGGTGCCGATGGCCTGGGCGACCTTGATGACGTCCTCGGCGGTCTTGTTGACGCGTACGAAGAAGGTGATCTTGATGTCGGCCCGGATGTTGTCCTGGCAGATCAGCCCCTCGCGGCCGGTCCGTTCGATCTCGATGGTCTTCACCGAGATGTCCATGATCTCGGCCTTGTGAAAGACGGGGAGCACGGTGGCCCCGGTGAACGTCACGTCGACCTTGTTGACCTTCGAGATGATCAGGGCCTTGCCCTGCTCGACCTTCCGGAAAAGGCGGCTGATGACGGCAAGTAAGCCGATCACGATGACCAGCACGACGGCAAGGAATACCCCGAATCCGGTGGAGATGACGTCCATCAGTGCTCGCTTTCGTAAGGCATGACCCAGAAGAATTCGCCATTGGTGTCGTATTCGAAGATGAGCCCGTTGTCGCCGCGCGCGAGCCGGTCCTGGCCGGTCGTCCTGACTTGGACGATGGCCGTGGAGCCGTCGGGCGCGGTGACCTCGGCCTGGCCGAAGTCGGCGGTCGCCTGGCCGGTGCGGATCACGCACATCTGCCCGACGAAGTCACCGCGCGACGGGCGCCGAGCGTCGGGAAGGAGCCGCCGCAGCGGGCTGAGCAGCGCCCGCGTGCCCAACCAGGCCCCAAGCAGGGCAATGATGGGTACGGCCGGCAGCGCGATCCCCGGCGTCACCTGACTGCCGATCAAGGTGAGCAGCCACGCGAACGCGATCAGTAGTGAGAGCGCGATCCCGGCGGGCACTCCGCCCAATCCCAGCCAGGGCGCCTCGCCGTCTTCGAAGTCGAAGAGGCCGGTTATGACAATGAACCAGTAGGCGGCGACCACGACGAGAAGGAAGGTGAATACCACCGTCGGGAAGCTCAGCACGACATGTAAGAACTCGGTCATCGAACCCCGGATACCCCGTCCCCCTGTGATGTCCGTCGGACTCTATACAGATAAAGCGGGACTAAAGCCGAAAGTTCCCGAAATGCGATCTGACTTGACCTCAAGTGCAGTTGAGGATGCACAGTCGTCCCCATGAGTGGAAATTTCATGAAAGCGGCGGCGTTTGCTGACTTCGGCGGACCTGAGGTGCTCAGCGTGATGTCCCGGCCCATGCCGGAGGCCGGGCCGGGCCAGGTCCGGGTCCGGATCAAGGCCGCCGGGATGCAGCCCTTCGACACGGCGGTGCGGGCCGGTTGGACGCCGCCCGGCCTGACCGACCCGTTGCCACGGATCCCCGGCAACGAGTTCGCGGGCGTGATCGACCAGGTGGGGCCGGGCGTGGTCGATCAAGGAAGTCCGGGCGTGGTCGGCCAAGGGGAGCCGGGTGTGCGCCTCGACGTGGGCGCCGAGGTGCTCGGCTTCTCGCTGCTGAACAGCTACGCCGAGTACATCGTGGTCCCCGCCACCGACGTCACGCTCAAGCCCCCGGAGATTCCCTGGGAGGTGGCCGGCGCGCTGACCGCCGCGGTGCAGACCGCCGACATCGCCATCGGCCAGCTGAACCCGGTCGCGGGCGAGACGCTCCTCGTCCACGCCGCCGCCGGAGCGGTCGGCTCGGTCGCCGTACAGCTCGCCGTCCGCAGGGGCGCCACCGTGATCGGCACCGCTCGCGAGGAGAACCACGCCTACCTACGCGATCTGGGCGCTGTCCCCGTCGCCTACGGGGACGGCCTGGCCTCCCGGGTACGCGCGCTCGCGCCCGGCGGTGTGGACGCGGCCCTGGACGGAGCGGGTGGCGCGGCGCTGGACGTCTCCCTGGAGCTGGTCCCGGACCGTGGCCGCATTCTGACCATGGTCGACCATGGCAAGGCGGACGAGTTGGGCATCATGGTCACGAAGGGTGTCCGCACGGCTGAGCGTCTGGCCCGGTATGCCGCCCTTGTCGCGAAGGGGGAGCTGAAGTTCCTGATCCGCCGGACGTACCGGCTGGAGGAGGCGGCGGACGCGCACCGCGAGATCGAAACCCGCCACGGCCGCGGCAAGCTCGCCCTCCTCATCTGACCTTCGGGCCGGTCAGCCCGCGGTGCGCTGGCGTTGGTTGAACCGGCCCACCTTCGCCCGGTTGCCGCACGCCTCCATCGAGCACCAGCGGCGGCTGCCGTTCTTGCTCGTGTCGAGGAACCACAGCACGCACTCCGGGTTCGCGCACTTGCGCACCCGCTCGGGCCGCTCACGGAGGATCCGCACCAGGTCCGCCGCCGCCACCCACGCCGCATGCCACGCCGCCTCGTCCACGACGACCAGCTCGTACGGCTCATGCGGCTGGTGCGGGTCGGCGGCGCGGATCAGTGGGCGGCGGCTGCCGTGGCCGAGCACGGCGTTGAGCCGCTCGGGCCCGCGCCCGTCCAGCACGGCCCGCAGGGCGGCACGAGCCTCCATCAGCCGATCCCGTACGCGCTCCGGCTCGTCGCCACCCGGCAGCCCGTGATCGTCGAGCCAGGCCCGCACGCCATCGAGGTCGTCGAACTGATCGAGCGGCACCCCATGCTCCGACCACATGGTGTTCACCAGGTCGAAGGCCACAGACTCCCCACGAAGCGGCCGCACTCTCACAGGCTCTAACCTCTCAAATCGATTTGACCGGTTAACCAGTCTCATGCTACCACTTAACCATCAAAGCTGATTTAGACGGTTAAGAGGAGTCGCCATGGCCACCCGCTACCGCACCACCGTCATCGACGGCCTGGACGTCTTCTACCGTGAGGCAGGCGACCCGTCGGCCCCCACGCTCGTACTGCTCCACGGCTTCCCCACCTCCTCGATCGCCTACCAGGAGCTGATCGCCGACCTCGCTGATGAGTTCCACCTGATCGCCCCCGACTACCCCGGTTTCGGGCACAGCTCGGCCCCGGCCGCCTCGGAGTGGGACTACACCTTCGACCATCTCGCCGACGTCGTCGACCGGCTGCTCGACTCGCTCGGCCTGACCAGGTACGCCATTTACGTACACGACTACGGCGCCCCCGTCGGCTTCCGGCTCGCCCTGCGCCACCCCGAGCGGATCACCGGCATCATCAGCCAGAACGGCAACGCCTACGAGGACGGACTGGCCCCTTTCTGGAAGGACCTCCGCGAGATCTGGGCGAACCCCACCGAAGCCGACCTCGCACCACTGCGCGCCAACTACACCCGTGAGGCCACGCACTGGCAGTACACCCACGGTGTCCCCGACGTCTCCCTGGTCAACCCCGACAAGGAGGCTCTCGACCAGGCCCTGCTCGACCGTCCGGGCAGTCATGAGATCCAACTCACGCTCTTCTTGAACTACGCCGCCAACGTGGCCGCGTACCCGCAATGGCAGGACTACCTGCGCACCCACCAGCCCCCTGTGCTCGCCGTCTGGGGTCGCAACGACGAGATCTTCGCCCCGGAAGGTGCCAAGGCGTTCGCTCGCGACGTGAAGGACGCCCGCGTCCACCTCCTGGACGCCGGCCACTTCGCCCTGGAAACCCGCCGTCCCCAGATCGCCGCTCTCGTACGAGCCTTCCTCCACAGCCTGTCGGATTGACCCCGGCTGTCCTACAGGCGGTGACGGACCGCCTCGGCCACGGCGAGCTGGATCTCGTTGAGCTCCGGCTCGCCCCGGGCCACGTCCCAGAGCGAGTCCTGCAGCACCCGGCCGAGCGTCCACCCCGCAGCCCGTCGCCGATCCAGCCCGAGCCCGTCCACCATGAGGTCGAACCGCCGCAACACCGCCCGACGCACATCCCCCGTCGCCACGGCCTCCTCCCACCGGTTGCGCAGCGCGGGCATCAGGTCGAACCCGGGGTCCCCGGCGAGCGGCTTGGGGTCGATGGCCAGCCACGGCTCCCGTACCCCGGCCAGCACGTTGTCGTAGTGCAGATCCCAGTGCAGCAACCGATCGCCCGGCTCGCCCGCCAGCTCACGAACCGCCCCCGCGCAGATCTCCAACCAGCGCCGATCCCGCTCCCTGGGCAGCACCGCCACCGCGTCGGAAACGCGGTCGAGCATGCCACCCGCGATGTCCCCCAACTGGCGCATCCCCTGGGGAGCGGGCAGCACCACCAGCCGCCGAAGCAGCTCGGTGAGGATCTCCAGCGCCTTCATGACATCGGGTTCGGACGACAGCGGCCGCCCGGCGTCGAGCCGTTCGAGCAGCAGGGTGCCGGTGGCAGGATCTTCGTCGACCACCAACACCGACCCGTCACCCGCCCAGGCCCGCAGCCCCAGCCCCTCGCCGGCGGTCTCGTCGGTCACGGGCTGCAGCTTGAGCACCGCCCGCGTCCCATCGGCCCGCACCACGGGCAGCACCAGCGCCACGAACCCGTGCGCGGGCGCACCATCGAGCCGCAGGTCCCACTGCTCGAGATACCGCTCGGCCAGCGCGGGCAACCCCGCCGACCAGGCCCGCCCGGCCTCTCCGTCGTACGTCACGTGAGACTCGGTCAAAGCGGCGGGCACCACGATCTCCACCCACCCAGTCTGCCGCAAGCCCCGGCAGGTCATACCCAGGAACGTATGCAGTTGCTACCCTCAATCGTATGCAGACGAAGGACAAGCGGACCAGCTTCTCCCACACCGAGGACGTCGGCAGGCAACTCAAGCAAGCCGCAGCCGCCCACGGAGTCACCGTCTCCACCTACGTAGACGAAGCCGTCGCCGAGAAACTCGATCGAGATCGCAGAATGGCCGTCTGGCGCGAGCTCGTCGGCTACAACCTCAACGACGCCCCCGCCGACACGCTCGCGCGCGTCCGCGCCATGTTCGACCGTATCGAGGAGAGCCGCCGATAGCCGTGCGCTTTCTGGACACCGGCCTGGTCCTCGACCACGCCGCCCTCACCGACTGGCTGGCCAAGGACATCGAGATCGAAGTGATCATCGGTGAAGCCGTCCGCCGCGGCTACCCCATCGTCATCCCCACGATCGTCGCCGCCGAGGCCGCACGTCAGGTCCGTACCGAACCCGCCCGCGAACGCCTGCAGGGCCTGCTGTACATGATCGCCCACCACGTCGACCCGCTCGACAGGGATGACGCCGTCACGGTCGGCTCACTGGCGGCGGAGCACGACGTCGCCTCGCTGCCCGCCGCCCACACCGCACTCGCCGCGTCCCACCGCCGCACCGACGTCGGCAACGCCACCGACTGGCGCATCATCACCCGCGACGCCGGCCCCTACCAGCGACTCTGCCCGGACGTCCCGGTCAACTGGCTCTGACCCCGAAGGGCACATGACAGCGCACGCGCGGCATGCGTGGCGTTCCCAGGCGCTCGGTCGTCTTTCAGCAGCAGACGTTGGTCGATCGTCCGGGTGAGGCGCTCGCGGCGCCTGAAGACGTGCCGGCGCTCGCCTCCTGGTCTTGGACGATGCGGCCGCGCAGCATGATCTCCATGACCTTCATGAAGCGCTGCGTCCTGGAACGGCCGATGACGAACGGATTCGCCGCTCCCGTGGACCCGGCCCGCAACTCCTCGATGCGCGCCAGGCTGTTGTCGCAGCCTCCATGATTGTTCAGCTCGACGTCCACCCCCGCCTGCCTCATCCTGGAGGCGAAGGCGAGCACAGAGGAGAGATTGGTGCGCTTGTCCGCGGTCGCGGCGGGTGGCGCGGTCCCGCCCCACAACATCGCGGTGTGTCGTAGCCCCTTCCAGCGCACCGGGAAGATCGGCGAGACGGTGCCCGGCGTGTGCCCGGGCGTGTGGTGGAACGCGACTGTGGTGTCTCCGAGGGTGAGCCGCTGTCCGTCGGATATCTCCAGGTCTCGCTTGGGGGCATTGGCCG
Organism: Nonomuraea sp. NPDC049158; assembly: GCF_040648335.1. Lineage (NCBI taxonomy): Bacteria > Bacillati > Actinomycetota > Actinomycetes > Streptosporangiales > Streptosporangiaceae > Nonomuraea > Nonomuraea sp. NPDC049158. The sequence continues at coordinate 39,116 of NZ_JBEZDM010000013.1, forward strand.
GACGTTCGGCAGCGATGACATTCCAGTCGGCTCGGCTCATCATGACTCGGGCGCCGTACTGGTCGGCGAGGAACTGGGCGCCGCCGAAATGATCGCTATGGCCGTGGGCGACCACCACGTACTTGATCTTCGCTGGATCCACTCCCACAGAGCGCAGCCCGGGAACGATGATCTTTTCGGCGTCGTCCGGTGATCCCATCGCGTCGATGAGGATGACACCCTGGGAGGTGAGCAGGGCCGTGGCCTGGACGAAGCTGGTGCCCACCACCGCGACATCGTCGAAGATCCTCAGTGGCGCGAGGGGCTTCGCCGACGGCATCGGGAGGCCCGGCGTGAGCACTTTGACGAGGGCCCGCAGCACCGGGTCGTCGCCGGCCAGCTTGGCCGCGCGGTCGTAGTAGTGCTGTGCGCTCTTGGGAGCGGCGGCCGATGCCGCCGATGCCTCGGCCCCGCGTCCCGCCAGCGGCAGGAGGGCCGCGGCGGCCAGCAACGCGCGGCGGGACGGGCTGGACTGCCCGAAGGACATGGGCGAACACCTGCTTTCACGGGCCAGAGACCTGGAGGCGATCACGACCCCGATGGACGTCAATGCCCGCTTAGCAGACCAGAACCGATCTCCTTGCGTCCAATATTGCTATCTATCGTCCATCGATAAGGAAGTAGATATCAAGGCTGATCAGGCACCAGTCAGCCGCCGGCCAGCGGGACGAGCTCGACGAAGGAGGCGACGATCTCGGTGTCCAGGTCGTCGATCGGAAATGGTGCCTCCGGTCAGGGCCTGGTCGCGGATCGGCGGCGCATGAGGAGGCCGCCCGCGCCCGCCGCTGCTATCAGAGCGGAGCCCGTCAGTACGAACAGGCGGCCGTCCGGACCGGCGTCGCCGCCCGCGCCCGTGTCGGCTCCCGCCTTCGGGGTGGCGGAAGGCTCAGACTTGTAGGAGGTCTTGGACGATGACTTGGGGGTCGGGGACTTGGACTTCGTGGGGGTCGGCGAGGGGCTGCTGCCGCTGCCTGCCCCGATGGTGAGGGGGTACGTTTTGAGGCTGGTGGCGTCCTGAACCTCGCACTCGATGACCGGGGCGGTCGGTGAAGTGCCGATGTTGATGGCGGCCGCCTTCACCGTCGCCGAGCCCGAGTTCTTCGAGGTGGTCTTCATCTCGACGCTGGTGGGCAGCGTGATGGGGTCACCGTCGGTGACCGCTGTCAGGTCGGCCACTCCGGTCGCGGAGGTCAGCTGGGAGATGCCGGAGATCGCGGCATAGGCGTACAGCTTGCTGCCGGCGGGCAGAGCGGTGGACGGGGCCTCTAGTTCGTAACCTGTCTCATAGGTGCCCGCCCAGCCGATCGAGAACTGTTCGCCGGTCTTGGGGGTGGTCGTCGGCATCGTCAGCGTGACCTTGACCTTGACGGTCTGCGGGGTGGCCTCCGTGCCGGTCTTGCAGGAGTAGGTCACCACGTCACCGGTGCCGTTGCCGGTGCCGCCCTGGCCGACCGTGATCACCACGCTGGTCGTGCTCGTGGTCGTGCACGAGGTCACCTCCGACGGCGCACTGGCCAGGCTCAGCTTCAGGCTGCCCTGCTCGGTGGAGCCCTGGACCGTCATCTCGCCACCCGTCGTGGCGGTCACCGACACCGTGCTCGTGACCTGTCCGGCGAGCACGGAGGTGGATCCGGAGGTGACGCTCGCCCCGGTCTTGCTGAGATCCGTGTGGGTTCCGCCGGTCACCATGAGCTTTCCGGCGACGTGGACCTGCGTGGTGGTGGTCGGTGCCGTGCGCAGCGTCAGGGCGGGAATGCGCCACTTGACGTCGAAGGTGCCACTCGCCGTGTCGGGCATGGTGAGCGGCACGCTGAGCGTTGTGTCGCTGAACGGGCCGCCGGTACAGGTGTAGGCCAGGGTGAGGGTCTTGTCGGCCATGGCTTGCGCTTGCGCGGGAGATGGCAGGCATAACGCGATCACCGCGCTGACGAGCCACAGAGCGGACGCGTGCCTGACGAAGCGGCGCCACACCCCGGATGCCGGCAACTGTCTCATCCCCATCCCACGACTAAGTCAAAGGACGTATCAGAATTCCAGCTCTTGGTCACGATTGGGTAGAGACGGGCAAAGGCCCTAAAGATCGGCCGAGGTGGTCACCACCGCCAGCGCCAGAAGCGGCGCTGGTGCCGAACGAGCAGTCGGCCGGCTCCCTGGTAGGTCGGCGACGAACGGCTCGGCCTCGCCGAACGTTCGCGCGCCGAGCACTCCGCTCACACCGTCACTCTAGATAATCCGGGACGGAATTCCGCGGCAGCGGGGACGGCGGATCAGTAATGCCAGGGGAAGGAGGACCAGTCGGGTGCGCGCTTCTCCAGGAACGAGTCGCGGCCCTCGGCGGCCTCGTCCGTCATGTACGCCAGCCGCGTCGCCTCACCGGCGAACACCTGCTGCCCCACCAACCCGTCATCGACCATGTTGAAGGCATATTTCAACATCCGCTGGGCCGTGGGCGACTTGCCATTGATCTTGCGGCCCCACTCCAGCGCTCTCTGCTCCAGCTCGGCATGGGGGACGACGGCGTTCACCATCCCCATCCGGTGCGCGTCGGCGGCGGAGTAGGTGTCGCCGAGGAAGAAGATCTCGCGGGCGAACTTCTGCCCCACCTGCCGGGCCAGGTACGCCGACCCGAAGCCGCCGTCGAAACTGGCCACGTCGGCGTCCGTCTGCTTGAAGCGGGCATGCTCCTCGCTGGCCAGTGTGAGGTCCGACACGACGTGCAGGCTGTGCCCGCCGCCCGCGGCCCAGCCGGGCACCACGCAGATGACGATCTTTGGCATGAAGCGGATCAGCCGCTGCACCTCCAGGATGTGCAGCCGGCCGGTGGACGCCGAGCCGTCGGCGTACTGGTAGCCGTCCTTGCCCCTGATCCGCTGGTCGCCGCCCGAGCAGAAGGCCCAGCCGCCGTCCTTGGGCGAGGGGCCGTTGCCGGTGAGCAGCACGCAGCCCACGTCCGTGGTCTGCCGGGCATGGTCGAGCGCTCGATAGAGCTCATCGACCGTCTGCGGGCGGAACGCGTTGCGCACCTCGGGGCGATCGAAGGCGATCCGTACGGTGCCCTGGTCGACCGCCCGGTGATAGGTGATGTCGGTGAAGTCGAATCCCTCGACCACCTGCCATGCCTTCGGATCGAACAGTTCGGAGACCATGGGGCGAGCCTAACGGATCTGCCCTTCGGCCCATTCGGCCCAGTCCCGCGCCGTGGTGCTCAGGTGATGGCCGTACTCCAGCACGAGCCTCCCGTACACCGACAGATTGTCCTGCCCGGACTCCACGAACTCCCTGATGCTCTCCAGGTGCGCCAACCGTTCGGCCGCCATCTCCGCCTGCCGCCGCAGGTAGTCCTTGGCCTGTGACGGATCCACCTGGGCCAGGAAGAACACGCGCAACAGCATGTCGCTGCGTACGTTCCGGACCGGCTCCACCTCGATGAGCCAGTGGCGCAGTTCGGCCAGGCCCTCTTCGGTGATGGCATACTCCTTGCGGCCGCGCGGCCCCTCGGCCGCCACGCTCACCAACCCGGCGTCGGCCAGCTTGCCGAGCTCGGCGTAGAGCTGGCTCTGCGTGGCCGGCCAGACGTTCGCGAGGGAGACGTCGAACATCTTCATCAGGTCATAGCCGCTCGCGGGTCCTTCGGAAAGCAGGCCGAGCGCGGCGTGTCGAAGACTCATATTCCTATATTGACATATCGAGCTCGCAGGTTCTACCTTCGACATGTCTGCATAGGAATGTCGTTGGGAGATTGACATGCGCGGTCTGCTGGGATTCGCCCCCTGGATCCTCTACGCGATCATCGCCACCGGCGACGAGTGGCGCTGGGGCGCCATCACCGGTCTCGTCATCGCGCTGGTCCTCGTCGTCGTGGACCGCCGAGCGGGGCGGGCCTGGGACGAGATGGTGATCGAGTCGAGCGCCGCGGTCTTCTTCGCCTGCCTCACGGTCCTGTCGCTGATCGATCCGCATTCGTTCCTCACGCCGTACGGCCCGGCGCTGGTCAACGTCTGGCTGGCGGGCACCGCCTGGGGCTCGCTGGCCATCCGCCGGCCGTTCACGCTCGGCATCGCGCGGACCATGGCGCCCAAGGAAGCCTGGAACACCCCGGCCTTCTACCGGGTCAACGCGGTCATCACCACGGTCTGGGCGAGCGCGTTCACCGTCGCCGCCGTGTCGCTGACGTTCGTGCTGGCCGCCGCGCCGCACGCGACAGCCGTGGTCATCGCCATCAAGGTGGTCACGTTCGCCGCCCCGGCCGTCTTCACCGCCCGCTACCCCAAGGTCGTCCAGGCCCGCGCCCGCCGCGCGGCCGCCGCCGACAAGTAGCGACAAGCACGTTATAGCTCGCAAGCGCATGCTCAGCCGCGGCGTCCTCGAAGACCGAGCCCGGATTGATCACCCACCGAGCCCTGTCAGGGGACCTCGGCTCGTAGCTCGGCGAGCAGCTCGCCCTGGTCGGCGAGCATGTCGGTGAGGATGCGGCGAGCGGCCCCGAGCAGGTCGGCCAGCTCGGGGGTGGCCAGCGTGTAGACGACGGTGCTGCCCTCGCGGATGGCGCTCACGATCCCGGCTCTTCGCAGCACGGCCAGTTGCTGGGAGAGGCTCGACGGCTCGATGTCGATCTGGGCCAGGAGTTCCCGGACCGGAAGCGGGCCTTCCTGGAGTAGCTCCAGCACTTTGATGCGAGCGGGGTGGCCGAGAGTTCGGAAGAAATCGGCCTTGGCCTGGTAGACCTCCACGTGCATAGTGTCAGACTAATCCAGCGCACTTGCATAGTTCTTCAAGTCGTAACGTTGTTGGCTAAGATGACAGCGGGGACTAGGGAGTAGCCATGGGCCGAGGAAGAGCCAAGGCGAAGCAGACGAAGGTCGCTCGCCAGCTTAAGTACACCGATCACAACATCGACTACGACCGGCTCCGCAAGGAGCTGGGCGCCGACTCGCCGCATGACGAGATGCACCCGACTACGGCGTCCGAGCAGGAGTCCGAGCACGCGCGCTGACGCGTGTCAGCTTCGCAGGGGCAAGGGTGACGAGCTTGAGCCGCCTGGCCTCCGGCGCCGGATTCGGCGCGGAGAGCTCCAGGCGGCCCAGCACCTCTCGGAGGATGACGCGCATCTCCAGGAGGGCGAGCTGGGCGCCGACGCAGAAGCGCCGGCCGCCGCCGAAGGGCATCCACGCCTTGCCGTGGGCGTCCGCGCCGTCCAGGAAGCGTTCGGGCCTGAATTCCTCAGGTGACGGCCAGATCGACGGGTCCTGGTGGATGAGTGCGATGAGCGGTGCCGCGTACCATTCGGCGGGCACCTCATAGTCGCCCAGCCGCAGCGGGGCGTCGACCAGCCGGGGCGCCTCGAAGACGACCGGCCTGACGCGCAGTGCCTCCTTGACCACGGCATCGAGATACTCCTCGTCGTGCGGCAGCCGGTCGAGCACTTCTGGGGTGCGTAGCAGCCGTTCGAACGCCCACGCCAGCCCCGTGGCCGTCGTCTCGTGACCGGCGATGAGCAGGGTGATCAGCTCGTCGCGCACTTCCTGGTCCCCGAGTTCGGTCTCGAGCAGCCTGCCCAGCACGTCGGTGCCGCCCGGCTCGGCGCGCCGCCGGCCGATCTCGTCGAACAGGATCTCGTCGACGGCCGCGCGCAGCCGCAGGAACCGCGCGTACGGGGTGAACGGCAGGCGCCGCGTGGCCTCGCGCAATCGGGGCGGCAGCACCATCATCGCCGGCGAGCCGCCGACCTCGATCAGCTTCGGCAGCAGTACGCGTAGCCGGTCGAGCCGCTGAGCGTCGCGGATGCCGAAGACCAGCCGGAGTATGACCTCCAGCGTGATCTCCTGCATGCGGTCGCGCAGCGCGAACGGGGTGCCGAGCGGCCAGGTCGCGATCTTCTCGGCGGCGATGGCGGCGATCTCGCCCTCGTACCCGGCGATCTGCTTGGCGCGCAGCGGCGGGGTGAGCAGCCGCCGGTGCCGCCACCACGGCTCGTCGTCGAGGGTGAGCAGGGAGTGCGCGCCGACCATCGGCTCGAGGAAGTCGCGCCGGACGCGACCGGCCCGTCCGCCGCCCTGGTCGAGCCGGTAGACCTGCTCGGCCAGCTCGGGAGTGGCGACGTAGACCTCGGGTGGGAAGCCGAAGAGGCGCACGGTGAAGATCGGGCCGTATTTGCGGCGGCACTTCTCGAGCGCGCCAAGCGGGTTGCTCAGCAGCCAGGCGGTCTGGAGCAGCGCGGGGAGCCTCGGTCCAGGGGGGAGCATCGTTCGACCCTTCGTGTATATATACGTACGTCATATACGCTTGTATATATCGATAGCATAGAACACGTGTCGAGAACAGAGCTCGGTGGATACCGGGAGAGACTCCTGGCGGCGGCGGTCAACTGCCTGCAGGAGAAGGGCTATGCCCGTACGACCGCCCGCGACCTGGTCGCCGCGTCGGGCACCAACCTGGCCTCCATCGGCTACCACTTCGGCGGCAAGGACGCCCTGCTCAACGAGGCGATCGTGGCCGCCTACGACGCCTGGATCGAGCACGTGGAGGAGTCGGTCTTCGGGGGGCCGCTGGCGAGCCCGAGGGAGATGCTCGAACGCGCCATGGTGTCCCTGGTCGACGTCTTCGCGGAGATGCGGCCGCAACTGGTCCTGGCCGTGGAGGCATACCCGGCGGCTCTGCGCGAGGACGTGCTGAGAGAGAAGCTGGCCGCCGTCTACGCCAGGGCCAGGAAGGCGGGCGTCGACATGATCAACAGGGCGGCGGCGGAGCTGGGGGTGGAGCTCGGGTTCGCGCCGGACGCCCTGATCGCGGTGCTGATCGCGATCTCGGACGGCCTGATGATCCAATGGCTCCTGGACCCGGAGAGCACCCCCGACGCCCACCAGGTGGTGGAGGCGCTGGCCGCACTGTCGGCCTTCATCGCCTGACCCCTGATCGCCTGACTCCTGATCGCCTGATCGCCTGATCAGCCCGTGCGGGTGTCGTGGGTCGCGAGTCGCGTGGTCAGGACGCCGCGCAGGTGTCGTGGGTCGCGTCGAAGCCCTTCAGCGCCTCGGTGTCGTCGATGCGGAGGGGCTTGGTGCCCTTCCAGTCGTCGCCGATCACCAGCACCAAGCGGCTCGTCTGCGCTCCCGCCACCAACCGCGTCGTGGACGTGAGCAGGTCCTTGGTCAGGGTCGGGACGCCCGTCTCGCCCTTGGGTCCGTAGAAGATCGTCGTCTTGGCGTTCGGCTTGCGGGCCGTGTCGCCGATCTTGGTGATGTGGTAGCCCCGCTGCTCCAACGAGGCGGCCACCTGCGTGCCGAGACCGGTGCGGTAGGTGCCGTTGCGCAGCTCGATCTGCATCTTGGACCTGGACACCTTGGTCTGCCCGCCCTTGACGCCCTGCACGCTCTCGTCCTTGGACACGATCTGGAACAGCTTCCCGGCCTGCGGTTGTACCCACTCCACCCGGCCCGGCTGGGTGAGCGAGTAGTGCCACGGCGTTGTGACGAAGCGGATCTTGCCCACATTGAGGCCCTGCAGGCTGGTGGCCAGGTCCTTCATCACGCCGGGGGTGAGGTCGGGGTCGGTGGTGACGGCCTTGGTGCCGGCGTCGAGGAAGTTGAAGAGCTTGCCCGGGTCGGTGAGCGTCTGCCCGCTCATGACCTTCTTCACCATCGACGCGATGAACATCTGCTGGCGCTGGATCCGCCCGATGTCGGAGCCGTCGCCCATGCTGTAGCGGGCACGGACGTAGCCGAGCGCCTGCTCGCCGTTGACCGTCTGCCGCCCGGCGGCCAGGTGGAGCAGCGCCTTCTTGTCGTTGACCGCCTCGGGCAGGCAGATCTCCACACCGCCCACCGCGTCGACCATGCTCTTGAAGCCGGTGAAGTCGACCTTGACGAAGTGGTCGATGCGGATGCCGGTGAGCGACTCGATCGTCTTCCAGGTGCAGGCGATGCCGCCGGAGTTGAACGACTCGTTGATCATGCCCAGGTGCGGCTGCTGGCCGGTCAGTCCGGCCTTGGCGCGGCAGGCGGGCAACTGCACCAGAGAGTCGCGCGGAAAGCTGACGACCATGGCGTTGTCCCGCTTCGACGAGACGTGTGCCAGCATGATCGTGTCGGTACGCTCACCCGCGACGCGGCGGCCGTACTTGGCGTTCTTGCCGTCGCGCTGGTCGGAGCCGACGATCAGCACGTTCATCGCGGTGTCCGCCACCTTGGGCGGACGGGACGCGCCGAGGTCATCGGCCGTGACGGCGTCGTGCTTCACGTTGCCGTACAGCTTGAGGTAGACGCCGACCGCGACGCCCGCGATCACCAGCACGATCGTCATCACGATCGCGATCGTCCACCGCAGCCAGCGTTTACGGCCGCGGGCCGGCGCTTGTGGGGATGGTGGCGCGTCCAGCAGCCCGCTGTTCACGTGACTCCCATGGGACAGGGCCGTGGGCCGCCGCCCATGGCCAAGACCTCCGCCGTACAGATCTCGGCCGGTTGGACGTGCCCGAGTGTACTAAGCCGGATCGAGTGAGATCCGCTATTCAGGCAGTCGCACGCGCAACGACACGGCGCCGCGCAGGTCGAGCCACGCCGCGCCCGGCCCGCGTACCAGACGCAGCACGACCTCGTCGCAGCCGGGGCAGCGGGCGACCAGCCCCGGTTCGGGGCCATACACGCGGAGTTGGGCTACGGAGCCCGTCAGCCCGCAGCTCGCGCACCGTCCGATGGCCGCGGTGACGTCCACGGCGAAGATCTCGCTCAGCGGGCCGGCGAGGGCGTTGCCGTCCAGGTGTTCGGCGGTCATGTCAGCCTCCGGTCGGGCCGAAGCGTTCGGTTCTGATGTGCTTGGGCGCGTGCCCGAGCGCGAGCAGCAGGTCGGCGGCCGACTCGACGAACCCCGTCGGGCCGCAGACGTAGCACTCCGGCTCGAAGCCGGCGGGCCAGCCGCCTTCCGCCAGGTCGTCCAGCAGGATGCGGCCGGCCGGGCGGGGCCAGCCGTCCGGCACCGCCCGCGTGTAGATGTAGCCGACGTCCAGCCCGGCGTCGGGACGGCGTAGTTCCTCGGCGTAATAGCGGCTGCCGGGCTCGCGCAGCGAGTACAGCAGCCGGAACGGCACCCGGCTGCCCGCCCGGCGACGCGCGCGGATCATGGCCATCAGCGGGACGATGCCCGAGCCGCCGCCGACCAGCAGCACCGGCGAGGTGCTCTCGGGCCGCCAGACGAACCAGCCGCCGACCGGCCCACGGATCTCCACCTGGTCACCGGGCTCGATGACCTCTGTGAGGTACGGCGAGACCTCCCCGTCGGGTACGCGTTCGACGGTGAGCTCGACCGTGTCGCCGTCGGCCGGTGCGGACAACGAGTAACTGCGCTGGGCGCTGTAGCCGTCCTCGGCGGTCAGCCGCACGTCCACGTGCTGGCCGGCCAGGTGCCCCGGCCAGCCCGGCACCTGGAAGACCAGCGTGCGGGCGCTGGCGCTCTCGTCACGCAGCGCGGTCAGCCTGGCGGGTAGCCAGGTCAGGCGGCGCACCTAGTCGCCCTCGTAGCGCTGCTCGCGCCACGGGTCGCCGTAGTTGTGGTAGCCGGCGGTCTCCCAGAAGCCCGGCCAGTCCTCGTCGAGCAGCCGGATGCCGTGGATCCACTTGGCCGACTTCCAGAGGTACAGGTGCGGCACCAGCAGCCGGGCCGGGCCGCCGTGCCGGGGTTCGAGCTCCTCGCCGTCGAACTTGTGGACGATCCACGCCTTGCCGTCGAGCAGGTCTTCCAGGGGGAGGTTCGTGGTGTAGCCGCCGTACGAGTAGGCCAGCGCGTACTCGGCGGCCGACTCGACGTTCTCGAACAGCGTGTCCAGCGAGACGCCCTGCCAGCCGGTGCCGAGCTTGGACCATTTGGTGACGCAGTGGATGTCGACCGTCGGCGTCTCCTGCGGCAGCGCCATCAGCTCCGGCCAGGTCCATCGGTGGGTCTGCTCGGCCTCGGTGTCGATGGCGAACTCCCACCGCTCCAGCGGGATCCGCGGCGTCGGCCCGGTCGACAGCACCGGGAAGTCGTCGACCAGGTATTGGCCGGGCGGCAACCGGTCGTCGTCGCCCCTGCGCCGACCCTGGAAGCCGCGCGAAATGATGCCCACCGGCACTCCCTTCAGCGATGCACCAGATCACGTTCGCACGTTCGGGTACGCGGTGCACTTCTCCTCGCTTTGGTTATGCCAAGTCATACGTATTGAGTACCGTTGGGGGACGTAAAAAGAGAGGAGTACGGGTGCCCAAGCAGGTGGACCACGAGGCCCGGCGTACCCAGATCGCCAAGGCGCTGTGGCGGGTGGCGCAGGCCCGAGGGCTCGACCGGGTGAGCCTGAGAGAGGTCGCCGCGGCGGCGGACATGTCGCTCGGCCAGCTCCAGCACTATTTCACCAACCGTGAGGACATGATGGTCTTCGCGGTCGAGTTCATGAACAGGAAGAACGTCGAGCGCGTGGCCGAGCGCATGCTGGCTGCCGGCTCGCAGTCGCCGCGGGCCAGGCTCCGGGCCATCGTCCTGGAGATGCTCCCCGTCGACCAGGCGGCGGAGGCGGGCAGCCTGATCAACATCAGCTTCCTGCTGGAGGCCGCGCGCAGCGAGCCGCTGCGCGACTACGCCCGCAAGCGCGCGCTCGCGCTGCGTGGCGTGCTGGAGGGCCAGATCGCGCTGGCCATGCGGGCGGGCGACGTCGACGGGTCCCGCGATCCGGCGGCCGAGGCGGCGCTGCTGGTCAGCCTGGCCGACGGGCTGCGCGCCAACTTCCACCTGGGCGTGCACACCGCCGAGGAGACGGTGGCGCTGATGGACGGGCAGTTGGACCGGCTCTTCGGCGGTTGATCCAAGTCAGCTGTCTTGCTATGGTCGAAGTAATACAGCTGACTTGGAAAGGACGCGCCGCGTGAACAACCTCCGCCCTCCGCTGCACAGGGTCGATCCCAGAGCCAGACGATGGTGGACGCTCCAGGCGCTGGTGGTCCTGTCGGGGCCGGCGCTGCTGACGGCGCTGTGCCTGTTCGTGCTGTCGCTGCTGTTCTTCCCCGGGGCGCTGGTCTGGCTGGGGCCGCTGCTGCTGGTCGTCCTGGTGCTGCCCGCGGTCGTCTATCTGGCGGTCATGCCGCGCTGGCGCTACCGGGTGCACGCCTGGGAGCTGGGTGAGCTCGCCGTCTACTCGGCCAGCGGGTGGTTCTGGCAGAAGCGCCGGATCGCGCCGCTGTCCCGGGTACAGACGGTCGACACTGTGCGCGGCCCCATCCAGCAGTCGCTCGGGCTGGCCACGGTGACCGTGACCACCGCCTCGACGGCCGGCAACGTGAAGATCGCCGGCCTGTCCGACGCCGACGCCGAGGAGCTCGCCCGCCGCATCGGCGCCGCGGCGCAGGCCGTACCGGGTGATGCCGCGTGAACGGGCCGGACGAGCGCGTGAACGAGCCGGGCGCGCGGGCGGACGAGCCGGGCGCGCGGGTGGATGGATCGGGCGCGCAGGCGGACGGGCGGTGGCGGCGGCTCGATGGGCGTGTCATCGCGGCGCACTGCTTCTGGCTGGTCGCGCCGCTCGTATCGCTCGGGCTGACCGCGCTCGCCACCGGCGGCCGGTTCGACCTGCGCGCCTGGATCACGCTCGGCTCGATCGCCCTGACCTTCGCCGTCATCAGCGCGAACGGCCTGGCGCGCTGGCTGCGTACCCGATACCGGGTGACCGGCGAGCACTTCGAGGTGCGCTCGGGGCTGTTCGTCCGCAGGCTGCGCTCGGTGCCGCTGAGCCGGATCCGCAACGTCGACCTGACCGCGAACCCGGTGCACCGTCTCCTCGGCCTCGCCGTCGTGCGCGCGGGCACCGCCGACCGCGACGAGCTCCGGCTGGAGGCCCTGGCCCGGCAGGACGCGGCCCGGTTGCGCGGCGAGCTGCTGCGGCGGGCCGATACACGGGAGAGCGCCGAGCCGGTGCTGGCCATGTTCGATCGGCGGTGGCTGCGTTACGCGCCGCTGACGTTCTGGACGATCGGCGGCGTGTTCGTGGTCCTCGGCACCGCGTACCGGATCCTGAACGACATCGGGATCGAGCCGTGGCGCCTCGGCTTCCTGCGCGACCTCGCGGCCGGCGCGGTCTGGGTGACGATCCCGCTGACGCTCCTGGCCTTCTTGGTCGTCGGCAGCCTGGGGGCGACCGCGCTGTACGCCGAGAACTGGTGGAACTACCGCCTGGAATGGGCGGACTCCGGCACGCTCGCGGTGCGCCGCGGCCTGTTCACGACCCGATCGGTGTCGATGGACCGCGAGCGGCTGCGTGGCGTACTCCTGCGCGAGCCGCTGCTGCTCCGGGCCGGTGGCGGCGCCAAGGTCACCGCCGTGGCCGGCGGGCTCGGCGACGACGAGGAGAACCGGCGCCGCAGCTCGCTGCTGCCGCCCGCGCCCCGCGCCGAGGCCCTGCGCGTGGTCGAGCGGCTCACCGGCAAGGCGGCCGACCGGCCCATGCTCCGCCATCCCCGGGTCGCGCTGCGGCGCCGGGTCCTGCGCGGCCTGACGCTGGTCGTCCTGCCCGTGGCCGTCGCCCTGGCCGTGCTCGGGCTGCCGCTCGTCGCGGGGATCTTCCTGGTCGTGGCGACGCCGATCGTCTGGTGGCTGGCCCGGGACGCCTACCGCAACCTAGGCCACGCCGTCGATGGCGACTATCTGGTGGCGCGGTCCGGCACGTTCAGCCGCGACACGCTCGCGCTGCGCCGTACCGGCATCGTCGCCTGGACCTTCAGCTCCTCGCCGTTCGGCAGGCGGGCCGGCGTCGTGACGCTGACGGCCGCGGTGGCGGCGGGCGAGCAGGGCTACCGCATCCCCGACCTCGCCGCGGGCGAGGCTCCCGCGCTGGCGGAGGGGGCCGCGCCGGGCATCCTCACCGAATTCCTGGTTTAGCACGGGCATCCAGGCGCCAGGGGGTTCCGCGGGGTGTGATGGCCTTCACGCCGCCCAGCCGTTGAATGCCGCTTTTCCGGGCAGAAAGAAAGGTGACGCTACTGGAAGTGAGTGCGAACCATGAGCGCGCGTGCGGTGCGAATCGACACTATCCGACACGTTCATTGCACAGTTCTTCGAGCGAGCGGCGAGCTGGATCACGCTGGCCGTGCGCGCCTGAGCGCGCGCATCCGGGAGGTCTGGGACTGGTCGGACGGGCCCATCCTGGTGTTCGACCTGACTGACGTGGTGTTCTACGACTCTTCCCTGATCGGGGCGTTGGCGGTGGCGTTGCAGCGCGTACGGGCCACGCGCAGCGGCCGCGTCATCCTGGCCAGCCCTCCCGACCGGCTGCTCACCGCTCTGGAACGTACTGGTCTGCTGGAGTACGTCGAGATCCGCGACGGCGTCCAGGAGACGGTGGCGGAGATCATGATCGAGCGGGAGCGGGGACGGAAGCGTGGGGCGGGCTCCGGCGGCGCGTCCGTCGAAGAGGGCCGCGGTGCGCGGGACTTCCGAACCGTCCTGCCCTATCTGCGGTAGGTGTCCTTGGACGTCAGCCCTCGGGGATGCCGGACTCGGCGCGATCGGCGTCGATCAGGTCGCTGAGCAGGGTGACGGTGGCCGCGGCGAGGTCGCGCAGCCTGGCCTCGGGGATGGCCGCCTCGCTCTCGAAGGCGCGTTGGACGGTCCGCGCGAGCAGGTCCGCCCGTTGCTCCGGACCATCGGCGGGAGCATCGCCTTCGGCGCGCAGGAAGCCCTCGAACGTGGCCTGGTAGGCGTAGCCGATCTCGTCGGTGCGCATGTCATCGCGGAGCAGTCCGTACTCGGTGAGCAGGTTGAGGTAGTCGCTCGCCATGGTGCCGTGCCGCTCGTCGCGGGCGGTGTCGGGCGAGCTGGTCAGTTTGCCGAGCAGGTGGGGATCGGCCAGGAGGAACCCGCGCAGCAGCGGGCGGTTGGTGATGGCCACGAAGTAGGCGCGCGCGAAGTTGTGCAGCAGGCATACCGTCGCGTCCTGCCGCAGCGCCTGCCGTAGCTCGTCCATGGCGTAGAGCACCTCGCGGGCGAAGACCACGCTGAACAGCTGCTCGCGGGTCTTCCAGTGCAGATAGACCGTGCCCTTGCCGATGCCGGCTCCCTCGGCCACGTCGTCGATGGTCACCCGCCGGTAGCCGTGGCGCAGCAGCAGGTCGGCTGCCACGTCGAGGATGCGGGTGGCCCGTTCGGCGCGCTGCTGCGGGTCTCGGAGTCGTTCGGCGTTGGCGCTCACGTAGGAACCGTATGACCCCATACGAGATCTGGTCAACTCATATTTATCGATTGACTAACTTTCAAATTTCGTCATACAGTCACCTCGACACAGCGGCAACACCTGGAGCGAGTCATGAACAGCACCCTCGACAAGACCGTCCTCGTCACCGGCGCCACCGGGAACCAGGGCGGCGCCACCGCCCGTCACCTGCTCGCCGACGGCTGGCGGGTCCGCGCCCTCGTCCGGGACGAGAGCGCCCCCGCGGCCGTCGCGCTCGCCGCCGCCGGCGCCGAGCTCGTCCGCGGCGACCTGGACGACCGCGCCTCCATCGACGCGGCGGCCCGCGGTGTGTACGGCATCTACAGCGTCCAGTCCGCCAACGACAACGAGATCGCCCAGGGCAAGAACGTCGCGGACGCCGCCAAGGCCGCGGACGTGCGGCACCTGGTGTACTCCTCGGTCGGCGGCGTCGAGAGCCAGAACAGCTTCTACGTGGAGCACGGCTGGGGCGCCATCGACAAGTGGCAGATCGAGGAGCGCATCCGCGAGCTGGGTGTGCCCGCGACGATCCTGCGCCCCGCCGGGTTCATGGAGGACTTCACCAGCCCGGCGCGGTTCTTCCAGAACGGCTCGCTCAACGTGCCCTGGCACGACGACCTGGTCATGCAGCTCATCGCCATCGACGACACCGGCGCCTTCGCCGCGCTGGCCTTCGCGGACCCGGACACTTATCTGGGGCAGGCGATGGAGATCACCGGCGACCGGCTGACCGCCCCGCAGATCGCCGCCGCGCTCGGCAAGGCGGCCGGGCGCCAGATTCCGCACACCCGGATTCCGCTGGACGTCCTCTGGGAGCACGACCCCGAGGTCGCGAAGGTCTTCACCTGGGCGAACGAGACCTACTACGACACCGACCTCGAGCCCCTGCGCAAGGCCAACGCCACCCTCACGGACTTCAACACCTGGCTGGACCGCTCGGGCAAGGCACGGCTCCTGACGCAACTGGACTCCCAGCCGGCCTGACCGCGCTCGCCCGCCCTCACTGGCCTTGGCAGGCCGCCTGCCGGGGGTCCCTCGCCAGGTGGGCGCCCGACCTGCTGGGCCCCCGCTAGGTGGGCAGCAGGCCGCCGGCAGATCGCCCGTTGGGGCCTCTTCGCCAGGTGGAGCGAGGGCCCGTCGACGCAGGCGGCCTGGCGGGCTCGGGCCTGAGCGTTCCGGCGAGTGTGCTGGAATTTGCGGGTGACTTCGGAGACGCGGCGCGGAAAGGCGCCAGGCCGGCTCGCCCAGTCGGCCACGGCGGCGATCGGCGCCTCGGCCCTGCTGACGATCGCCATCGGCCTCCTCGGCCCGTCCGTCATGGTCCCTGCTCTGAGCGGCCCCACCTGGCAGCCGCCCTACTCCCTGAACGTGCACCCCGCCCCCCACCTCGTGGTGGGGCTCGGCGCGGCGGCGATCGTGCTCGGCGCGCTCGGCTCGCTAGGCCTGCTGCTCGCCCTCTCCCGTGCGTCCGCGCTGCCCGCCACCTCCTCGCCCGCCAACTCCTCACCTGTCACCCCCTCACCCGCCGCCCCGCTATCCGCCAGCGGCAGATTCACGTCGTTCGGCGGTAGTCAGTGGTCGTTCGACGGCGGTCAGTGGTTGCCGGACCCTCGGCTGCTGGTGCGCCTGGGCTGTCTGGCCGCCGCGCTGCTGGCGTTCCTGCCTCCATCCGGCTCCGGCGACCACCTCAACTACGCCGCCTACGGACGCATGGTGACGTTGGGCGTCAACCCGTACACGCACGGAGCCGTCGACCTGCCCATCGACCCCATCGCCCGCGCGGTGGAGGCCCCCTGGCGTGAGGAGCCGAGCGTCTACGGCCCGGTGGCGACGGCTGTGCAGGCTCTGGCGAGCTGGATCGGCGGCGATTCGCTCCGGCTGACCATCTTCGTGCTGGCTCTGGTCAACGCGGTCGCGTTCATCGCGACGGGCCTGCTGATCGACCGTTTCACCCGGGATGATCCCGCCAGACGGCTGCGGGCGGCTCTGCTCTGGACCGCCAACCCGCTGCTGCTCTACCAGTTGGTCGCCGGTATGCACGTTGACACCCTGGCCATCGCCTGCATGGTCGCCGCCCTTCTGGCCCGGAGCCGCCCGGTCGGTTCCGGGCTCCTGCTCGGCCTCGGCGTGGCGGTGAAGATCAACGCGGGTCTCGTGGCGCTCGGCCCCGCCTGGGAGCTGCGCCGGCGCCCCGGCCGCCTGGCCCTGATGGCGGGTACCGCTCTGGCCGTGGTGGTCGTCGGCTACGTGATCGTCGGGGCCGAGGCGATCGGCCCGATGACCCGCACCAGCAAGTCGATCTCGCTGGCCTCGTTCTGGAAACTGGTCCAGGGCTGGCTGCAGTCGATCGTCGGCGCGGGCAGCGCTTACCGAGGCGAGATCCAGATCGGCTCGCTGCTGGTGCTCGCCCTGGTGGCGTGGTCACTGTTCCGCCTGGTGTCCAGGCGCGACGGCTACCAGGGCCATGCGGGCGCCCACGGGCCGGCGGGGCTGAGTGCCCCCGTCGTCTCCGCCGTGATCGTGATCGCCTACCTGTTCGCGACGCCGTACATCCTGCCCTGGTACGACGGCCTGGCGTTCGGGATGCTCGCCCTGATCGGGGCGTCGGCGCTCGACGGGCTGCTGCTGACGCACCTGCTCGTCCTGTCCCTGGCCTACCTGCCCGCCCGCGTCCTCGACAACGACGTCATGCCGCAGGACCTCGACTGGCTCCAGACGGTGGTCAGGTCGCGGATCGCTCCGTGGGCCCTGTTCGCGCTGACGGCGGCTCTGGTGTGGTGGTCGTGGCGAGCCGCAGGGCGCGTACGGACGCCGCGAGCGTCAACGGCACCGCCACGGTGAGCGCCATGGCCGGGATGGCGATGCCCGAGTCGTTGATGAGGAACCCGATGAACGCGCACGTGAGCGCCCCGAACAGGCCCGCCCGGAGCGTCGGCGCGAGCGCGTACGCCTGACCGAGCGCCGGAGCACCCCACCGGGACGGCCGGTTGAGCACCCAGAAGAGGAACGCGAGCGCGACCAGCGTGAGCAGCGTGAGAGACCAGTTCCCGACGGTGACGCCGATCATCGCGCCGAACTTGCGCCCGATCACCGTCCACGCCTGACCGTCGATGATCTGCTGGACGAAATTGCCCAGATGGGTACGCTGCGCCGCCGGCCGCAGCCAGTCGAAGAGCGAGATGCCTCCGATGAGCACCGCTCCCGCCACCCCGACCAGCAGCAGCTTCACGACCGAGACCCGCCGCCCGGCGAGCAGGATGAGGAAGACGGCCAGCCCGATCACGAAGGCCGGGACCCCGCCGAAGTCCGCCCCCCACGACGGCCACCCATCGGCGAACACCGCCAACCCCCCATACGCCCCGCACACCAGCACCGTCACGAACCTGGACACCCCCCTCCTGAGCAGCCACTGAGCGACTCCGGCCAGCGCGAGCACGGTCCCCGTCGCGTACACGGCGAAGGCGATGTTGGAGAACCCGTAGAACCGCCCCCCGGTGACAGGCTCGTAGCCGGTCACCGCGTTGACCTGCAACTTCGAACCGGTCATCACGTCGATGAGCAGGGCGACGGAGGTGATGCCGGCGACCACGGTCAGGGGCCCGAGCACGTGCGCCCGCCACGGCCCGGCGAAGGCCAGCCCCATGATCACGGCGGCGAAGGCGAGGATGGTCACGATGACGCCGAGCATCGGCAGCGGGAGAGCCCACCACGGCACCAGCTGCGCCAGGAACGTCGAGACCGCGATGGACCCACTGACCACGGCCACCACCTGCACGACGGCCAGCAGCCGAGAAGCACTCGCCGCCTCGTACCCCGACAGAGCCCCCGCCGACTCCGCCGACGACCCTCCGGCGTCACCGTGAGTCCCCGCGGAGGTGGGTTCCGCAAGCCCGGCCTCAGCGGACGCGGCGACACCGGACCCGCTCTCAGCGGGCCGGGCCTCAGCGGACTCGCTCTCAGCGGACCCCGCCTCAGTGGGCGTCGCCTCACCGGACGCGGCCCCCACAGGCGTGGCGTCGGTGGCCGTTTCACCTGCGGAGACGGAGGCGGAGCGGCGACGGCGGCGCAGGGCCAGGGCGGCGAAGGCGTAGAAGAGCAGCTGTAGCGTCACGAACACCGCGAAGAACGGCCCGCGGACCTCCCGAAGCACCTGGCTGGCCAGGTCGCTGTCCGACAGCTCGTTGACCGTGTCGACGGGTGGGGTCGCGCCCGCCGTACCGTCGCTCTGCCAGGCGCGCCCGACCACCTCGCGCGGCGCCTCCAGGCCCAGCAACTGGATCGCGGTGGCGGTCAGGTCGGTGATCGTGACCAGGGCGTCCTGGCGGGTAGAGGTCGCCGTCAGATAGCCGTGCTGGTACGGCCGGCCGCTCGGGGAGGGGCCGGTGGCGATGGCGACGTGGAGATGGGGGTCCGGGGTGAGGTCGGAGACGCCCGCCACCAGGACGGTCGTGTCACCCGGCAGCCTGCCGAGCAGGTCGCCGATGCGGTGATCCGCCCGCGCGGCGGCGGCCTGACGCGTCGCGGTGGGGAGCGGGGTGTGCACGCCGTGCTCGTCGAGCGGCTGGTGGGCCCAGGCATCGGCCAGGTCGGCGGCGTCCATGACGATCAGGTTGTAGGGAGTCGGGTCGCCGAGAGCCTCCGGCGTGTCGACGTATCTGGCGACTTTTCCGGTCGTATCGGCGGCGGCCACCGCGGCGCCTGGCCCGATGGCGGCGACATGACCGCCCGAGGACGTCACGAGCTGGCCCAGGGTGCCGAGCCGTGCGTCGTACCCGGTCTCGGCCTGGTTCGCGACCAGCGCCGACCAGCCCGGGACCGTGGCGGCCTCGCCAATGACCTGAGGCGTCGGGACAGCGGGGCACCCACGCCCAGCCGTCCCGGCCCGCTGGCCCGCCGACACGGTCAGCCATCCGGCCATCGGGCAGGTGATGCCGCGGTCGGGCGGCGGCACGGCACGTGTGGACAGCGAGGCGGAGCCGCCGTGGGCGACCAGCTTCCACAGGTTGGGGGTACGCGTTTCGTCCAGGTCACTCCACTGGAGCCCCGGCACCCCGATGATCGCCACACGACCGCGCGCGGACGATGCCGGGACGGGACCCGAAACAGATATCGAGGCTGCGGCGGCCGGGCCGGCGCCGATGACGGGCGTCAGAACGGTGGCGAGGAGCACCGCGACGAAGACCAGGACGGCCCGGCGGTGGCCGCGCCGGGCAGGGGATTCTTGAGGCGGCCAGGCGGGGGTTTCTCGTGGCATGGGAGGGCGGTCCGAGGCGGGGGAGGCCGCGCTGAAAGTGGCGTGCGGCATGTGCGGGACCCCCAGTATCGACGCGCTCGATCAACAACAGCCACGGTAACGTGCCACACCGTGACAGGTGGCAGGGCGACGACGATCCGGCGGCAGTGGTGGGCGTGGGCGATTGCCGCCCTGCTCATCGCGGTGTCCGTCGCACCGCTGGTGCAGCAGTGGCTGACCAATCCCGACGATCAGCGGCTGGTCGATCTGGATGTGTACCGGACCGGCGGGCAGATGATCCTCGACGGCCGGGCCGTCTACGAGTTCGCCACGCCCGCGCCTCAGTTGCTGCCGTTCACCTACCCGCCGGTGGCGGCGATGCTGGCCGTCCTGCTGGCCAAGATGTCCTGGGATACCGCCCAGTGGGTGTGGACCGCCGGGGTCTTCGTGTCGCTGGCCGTCGTGGTGGCGTACTCCTTCAGAGGGGTGCTGGCGGCGCACCAGGAGGGGCAGGCGGCACACCGGGACGGGTTGGCGCGGTACGCGCCGTGGCTCTTCGCCTTCCTGATGGTGGCCTGCACGTACTTGATGCCGATCCGCGACCAGGTCCGGTTCGGGCAGGTGGACATCCTGCTGGTCGCGTTGTGCCTGGCCGACTGCGTGGCCAGGAGGCCGTGGTGGCCTCGGGGGTTCCTGATCGGGCTGGCCACGGCGGTGAAGCTCACGCCGGGCGTCTTCTTGATCTACCTGCTGGTGACGCGGCAGTGGCGGACGTTCTTCATGGCGGCGTTCGCCGCGGCGCTGCTCACGTTGTTGCCGTTCGTGGTGATTCCGCAGGACGCGGCCGACTTCTGGTTCTCCGCGCTGTTCGATCCCAACCGGCTCGGCGCGAACGCCGCCACCACCAACCAGTCGATCCGCGGCATGCTGATCCGCCTGTACCTGCCCGACGCGGTGACGTCCGTGATCTGGATCGCCCTGGTGGCGGTCGTGGGCTGGTACGGCTTCCGCGGGGCGCGCGCCGCGTACCAGGCGAAGGACCCGATCACCGCCGTCGCGCTGGTCGGGCTCATGGCCGTGCTGCTCTCCCCGGTCGCCTGGATCCACCATCTCGCCTGGGTGGTCGTGGTGCTCGGGGCCATCGTGGGTGACGGGCGCGATCCGGTGAGGGTGCGGGTGGCCGTGGGGGTGTGGTTGTACTACGTGCTGCCCATCCCTTGGTGGGGTGTGGCGTTGAAGGTGGCGGGGGTGCCGGTGCTCGACAAGATCGTGCAGGACGGCTACGGGCTGGGCGCGCTGGGTCTGGTCTGGTTGTTGGTCTCCTGGTTGCCGAAACGGCGCGACCTGGCTTGACGAACGATTACCCTCTGTTACGTGCTGATTACCGTATGGGTCTTGGTGGGCCTCGTCGCCGGGGTGAGTGGCGTGACCATCGGCTACAGAGCGCTCAAGCAGGCCAGGGCCGCCCTGGACGAGTGCCGGCAGACGCTGGTCATGCAGACGAGCGAGGGCAAGGGCGATCTCAAGGCCATCCGGGACGTCGCCGTGTGCCGATACGACGCGCTGGCGGAGATGACCGGGCGGCTGTCGTTCTCGATCGCGATGATCAACGGACTGGGCGACGGCATCGTACTGACCTCGATCAACGGACGATCCGAGACCCGCACCTATGTACGACCGGTGGTGAGCGGCAAGGGAGAGGAGCCGCTGTCTCCGGAGGAGGAGCAGGCGGTGCGAGCGGCCCGGCTGGGACACGGCCCGCTGATCGACGCGCAGGCGGGCCGATGGTAAAGGCCGGAAAGGTCCGCACTACCCGACTACCTGCGGATACTCTGTAAGCATGCCCAGACTCGCCTATCTCGGACCGGAAGGCACCTTCACCGAAGAGGCCCTGCGGCTCCTCGCGCCCGAAGCCGAGCGCCTGCCCCGCGCCAACGTCAGCGCCGCCTTGGCCGCCGCCCGTAACGGCGAGGCCGACGGCGCGGTCGTCCCGCTGGAGAACTCGATCGAGGGCGCGATCACCACGACGCTCGACGAGTTCGCCTGGGGCGAGCCGCTGCTGATCACGGCGGAGCTGCTGCTGCCGGTGCGCTTCTCGCTGCTGGCCCGGCCCGACACCGAGATCGTGCACATCAAGCGGGTCTACACGCATCCCGCGGCCATCACGCAGTGCCGCGCGTTCTGCGCCCGGGAGTTGCCCGACGCGGTCGTGGTGGCGGCGCCTTCGACGGCCGCCGCGGCTCAGGAGGTCGCGCTGCCCGGCTCGCCGTACGACGCGGCCATCGCCGCGCGCATCGCGGGCGAGCACTACGGGCTGGTGGAGCTCGCCGACGACATCGGCGACCGCAACGACACCGTGACCAGGTTCGTACGGGTGAGCCGCGGGGGAGAGCTGCCCGCGCCGACCGGCTACGACCGCACCACGCTCGTCGTGTTCCTGGCCGACGACCACCCGGGCGCGCTGCTGGAGATGCTGACGGAGTTCTCCGTACGCGGGGTCAACCTGACCCGCATCGAGTCGCGGCCCACCGGCGGCGGCATCGGCCGTTACTTCTTCCACTTCGACTTCGAGGGACACGTCGCCGACGCGCGCGTGGGCGAGGCGATCTCGGGCCTGCACCGCATCTGCGGCGACGTGCGCTTCCTGGGCAGCTACCCGCGTGCCGACGGTGTCGCGCCGCAGATCAAGAAGGGCACGGCCGACCCGGAGTTCGCCGAGGCGGGCGAGTGGCTGGCGCGAATCCGCGCCGGACGCGTCTAATCCTGAGGCGGGCGGTGGCCGGGCGCCGGTAGCCTTTATCCGTGATTGACCTGCGTACCCTTCGTGAGCATCCCGACCGGCTACGGGCCTCGCAGCGTGCCCGCGGCGAGGACGACTCGATCGTCGACACGCTGCTCGACCTCGATGAGCGCCGCCGCGCCGCGCTGACCTCGTTCGAGTCCCTGCGCGCCGAGCAGAAGAGTCTGGGCAAGTCGGTCTCCAAGGCGCAGGGCGAGGACAAGGCCGCGCTGCTTCAGCGGGCCAAGGACCTGGCCGGCCAGGTCAAGACGGCCGAGGCGGAGGCCGAGACGCTGGGCGCCGAGCTCGACGAGCTCGTGCAGTCGGTGCCCAACATCGTCGACGAGGAAGCGCCCCATGGCGGCGAGGACGACTATGTCGTGCTCGAGACCCATGGCGAGCCCCGCGTGTTCGACTTCGAGCCGAAGGACCACCTGGAGCTGGGCGAACTGCTCGGCGCCATCGACATGGAGCGCGGCGCCAAGGTGTCCGGCTCGCGGTTCTTCTTCCTCAAGGGCGTCGGCGCGCGGCTGCAGCTCGGCCTGCTCAACATGGCCATGCAGCAGGCGATCGCCAACGGGTTCACCCCGATGATCACTCCGGTGCTGGTCAAGCCGGAGACCATGCAGGGCACCGGCTTCCACGTGGCCCACGACAAGGAGATCTACCGTCTCCCCGAGGACGACCTCTACCTGGTCGGCACCTCGGAGGTGGCGCTGGCGGGCTACCACGCCCAGGAGATCCTGGGCGGCGACGAGCTGCCGCTCCGCTACGCCGGCTGGTCGTCGTGCTTCCGCCGGGAGGCCGGCTCCTACGGCAAGGACACCCGCGGGATCATCCGTGTCCACCAGTTCGACAAGGTGGAGATGTTCTCCTACGTACGCCCCGAGGAGGCGCGCGAGGAGCACCAGCGGCTGCTCGCCTGGGAGCGGGACATGCTCGCCAAGATCGAGGTGCCCTACCGCATCATCGACACGGCGGCCGGAGACCTGGGGATGTCGGCGGCTCGTAAGTTCGACTGCGAGGCGTGGATCCCGACCCAGGGGCGCTACCGGGAGCTGACCTCCACGTCCAACTGCACCGAGTTCCAGGCCCGTCGGCTGGGCGTGCGTTACCGCGACAAGGACGGCAAGCCCCAGCACCTGGCCACGCTCAACGGCACGCTGGCGACCACCCGCTGGATGGTCGCGATCCTGGAGAACCACCAGCAGGCCGACGGCTCGGTCGTGGTGCCCGAGGCACTGCGCCCGTATGTGGGCCTCGACGTCCTGGAGCCACCCAAGTAGACCTCTGCCGGCTCAGGCGGTCCGCGTCTGAGCCGGTCCGGGCCTTAAAGGGTCCGGGGCCTGGGCCGGCTCAAGCGGTCGGGTCTGAGGCTCAGGCCGGTCCGTAGGTGGCCGTGCGGTGGTGGATGTCGCGTTTGATGAGCGCGCCACTCGCCGCCACCACCCCCGCCGTCATGACAACAGCGGCCCCCACCGCCATGGCGTACGAGCCCGGCATCCCGTGGACCCAGCCGTAGAACGGCACGTACACGGCCGCGTACACCAGCGGCGCCGCCCCGAACCCGACGGCCACCGCCACACCACTCGCCAGCCCGGCGATGGCGACGGCGAGGCACACCATGGCCCCGAGCAGCGTCATGCCGGTCGCCAGCGCCGCCGGATCGCCGTCCGCGCCGAGCGCGACGTACAGCCCCACGCACACCACCAACGCGGACGCGGCATAGACACCGCCGAACCGCCGCATCCCCGTCCCGACGGCGCCGAGCAGCATCAGAGCGGCGAGGACCAGCGCCACGCGCTGCTCGGGATCCAGGTTGGCCGTCTCGTCCCCGACGAAGGCGAGCGGCTCCGGCCATCCCTCCCGCCGCCATGTTCCGGCGACGTCCCGTACGAGCACGCCGTCCAGTCCGTTGGCGACGACCACGACATGGCCTCCGGGACGAGCCTGTACGGCCAGCGCCAGGGACCTGGGCCCGGCCGTGGAGCTCGGGTCGTACCGCCTGGCCAACCGGTCGTACTGGTCGTCCGACAGGCTCCAGGAGGGCCGCCACGTCTTGCCCCCGTCGTCGGACTCGGCGACCGCCGGCCGTCCGGGAAGCACCCGGTAGCACCGCTGCGGCTGCCCGGGCACGCAGGCGGCGGTCTGCGGCGGCCGCACCGGCCTGCCGTAGTAGTCGGACCAGGTGACCCCGCCGTCCACGGAGGAGATCCCCGTGGTGGAGCCCTGATCGCGGCCGGCGATCAGCACGACGATCTGATCTCCCTCCACCTGTACGGAGTCGGCCACGGAAGGCGGCTCAGCGGCCGCCGTCGCCGCCACGGCGAACCCGGCCAGCGGCACCACGGCCACCACCCGCCACCGCTCCGGAAGCCTTGGCAGCCGCCCGGAGATCACCCTCAGGCGCTCCGGAAGCCTAGCCAGACGCTCCGAGAGCCCTGGAAGCGGCCAGTGATCCGCCCGACGCTCCAGCGGCGCTGTCAGGCGCTCTGAGGGCCCTGTGAGCCTTCGGCGAGCCCACCGCTTGAACAGATGATCGTTGAGTAGCAGCACGAACACGGCGACCAAGGTCGCTGGGTGACATAGCCATGCGTACCTCATGTATGGGCCGATGGCGGTGAAGCATCAGTGGTTCGACCGCTGTGTGAGTTGAGTCACACCTGTGACCGGGCTGTCACCACAGCAGGGCCCAGGAAAGCGAAAGACCGAGGCCCGCTGGAAGCGAACCCCGGTCTATCTCGCTGCTACAGGTCAGATGGCACGGACCTGCGAGGCCTGGGGCCCCTTCTGTCCCTGCGTGATCTCGAACTCGACCCGCTGGCCGTCTTCAAGGCTGCGGTAGCCGTTGCCGACGATCTCGGAGAAGTGCACGAACACGTCCGGCGCACCGCCGTCCGGGGCGATGAAGCCGAAGCCCTTCTCGGCGTTGAACCATTTGACGGTTCCCTGAGCCATAAAAGCTCTCCCTCAGGATGTGAATCTATGGGACCCGCACCTCGCGAGTCCCGGTGTGTCGTACAGCAAGCACCCGGGGTGGCTCAGACAAAGTCATGCTGGTTTTCACAACGGGATCAGCTAATACAACGCCATCACATCTAACACCATTCTGGCGCGTTGGTGTTCCCCTCCCCAGGAAGATTTCTGGCCGGCGGCATGACCGGGCAAACTGGAACCTGTTATGCGAAGCCTTGCAACGCCGCGTCTTGTGGCCACCGACCTCGACGGAACCGCTCTGCGGACCGACGGAACCGTCTCTCCCCGTACGGCAGCGGCGTTCGCGAGAGTCGAAGAAACTGGTGCCGTCCTCGTGTTCGTCACGGGTCGCCCGCCTAGATGGATGAGCAGTGTGGCGGGTGCGGTGCGTCACCGAGGGTTGGCAATCTGTGCAAACGGTGCGTTGATCTACGATCTGCATACCGAACAGATAGTGGAATCTCACCTCATCACGGTCGAGGTACTGGAGCGAGTCGTCGCTCAGCTAAGAGCGAACGTGCCCGAACTCGCATTTTCGGTCGAGTATGAAGGTGGTTTTGCGCATGAGTCCGATTTCCCACTCGGTGGGTGGGACAGCAAGGCCATCGGCGGACTCCGCGTCGGCGCGGCGACACTGACCTCACGACCCTGTGCCAAGCTGCTGGCCCTGCACCCGGACATGGCTCCCGACCCGCTGCACGAGGCCGTGTGCGGGCTCGTGGGACACCTGGTGACCCCCACGCACTCCAGCGGCCGGGGGCTGATCGAGATGAGCGCCCACGGTGTGACGAAGGCCACGGCCCTGGCCGCGCTCGCCGCACGGTATGAGATCAAACCATCACAGGTGGTGGCATTCGGTGACATGCCAAACGACCTGCCCATGCTGGGCTGGGCCGGTACGTCCTACGCGGTCGCCAACGCGCACCCTGACGTGCTGGCCGCCGTGGACCATGTGACGGCGGCCAACAACGACGACGGTGTCGCGCTCGTACTCGAAGAGCTTTACAGGTAGGGGCCCGAGCCGCCGTGCGGCCGCTGCGAGTCGTCACCGTGGGGCACGCCGGGCAGCGCCCTGCGCATCTGCTCCAACTGGGCCCGCGCCGCCATCTGCTGCGCGAACAGCGTCGTCTGGATGCCATGGAACAAGCCTTCGAGCCAGCCGACGAGCTGGGCGTGCGCGATGCGCAGCTCGGCCTCGCTGGGCGGCGTGCCGTTCTCGTCGGTGAAGGGCAGCGACAGCCGCTCCAGCTCATCGACCAGCTCGGGGGCCAGGCCGTCCTCGAGCTCCTTGATGGACGACTCGTGGATCTCCTTCAACCGCTTACGGCTGGCCTCGTCGAGAGGAGCCGCCCGGACCTCTTCGAGAAGCTGCCGGATCATGCTGCCGATGCGCATCACCTTGGCGGGCTGCTCGACGAGGTTCGTCACCGAGCGCTCATCCTCGCCGTTATCGCCCTGACCTTGGAAGTCCGGGCCCACCACCACGATGTGGGGGGTGTTGTTGTCCTCAGCATTCATAACACTCACCGTACTAGCAGGATTTTGCCGATGTGCTCTCCCGATTCCATCATTCGGTGTGCCTCCGCGGCCTCCGCCATGGGCACCTCCGCGTACACCACAGGGCGTACGGCACCCGCGCTGATCAGCGGCCACACGTTGTCGACGACGCCGCGCACGATGACGCCCTTCTCATCGGCCGGGCGGGCGCGCAGCGTGGAGCCGTGGACGGTCGCTCGCTTGGCCATCAGGGCGCCCAGGTCGATCTCGGCCTTGGCACCGCCCTGGAGCCCGATGATCACCAGCCGGCCGCCCGTACGAAGTGTCCGGATATTTCTGGACAGGTATTTGGCGCCGACGATGTCGAGGATCACGTCGGCCGTCACCCGCTCGGCGAAGTCCTCCTCGTGGTAGTCGACCGTCTCGTCGGCGCCCAGCTCCTTGAGGCGGTCCAGCTTCGCCGCCGACCCGGCCGTCGCGGCCACCCGCGACCCGAACGCCTTGGCCAGCTGGATCGCGAACGTCCCGATCCCGCTCGCCCCGCCGTGCACCAGCAGCGTCTCGCTGCGCCGCAGCCGGGCGGCCATGAACACGTTGGACCACACCGTGCACGCCACCTCGGGCAGCCCGGCCACCTCGACCAGCCGTACACCCTCGGGCGCGGGCATCACCTGCTGCCACGGCACGGCCACCCGCTCGGCGTAGCCACCCCCGGCCAGCAGCGCGCACACCTCGTCGCCCGGCGTGACATGCTCCACGTCCTCGCCGATCTCGGCCACCACGCCGGAGACCTCCAGCCCCGGGTACGGTGGCGCGCCGGGCGGCGGATCGTAAAATCCCTGGCGTTGAAGGAGGTCGGCCCGGTTGACCCCGGCAGCCACCACGTCGATGAGGACTTCCCCCCGGTCAGGACGTGGATCGGGTACCTCCCGCCACTCCAGAACCTCTGGTGGTCCGGGCCTGGTGATCTCGATGGCTCGCATGCAATCACCGTAGCCGGGCAAGGAAGTTATAGGTTGGCGACCACTGCCGCGAGTCATGGCGTTAACCTGCAATGTATTTGCTGCCCCTTTACACCCACCAGGGGGAGAAACACGGTGGCAAGACACGATCGAGAGGAATCTCTCGAGGAACAGCTGGCCTGGCTGGACGCGATCAAGGAGACGGAAGAGGCTCCGATCTCGGTCAGCGCCTCTGCCTCGGAGGACTCCGTCGCTTCGCCGTACCCCCAGGACCCTTGGCTCTCGGTGCCGACCCAACACGAGGCGCCGACGCCGCTGTTCAGGGCCGCGGTCGACTCCGTGTACGGCACTGCGCCCGCGGAGGAGCTCGCCGACGCGGGGAGTTCGCCGTCCGGCACGAAGGACCTCGGTACGAGGGACTTCGGCAAGCCGGACATCGGCCGCCCGGACATCGGCACGAAGGACGAGGCCCAGCCCGTCTCGCCGCCGGTGAGCCTGGGCAAGTCCGACGACGGGTTCCTGGCGCCGCTCAAGCCGCTGCCCCGGCCCGACGACACCGACTCCTACTCGCTGCTGTCCTTCCCGGAGCCGGCGAAGAAGCCGGTGGCCGAGGAGGCGGAGGAGGAGACGAAGTCCGCCTGGCCCGTGCCGCCGGAGTGGTCGCGCCCAGCGGAGACCTTCGACGAGCCGCGCCCGGCCGAGAAGGCGGACAGGGCCGAGGAGCCCTCTCCGGGCACCTTCGAGCCGCCGCCCCCGGAGGACGCCACGGAGCCACGGCTGGAGGTCCCGCTGACCTTCGACAAGTCGCTGAACTTCGACACGCCGCCCGCGTTCGACCCGCCCGCGTTCGACCCCCCGCCTGCCTTCGACACGCCTGGCTTCGACAAGCCCGTGTCCGAGAAGAAGCCCCTCTTCAACAAGCCCGCCTCGGACAAGCCGCTGAGCTTCGATCTGCCGCTGAGCTTCGACAAGCCGCCGGCCGCCGAGAAGCCTTCGGCCGCCGACCAGCCGTCCGCCTTCGGCAAGCCATCGGCCCTGGACAAGCCATCGGCCCTGGACAAGCCGTCCGCTCTGGACAAGCCGTCGGCCCTCGACCAGCCGTCGCAGCCGCGCGCCTTCGAGGAGCCCCGCGCTTTCGAGGAGCCCAGCGCTTTCGAGGAGTCGCGGACCCTCGACGAGCCGCCCCCTCGCGCCTTCGACGAGCCGAAGCCGCCGTCCCGGCTGTTCGACGAGCCGAAGCCGTACGAGCAGAACCGCGAGCGGGACCGCGCCTACGAGCAGGACCGTTCCCACGAGCAGGACCGTTCCTTTGAGCAGGACCGTTCACGCGAGCAGGACCGCTCGTGGGACCAGCCGCGCTCCTACGACCAGGACCGCGCCTACGAGCAGCCGCGCACCTTCGAAGAGCCGAAGCCGCGCATGTTCGAAGAGCCGAAGCCGCGCGCCTTCGAAGAGCCGGAGCCCCCCGCTCCGCGCCGCCGCCCCGCCCCCGTACCGGTCTTCAACGCCCCGCCCCGCCCCCCGATCACCGGCAGGCCCACGGCCGACAGCCTCGACCCCGAGTCGCTGCTGCGCGGCCGCCGCAACGCCCCCTCCAAAGGCTGGCGCCGGCTGATCTACAAGGCGTCGGGCGGCTGGATCAAGCCGGGCGAGCCGCCAGAGGTCCGCCGCCGCCGTGAGCTGCTGACCAGGGCCCGCACCCCGGTCGCCACCGGCCACCACCGCGTGGCCGTACTGAGTCTCAAGGGCGGTGTGGGCAAGACCACGACCACGGTCGGCCTGGGCGCCACCCTCGCCGCGATGCGCGGCGACCGGGTGATCGCGGTCGACGCGAACCCCGACCGCGGGACGCTGTCCGACAAGCTCACGTTGGAGACCTCGGCGACCGTACGCGACCTGCTCAACGAGAGCGACCAGGTCAAGAGGTATGTGGACATCAGGGCGTTCACCTCGCAGGCGCCTTCGCGGCTGGAGGTGCTCGCGTCGGACCGTGACCCGTCGGTCTCCGAGGCGTTCAGCGGCGCCGACTATCAGGCTGTCTCACAGGTGCTGGAGAACTTCTACTCGATCTGCATCACCGACTGCGGCACCGGCCTGCTCCACTCGGCCATGGGCGGCGTGCTCGGTCTCGCCGACCAGATCGTGCTGGTCAGCTCGCCGTCCGTGGACGGTGCCAGGGCCGCGTCGGCGACGCTCGACTGGCTGGAGGCGCACCACTACGGCAACCTGGTGCGGGAGGCGACCGTGGTGCTCTGCAGCGTCCGGCCGCGCTCGAAGTCGGCGGTCGACATCTCCAAGCTGGAGGCCCACTTCGCGGCGCGATGCCGCGCGGTGATCCGCGTGCCGTACGACCCGCATCTGGAAGAAGGCGCCGAGATCGACCTCGAACGCCTCCAGGAACCGACCAGGGAGGCCTACCTGCAACTGGCCGCCTGCGTCGGCGACGGATTCGCCGCGCAAGGGGAGTGAGCCCGGGGGACCTTGCCTGGCTCGGCTGCTTTCAACACTCCCGACACCGCAGAAACGGCACCTTCTCCTGGGAAGGTGCCGTTGTCGTAATGCCGGCTCTCGCTTCGAAGCCCGATGGGCGTCGAAGGGACTCAATACCGCGGCGGGTACGGGCCCTGCTGATAATGCTGCACCGGGACAGTGCGCTTCACCCGCCACCCGATGAACGTGACGGGAATCGCGACCAGCAGCCAGAAACCGATCGTGAAGAACGTCAACCAGGAGTGCACGAAGATCCACAGGCACAGGTGGACGCCGAACGTGACCGGGTTGAAGCCGCGCTCTTTCACGATTCTGGTCTGCACCGGCCCGTACTGAGGGCCGGACGGCGGCCCGTACTGAGGCTGGCTGTGTGGCTGAGCCTGATACGGCTGGCCGCCGTACGGGCCTTGCGGCTGCGGGGGGTAGCCCATGGCACGACTCCAAGTAGACGACGGGAACAGTGTTTGACGCGTTGAACATGCGCTCGGTTGACCACCACGCATGTCCGGATGCGGACAAGTTCTCGTGCGGCAGGAGGCGCGGCCGGGGCTCAGCCGAGTCGGGTCCGCCCATGTCTTGTGACGCGTACTTTGTGCCGTGACCCGTCGGTGTCCGAGGCGTTCAGTGGCGCTGATTACCAGGCTGTCTCACAGGGGGAATGAGTGCGGGGCCGGCCGCCGTCCGTCACACGCGCAGAACGGTGACCTGGCGGCCGGACGGTGTGGCCGCCTGCTCGAAACCGCCGCGTTCCTTCCACGGTGGGGCTTCGGGGCGCGGTCGAAGATCACTAGCACGCCGGTGGTGAGGGTGAGGCGGTTCAGGTATCGGTCGAGCTGCGCGAGGCCGTCGGGCTTAGGGTCGTTTTCGCTGGCTCGCCAGACCTTCAGCTCCATCGCCTCCCGCTGCACCAGCCGCTCGCCTTCGGGGCCGTTGTAGGGCCAGCGGACCAGTACGTCCAGGCGCTTGGTGCCCGCGGCGTACTCCCGGTCGAGCTGGCCTCCGCCATTGACCAGCCGGTGCAGGAAGGCCATGAGGATGATCTGGCAGGCGGCCTCGTGGTAGCCCTCCTGCCGGATGAGCACCTCGCCGTGCTCGCGCCAGAACACGACGAACTCCTCCAGCAGGCGCGGCAGATCGAAACGGCCGTCCGGCAGCACGAAGCTGTACGGATCGGCCCGCACGAACCGCTCCGTGCGAGCGCCCAGGACCCGTAGCAGGACTTCTCGGTAAATCGGGTTGGCGATCTCCAGTTCCCTGGCCCCTCGGATGAGACCCAGGTCATGGACGTAGGAGACGTCATCGTCGAAAGAAGTGTCCATGCCTGGCCACGTTCCCGCCACGATCGGTTCGATCACTCGTTCCACCCGGGGTTCGTGCAGCCGCGCTACGAGGGCGTCCAGATGGGTGGCACGTGCTCGGATCAGCCGCTCCTTGGCCTCGTCGACCTGAGCGGTGGTGATGGTGCCGCTCACTTTCATCTCAATGATGACCTCATTGGCGAGGGCGTTGACCAGCCACGGTTGTCCCTGGGTCAGCTCGAAGACCCGTTCCACCGCGTCCTTGGTGAACTCCTGGCCGGTCGCCTGTGTGTGCTGGTCGTACAGCTCGGCGATCTGATCGGTGGTGAAGTCGCCCAGGCGCAGTGACTTGGTGATGATGTTGAACGGGCTGGCCGGGTTGGACCGGCCGGGGTCGCCGCCCAAGGCGACTTTGTAGTCACGCAGGTCACGCAACCCGCACAGCACCACCGAGACGGGGAACGGGCGGCCTCCCGGCCGCGCGTTGTGACCGTCGCGAAGCTGGCTGAGGATGCTGACCAGACTATTGCCCTGCACGGCGTCGATCTCGTCGAGGAGCAGCACCACCCGGCGCGGGCAGCGGTGGCACCACTCGGTCAACGCCGAACCGAACCGGCTGCCCGGCGTGACCTGCGGCCAGGGATCCGGAGGCAGCAGCTCGTCCGGCCATCCCGACCACTCGGCGGCCTCACGGAGGGCATCCAGCAGAAGTGACTCCGCGGCGGCGTAGTCGTCGCCGGCCGACTTGGCGCGCTCGCAGGAGAGCATCAGAGCGGCGATGTCGCCTTCGGCGGTCAGCTCGGACGCCAGGGTGCGCAGCGCGGTCGTCTTCCCGGTCTGCCGGGGCGCGTGCAGCACGAAATAGCGATCCATCTCGATGAGTGCCCGTGCCCCGGGGAGCCGTAGCGTGGGGGGCAGCATGTAATGGCGTCGCGGGTCGCAGGGGCCTGCGGTGTTGAAAGATCTCGCTCGGGGTGGCCGCATGGTCACATTCTGCCATCGCCCTGTCACTCGCGTCTGGGCTACTCGGCCTTGCCCGCAAGCGTGGCGGAGGGTGTGGGATTCGAACCCACGAGGCCATCGCTGACCTGGCCGCTTTCAAGGCGGCTGCACTCGTCCACTATGCGAACCCTCCAGTGCGCACACCACCATAGCGGCTGTGGTGACAGCGGTGTACGTTCGGGAGGTGGCGGATCTCAGCGTTGAGGTGGACCGGGCCGAGGGCGCCGCGAACGTGCGCCTCGACGGTGACCTCGACAAGCTGACCGCGCCCCGGCTCAAGAAGGTCCTCGCCGAGCTGATCGCGGCCGGCCATGTCTCGATCGTCATCGACACGGCCGGGCTGGCGTTCTGCGATTCCAGCGGTTTATGGGTGCTGGTCGAGCACCAGCGCAAGGTCGGCGAGCGCGGCGGCTCGCTCGGGCTCACAGGCGTGCAGGGGGTGCTGCGCCGGGTGCTCGAGGTGACCGGTCTGAAAGCCGCCTTCGACAGCGTCCAGCCATCGGCGGCGTCCTAGTCGTCCAGTTGTGACAGCAGCCATTTGGGGCCCACGGTCCTGGCTCCCAGGTTGCTGACGCGCTCCTTGAGCCCCCTGTCCGCCGTCACCACGACCACCCGCTCCCACGGCCGCGCCCGCCGTACGACGTCCACGATCGCGTCGTCGCCGCTGTCCGTCGCCGCCACCACCTCGATGCCGGGCACGTCCGGCGCCTTCTTCGCGGCGCCCTCCACGACCGCCACGATCCGTGGGTACCACTGCGCGAGCACCTGATGCCGCAGCCGCAGCGTCGCCACCTCGGTCAGCAGTCGCGTCGCCGCGCCGAGCCGGTCCTTCCACCAGCCGTGCTCGGCCCGGGCGCCGACGATGTTCGCGACGTCGAGCACCAGCGTCTCGGGGGTGAGCTCCGGCTGGATCTTGTCCCACGACTCGGCGAAGCCGGGGTGCAGCTTCCTGCTCGGGATCTCGGGCAGCGGCACCCAGCGCAGCTCGGTGCTCTCGCTGTTGGCGGGCGCCGCCGCCAGCAGCTCGGCCGACTCGGCGATCACCGTCTCGAACGCCCACCCGCCGTGATCGTCCAGGTAGACACCCTGCACGCGCAGGCCGTCGCCGCGTACGGCCGCCTCTTCGTGCGCCTCGCGCAGCGCGGTCGCCACGGCGTCCTCGTGGCTGTCGCGCGCGCCTCCCGGCAGCCCCCACGTGCCGCCGTGGTGGCTCCACCATGAGCGCTTCTGCATGAGCACGTACGGAACGCCGTGTTCGTCATGGTGTACGGCCAGGAGTCCCGAAGCCCCGTGCAGCCCCCAGTGCCGGTGCCCCCGGGCGCACTGGGTCCAACCGTCGCCGTCCTTAGCCGCCATGACTTGATTCTGTCAGCCCGATGGCCGTACCGGCTGTTACCGGCCGTTGCGGCTGAAATGCTGGTAGTCCCTGGTGCCCGACCACTCGCCGCCCCAGCCCCAGCCCACCGAGGCGAAGGCCTTGACAACCCGGTCGCCGGAGTTGATCACGCCTTCGCCCTTCGCGGGGCGTTTGGCGAACTTCTTGGCGTTCGGGTGGGCGGTGCTGCCGCTCGCGGTGACGTACGGGTTCTCGCGCGGGTTCAGGTCGATCGCCTCGCCGAAGGCGTGGTTGGACCAGTTGCTGGACCCGGTGGCCGCGCGGCAGTTGAAGGCCGAGGTGTTGTCGGCGTCGATGGAGTCGTAGTCGTCGCCCTTGTAGACGTCGACGAGCCGCATCTGCTTGATCGGGTAGCGCATGGCGTACAGCTTCCCGAAGACCTTGACGACGTCGCCGCTGACCGTCTTGCGCACGACCAGCTCGCCGGTGTGGGCCTTGTCGTCGAAGCCCCAGTAGGTCATCGTGATCAGGCGCAGGTCCTGGTAGGAGACCGGGCAGCCGGGCTTCCACGAGTAGGGCAGCCGGCTGCGCGAGACCTTGGTGACCTTGGCACTGAACCTGGGCGGCTCCGCGGGCTTGGGCGAGGCGGTCTTCGCCGTCGGGGTGGGCGTCGCGGGCACGGGCGGCTGGGTCTGAGCCCCGGCGGCCTGAGCGTCGGCCGGGGGCTGCTGGGGTCCCTCTTGTGAGGCGACCGGCGCCTGCCCGCCGCACGAAACTGACGCGAACACCACAAAGGCAGCGGCAGTACGTTTCATGCGGCCACCTTACGCGACGTCCTCATCAGCGACGTCGTACGAGGTCAGGGCACGATCAGCACGGTACGCCGAGCCCGCTTGGCCAGCCCCACGGCCACCGAGCCGCCGAAGGTGTGCCACGTGGAGCGGGACCGGCCCACCACGATGGCGTCGGCCATGCAGGAGGCGGCGAGCGTCTCCAGCTCCCGCGCGGTGTCTCCTCGTACCGAGACGAACCGCCACGGAACCCCGACCCCGCTCAGCTCCGTCCGCAGATCCTCGGTCAGGTCCCCGGCCGAGTCGGGGATGATCGGCGCGCCCGCGAAGAACCACAAGGTGGCGCTGGTGAGCGTCTCCACGAACGCGATGAGCAGGGCGGCGTTGTCCCGCCGGGCGAGCCCGGCCGCGTACGCGAGCGCGTTGCGGCTCGGGCCCGATCCGTCGAAGCCGACCACCAGCAGCCCGGTGCCGTCCTTGCCGATCTCGAACTGCCCGCTGGGGAGCTTGCCTAGCAGGGGCTCCCACCGGTCGTCTGTGCTCTCGCCGAACACGGCATGCCTCGCACGTCAGCCGTCGGCGACGTGCTTGCCGCGGCCGGCGAGCTCGCGCAGCGCGTCGGCCGCGTAGATCACGAGGGCGACGAACGAGAGGCCGGCCAGCGCGCCGCCGACCCACAGGTCATTGACCGTCGCGTCGGCGTAGAGCGCGCCCCTGGGCTGGTAGCCCACCGCGAACGGCGCCGCGATCAGCCACACGCCGGCCAGGAACAGCAGAATGAGGGCGGACACGCCCAGTTTGGCCTTCATCGGTTGTCCTCCACTCCCACCAGGGCGGTCTTGCCGTTCTGGCGGTGCTCGCCGCCGCCGCGTCCGGCGGTGTTCAGGTCCTCACGCAGCGCCTCGACGAGCGGGGCGAGCAGGCTCGCCAGCTCCGCCGACGACGCCTGCGGCGCGGCCGCCACCGGCTCGGGCTCCGGCTCGGCCTGCTTCTGCCGTACGGCCACCAGGCCGCGCACCACGAGCTCCTCGTGGATGGCGGCGGCGAAGGCGGCCACGCCGATGAGCCCGACGAGGGCGACGCCCAGGCCGGTGAAGAACTCGGATGTGGTCGGGTCGGTCCAGTCGGTGTTCTCCGGCTGGGTGCCGAGGGCGAACGGGGCGATCATCAGCCAGAGCCCGGCCATGAGGGCCAGGGCAGCGGCGACGGCGCCCACGAACTTGCGAATCATGATGACACTCCTCCTGTGACGAGGTCTTTCCGTGGCGGCGCGGCCTGCGCGATCAGCGCGCGCGAGGTGGGACGCAGCACGCTCTGCGCGACCGATCTGGCGCGCTCCCGTTCTGTTCGGTCATCGGGCGGCGCCATCCTGGCGACCGCGGACAGCAGTGCGGACGGCTGGTCGGTGACCCGCTCGATCCGCTGGGCGATGAGCTCCAGCAGCAGTCCGGCCAGGACCAGGTCGTCCTTGCTGAGCGGCTTGGGCTCCGGCGCGGGCGCCGCGCCGCCCCTGAGCGGCAGCTCCTTGAGGAAGAGCGTCGCCACGAAGCCGAGCAGCGCGATCGGCACGCCGACGAT
Organism: Nonomuraea sp. NPDC049158; assembly: GCF_040648335.1. Classification (NCBI taxonomy): domain Bacteria; kingdom Bacillati; phylum Actinomycetota; class Actinomycetes; order Streptosporangiales; family Streptosporangiaceae; genus Nonomuraea; species Nonomuraea sp. NPDC049158. The sequence goes on from NZ_JBEZDM010000013.1 coordinate 75,318, forward strand.
GAAGACGGTCTCCAGGCCGCGGGTGAAGGCCTCGAGCACGATGTGCTTGATCGGCCCGGGCAGCGCCTGGATGGAGCTGGGGCTGCCCAGCTTGGGTGAGGAGCCGCCGGGCAGCGCGATGTGCGCGGCCCGCAGCATGTCGGCCATCTCGTTCTTGAGGCGGTTGGTGAGGATCGCGCCGAACGCGGCCACGCCCACGGCGCCGCCGAGTGAGCGGAAGAAGGAGACGCCCGCCGTGGTGGAGGCCATGTCCCGCAGCTCGGAACCGTTCTGCGCGGCCAGGATGAGCATCTGCATCGACAGGCCGAGCCCGATGCCCAGCACGCCCACGTCGAACCCGATGAGCCACTGACTCGACTCCACGTGCAGCCGCGACAGCAGGAACAGTCCCACGGCCACGATCAGCAGGCCCGCCACCGGGAAGATCTTCCACCGGCCGGTCTGGGTGACGATCTTTCCGGAGATCACACCGGCCAGGAACAACGCCACCACCATGGGCAGCGTCATCAGCCCGGACTCGGTGGGGCTCAGCCCCTTGACGATCTGCAGATACTGCGGCAGGTAGATCATCGCGCCGAACATCGCCATGCCGACGAACAGCGAGGCGATGCTGGTCAGCACGAACGTCGGGTTCCTGAACAGCCTGGGCGGCAGAATCGGATTCCGCGCCGTCCGCTCGGACAGCACCGCCAGAGCCAGCATGAGCAGGCTGAAAGCCCCCAAGGCGTACGTCCAGAAGGAGTTCCACTCGAACTCCGTGCCCCCCAGCGTCAGCAGCAGCATCAACCCGCTAGCGCTGGCCGTGATGGTCGTGGCGCCCCAGATGTCGATGGAGGTGTTGCGCCGTACCTTGGGCAGCTTCAGCACCCGCTGGATCACCGCGAACGCGATCACCGCGAACGGGACGACCACGTAGAAGCACCACCGCCAGCCGAGCCAGTCGGTGTCCACGATGAACCCGCCGAGCAGCGGCCCCGCGACCGTGGAGATGCCGAAGACGGCCCCCATGTATCCCGAGTAGCGGCCGCGCTCCCGCGGCGACACGATGTCGCCGAGGATCACCTGAGCGAGGGCCGACAGACCGCCCACACCCAGACCTTGGATGGCGCGCGCCGCGATGAGCTGCCCGATGTTCTGCGACAGACCGGCCACGAGCGACGCCGCGACGAACAGTCCCAAGGCGCTCTGGAACAGCAGCTTCCGGCCCCAGAGGTCCGACAGCTTGCCCCACAACGGCGTGGAGACCGTCATCGTCAGCATGGTCGCCGACGCCACCCACGAATACTGGTCCTGGCCGCCGAGTTCCCCCACGATCGTCGGCAGTGCCGTGCCAACCACCGAGGTCGAGATCATCGAGGTGAGCATGGCGAGCATGAGCCCGGACATGACCTCGAGGATTTCGCGGTGGGTGTAATGCCGCCTCGCGGGGGCCGCGGCCTGTGTCTGGGCTACCAAGACACCACATCCCCTTCTTACCGTTTTCTCCTCGGCGAGTATACGTCCGTTTACTAGCCGCGCGGCAAGTGGGGTCCGCTGAGTAGAGTTCGGGCATGGAAGCGCAGGTGACTGACGCCCGGCCGCGAGATCGCGCGGCCACCCGCCAGCGGCTGCTGGAGGCGGCACGCATGCTGTTCGGCGAATACGGCTATGAGCAGGTGACGGTCCGCATGATCGCCTCGGCGGCGGACGCCAACATCGCCCTGGTGGGCCGCTACTTCGGCTCCAAGTCGGGCCTGTTCGGCGAGGTGCTGGCGGGCGAGCCGACGGTCCGCGCCGTGGTCGAGGGCGACCGGGCGGGCCTGCCCAGGCGGCTGGCCGAGTACGCCGCCCAACGCATGAGCCACGACCCGGAGACCCCCATCCTGCGCTCGCTCGAACGCTCGGCGGGCGACCCCGAGATCCAGGCCCTCGTACGCGAGCGCCTGCACGCCGCCGTGCTGGAGCCCATCGCGGCGCTCCTGGGCGGCCCGGACGCGCACGCGCGGGCCCGGATGGCGACGGCGGTCTTCCTGGGCATCGGCTCGGTCCGCCGCCTCATCGGCCCCGAGACGCCGTCACCCGCCGACGTCGACCGGCTCACGGCGGTGTTCGAACTCTGCCTGGGCCTGGAGTCCCTTCCTGACGACCGGTCAGCCGCGCCGGCTCGGTGACGCTGCCCTTACTTGCTGGTGAGTCGATTTCGCGAGCGCCCCCATGTTGGCTGAGGGCGACCGAAAGGACGTGATCGCTGTATGGAGCCCTATCGGAATCCCAAGCCTCGGGCGAAGGCGAAAGACCCCTTCGCCGCCGCGAAAGCCGCGGCCGACGCGCTCATCGGGTGGATCGGCGGACAGCCTTTCAGCGCGGACAATAACTTTACGGTGGCGGTCATGAGCGCCACCGTGCTGGTCGTCTCCAAAGTAGGCGGTCTCTCTGCCGGCGGCCGGAGAAGTAAGGACGGGCCCGGGCAGAAGATCATGGATCACCTCAAGGGCAACCGCGCGTATCGCGGTTACCAAGTCTACGCGGCGGGCCCGTTCACCCCGGATAATCAGAGCAATCACGCTGAGATGTGCATATTGGCCGCCTGTGGGGTGAGAAATGTGAAATACATCCGCTGCACCTCGGCCAACTGCGGCTTCTGCAAGGACGCGCTCGAGGCGTACGGCCTTCGCGACGTCAACGCCAACGCCAAGTCGAAGATCGAGGGCGCCAGCCAGGTGGCGTGGTGCGATCCATTCATGCCAGTGGCATACGGTACGGCGGTCAAGGAGAACGCCCTTGACGCGCAGCGTAAAGAGCTCAAGAAAATCATCAAGATGGCGGCCGACGGGACGAGAGTGACGGCGCTTGATATAAAGGAGGGAAAATACCTCGTCTCACGCCCGAAAGCGGGCAATCTCACCTTGATGGACCCGAACGTCAAGGCCCGTAACGCTGCTGCCGACAGCACTGCCGAGAAGACCGGAAAAATCCGGAAGATGGCCAAGCCCCTGACTGTCAGCGATGACGAGGTTCCCTTCACTGCCAACAAGCGGCGGAAACTCGTTTCCGCGCCCTCGTCGGATGACAGCGGGGACGACAGCGAGAGAGCCCGCGACAGTGACATGAGCAGCGACAGCGGCGACGAGGAGGGGGCGGAGGATCGGGAACTGTCCAGCTCCGAGGACGGCGAATCCAGCGACGAGAGCTCCGGGAAGGAAGAGAAGGTGCCGCTCAAGAGAGCTTCGCCCCACAAGAAGGCCGCGGCCCGCAAGAAAACCGCGAACCGGAAGAAAGTAGCGAAGCGCCGGAAGTCGAGTCACATATGAGACCATCCCGTCGGAGGTCATGACATGATCCTGGACCGCTTCCGCGTCACCGGCCACGCCGCGATCGTCACCGGCGCCGGCCGGGGCATCGGCGCGGCGACCGCCATCGCCCTCGCTCAGGCGGGCGCGGATGTGGCGATCTCCGCCCGTACGGAGGAGCAGCTGCGCGCCGTCGCGGCTCAGATCGAGGAGGCGGGCAGACAGGCACTGATCGTGCCCGCCGATCTGAGCGTGCCGGGCGCCATGGAGGGGCTCGCGGCGCAGGCCGCCGACGCCTTCGGCCGGCTGGACGTGATCGTCAACAACGTGGGCGGGGCGATGCCCCGCGCTTTCCTCGACACCACCCGGAAGCATCTTGAGAACGCGTTCCAGTTCAACGTCGGAATCGCGCACGAGCTGACGCGGGCGGCCGTACCGCACCTGCTGAAGAACGGTGGCTCGGTGGTGAACATCACCTCGGCCGTCGGCCGGACGGCGGGCCGGGGCTATCTGGCGTACGGCAGTGCCAAGGCGGCGCTCACGCACTACACGCGGCTGGCCGCGCGCGACCTGGCGCCCAAGGTGCGGGTCAACGCGGTCGCCGTCGGCGCGGTCGCCACCTCGGCCCTCGACATCGTCATGACCGACGAGAACCTGCGTACCCAGATGGAGCAGGCCACCCCGTTGAAGCGGATCGGCGAGCCGGAGGACGTGGCGGCCACGGTGCTCTACCTGGTGTCGCCGGCCGGGCGCTACCTGACCGGAAAGGTGCTGGAGGTCGACGGCGGCATCGACCAGCCCAACCTCGACCTCGGGATACCCGACCTCTGAACCTGGTCCGAAATCCCGTTGAAGGCGCAATGGGCGATTTGAGAGACTTGACCGTGGCACAACCCTTCGAAATCGCCTGCGACGAGTCCGGCTCAGAAGGGGAGAAGCTCATTGGCGGAAATACCGCTGTATTCGCCCACGCGAGCGTACGACTGGACGTCGAATCGGCGGCGGACTGTATCCAGGAAGTACGGAGCAGAGCCCCCTCTCCCACCACGGAATACAAGTCGGGCATCATCCGCCGTAAGAAACACCTGAACGCCCTCAAGTGGCTGCTCGGCCCATCGTCGGCGCTCCTCGACAACGCCCACGTCTATCTCATCGACAAGACCTTCTTCGCCATTAGCAGGCTCACCGACCTGCTCGCCGTACCGGACCGCGAAGCCATCGCCGACACCCTCTACCGAGAGGGCGGCCAGACGTTCGGCCCCGACAGCTGGAACGCCTTTCTGGACTCCTTCAACGACCTGATGCGCACCAATAACGGCCGGGGCCCAAGAGCCTCCGTCGAAGCGGTGTTCGCCATGGTCGACACCTTTCGCCGCGCCACTCCACGAAGCCGGGCCGGCGAAATAATGGACCTGCTCTGGGAATCCCGATCCCAGATGGACGCTCTCCGGGAGCGATCGCTCACGCTGAACCCGCTGTTCCCGGCCATCAGCCAGGCCATCGTCTACTGGAGCCGAACCGGAAGACCCGTCTCGGTCGTGCACGACCGGCAGACCCTCCTCACGCAGGCGCGAATCGACGAGCTGGAGGAGGCGCATTCCGCGCAAGGCCGGCTGGCCGGCCTGCGGCTCGTCGACTCGCGCACGGACCCGCGGGTTCAGGTGGCCGACCTCCTCGCCGGAGCCGCGCGGAAAATAGCGGAAGACGAGCTCACCGGCCAAGGCGACGCGGAGGTCACGGCGTTGCTCCGACCGTACGTGGACGCGTTCTCCATCTGGGGAGACGACCGAAGCTGGTCCCTGCTCGCGCCGAGCGACCCCGTCCTGAGGCTCGGCTGACCGAGATCGCGGCGATCGACGACGTCGCCGTGCGGAACCATTTCGCGGCAAGGATCACGTGATCCAGGGGCAAAGGTCGCCCCGCCCGGTTGTCAGGTCTGGCAGGGTCGACGCGGCCGTGCTGATCGGGCGACGGGTACGGAGTACGGGTTCGGGTTCGGGGTCTGGGGTCGGGGAGAGCATGAACCTTGTCGGGGATGACGAGCAGTTCGATCGGCTGCTCATCGCTGCGCGGGCGTATTGGGGACATCGCCCTCCTCGGGATGACAGCGGGCCACTGGTCGTGGCAGAGGCGTTCCATGAGGACATCAGGGTCATCGTGCGCAACCTGCTGGTGGCGAACGCGCTCTGCGATCTGTTGTCGGCCCGGCTGCTCGTGCTCACCGGCACCGACCCGGACTGGCGCGAGACGCTCTGGCAGGAGTACGACATCCAGCGGGTCCGGCGGCTGGCCGAGGCGTTCGGCGCCACCGAGGTGCTCGACGTGCACGGCCTCGTGGATCGCCGGCTGGCCGACCGAGGCGACAGCCCGGCGGAGGGAAGCGACTCCGAGACACTGGCCGCCGTGGAGAAGGCGACGCTGATCCGGCTGGGCCGGGTGCCGCGACTGCCGGACAGCGAAGAGCCCTGGCATCAGTCGCGGCGCGCCCGTACCAGGGCCTTCTCCGCCGTCTACGACCAGCTGTTCGCGGAGCGGTCGCCCGCCGCGCTGGTCACCAGCCATGTCGACTACGACCAGTGGGGGCTGGCGGTCGACACGGCCATGCGCCGGGAGATCCCGGTCGTGCACGTACAGAGCACCGGGGCTCTGAAGGCGTACGCGCTCTTCCCGGAGCACCGCAGGGGGCTCGGCACCTTCCGGGAGGAGCTGACCGGCCAGATCGCCAAGTTCTTCGAGGAGTACGTCTGGCCGCACCGAGACCTCATCAGGCCGAACGCCGAGCTCGTGGCCTGGCGGGCGAAGGTCAACCTGGGTCGGCCGAGCTGGTGGCGGGCCGGAAACGTGAGCGACTACGAAGTACGTACCGAGACCGAACGCCGCCAGCTCCGCCAGCACGCCTGCGAACGCTTCGGGATCGACCCGGACCGGCCGGTCTTCACCGTCTTCCACCATGCCGTCTCCGACGCGGTCGGCGCCAACAGGGAGCTGTTCGACGATCTGGCGCGGTGGTTCGAGGAGACCGCGGATTTCGCCGCCACGAACGACCGCGTGAGCTGGCTCTTCCTGGATCATCCGAGCCAGTTCCGGTATGACACGACCGGCCATTTCGCGGCGGTGGCGGCCCGCCGTTCAGCGCATGAGCACATGGCCTTCATGCCCAGCCTGGCGCTGTCGAAGAACGCGCTGTGGAGCATGACCGACGTCGGGGTGACCGTGCGCGGGAGCGTCTCCAACGAGTTGCCCGCCTTCGGCATCCCCGTCATCCAGGCCGGTTGGTCCGAATGGAGCGAATGCGGACTGTCGCACGTCGCCCGCACGCGGGACGACTATTGGCGGCTGCTCGGCGAGGCCGTCGCCAAGCACGCGAAGGGGGAGTCCATCTTGGGGACCGAGCAGCGGGAGCGGGCCCGGCTGTGGCTGTGGCTCTACCGCAGCGGGGCCGACGTGCCCTCGCCGGTGGTGCCGCACTGGGAGGTCGGGCAGGGCAACGAGTACCTGCACACGCTCGTCGCCGGTCTGCGGCACGTGGAGCGCGACGGCGACCCGCTGCACTGCGCGGTACGCAGGATGTGGGAGCGGCGCGACCCGCTGCTGTGCCGGTTCGACTTCCGGGATTCCCACGGCCTCGCCACGGCCCTGACGGCTTCGAGGAGCGCGTCATGAGCACCTTGCTGACCACTGGCCCGGGCACCGACTTCGACCGGCCGGCCGTCCCCGCCGAGGCGCCGATCGGGATCATCAGCGGCCACGACGCGGCGCTGCGGGTGGCCGACCAGGTGCATCGTGGCGTACAGATCGTGGGCCGGTTCGAGCGCTCGGGACTGGCCGGATTCAAGGTGGCCGCCGCGGGCCGCCGGCTGCGCGTGACGGTCTCGCTGTCGGTGGACGCCGCCTCGGTACGCGGCTGGCACGAGGGGGAGCCGGAGCAACCGGCGGAGGCCGGCAAGGGCCTGCCGCGGCTCATCCAGATTCGCTCCCAGGGGCGGTTGCGCCAGTGCGTGCTGCTGAAGGGCGGCGGCCACCTCAAGAAGAGCGTGGCCGTCTTCGACCTGCTGCCCGAGGAGATGCCGGACGACGGCCTGATCTGCGTCGAGGCGCTGGACATCATGGAGGGGCGCGGCATTTCCGGCGTACTCCGCGAAAGCCTGGCGGGATCCGTCATGCACGATGGCGTGGCCGGGCTGCGCATCGACAGCGTGGACTTCATCGTGAGTCCGGCTGGGGAGCAGGCCGTGGCCGCCGCCGAGCAGACGCGGGATGGCGTGCGCAGCGAGACCTCATCCCTGATCAGCTGCGGTGGCTTCGCCGGCCGCCAGGGCACCCGCTCTCTGCGCTCCGGCCTGTTCGTCGTCAACCCCGTACCACCGGGCGTCTTCGGCTCGGGGGGCGAGCTGACCATTCGCCTCAGCGGCCGGGCGGGGGGTACGGCCGGCCGGCGACTTCGCGCACTGATCCGGAAGGCCCGGCCCGGGGGCAACGGCTGGGCGCTCAAAGCGGCCGCGCCGACCGTACGGCAGATCGTGAGCGTTCAGGACGGCGAGCTGGCGGCGCCGACCCAGTCCACGAGCGGCGCCATCACCGAGCTCCGGCTCCCGGCGCCCACGAGCGCACCGATCCTCGTCGTCGTCACGGCCCAGAACGGCGCCGTGCCCAGTCTGCTGTCCACGACCTGGACGCCAGGTCAGCCTACGGGGTGAGCCGCCGCGCGGGCCTGCGTGGCCATCAGGTGCTCGACGAGCGCCAGGAGGACATCGCGGCCCGCCGCCCGGTCGCGGGCGTCACAGAGCACCAGCGGCACCTGCGGATCGAGGTCGAGGGCCTTGCGGATCTCCTCCTGTGTCCGGTCCTTGACGCCGTGGAAGCAGTTGACGCCGACGATGAAGGGGATCCGGCGGCTCTCGAAGAAGTCGATCGAGGCGAAGCTGACGTCCAGCCGGCGGGTGTCGACCAGGACGACGGCGCCCATCGCGCCGTTGACGAGGTCGTTCCACATGAACCAGAAACGCTCCTGCCCGGGCGTGCCGAACAGATAGAGCACGATTTCGCGGTTGATGGTGATACGCCCGAAGTCCAGGGCGACGGTCGTGGTGGTCTTGCCGCCCACCCCTTCCAGATCGTCCACGCCGACGCTGGCATGGGTCAGGTACTCCTCGGTACGCAGGGGGGCGACCTCGCTCACCGCGCCGACCAGGGTCGTCTTGCCGACGCCGAAACCACCGGCGATAAGGATCTTCACTGCCAGGGGAGCGGTGTCCTTCTGGTCAGAGATTGCGTAGCCCATCCCGCACCGCCTCAAGGATTGTCATACCGGGAAGGCCGCCCGCCTGCGCGAAGGCCAGTGGCGGCCGGGCCCGCAGCTGACCGGCCTCGATCAGGTCGCCGATGAGGATCTTGGTCACGGAAACCGGAAGGTTCAGCGCGGAGGCCACTTCGGCCACCGCCAGGGGCCGCGTGCACAGGGCGAGGATGGTGCGGTGCTCCGGCTGCATCCTCCGCATGCCGTGTCCGGACTCCGAAGAGGTCGCCTCGGACAACGCCGTCACCAGGGTGATCAGCGTAAGGTCGTCCCGCTCGGGGGTGGTTCGTCCGCCGGTGATCGTATAGGGACGGACAAGGGGCTCATCGGCGGCATCGTCGTCGAAGCTCTCCGTCCAATGCCTCATCCGTGTCTCCCCGCGTCATCGGCTTCCGGGGCGCGCGTGTCGGTGCCCAGCTTCTGGCCGACCTGCTGGACCAGGGTGTGCATCGCGACGCTCATCAACTCCGCGTCGACCTCCTGGGAGGCGACCACGGCCAGATGGGTGCCACGGCCGGCCGCTGTGACGAACAGCCACAGGTCGGCCATCTCGATGATGACCTGATGGACCGGGCCACCACTGAAGAGCTGTCCGACACCGCGGGCCAGGCTCTGCTGGCCGGTGGCGATCGCGGCGAGGCGTTCGGCGTCCGAGCGTTCGATGGTCCGGGAGCGGCTGACCACCAGGCCGTCGTCGGACAGCACGATGGCGTGCCGCGTACCCGCGACCTGATTGACCAGACCGTCCAGGAGCCAGTCCAGGTCTGCGTCGGTGGCGGTGGTTCGCTGCGTCATCTTCGGTCTTCCGTCGTAGGGGAACCGGGCTCGGGGGACCCGTCCGGCCGGGGCTGGAAGGCGTCGTCACCGGTCCGGCGCCGGCGGGACTGCCTCTGGAACGCACCGATCGTGGCACTGGATCGGCTGGGCTGGTCGCGTACTGCCCAGGTTTCCTGATCGGTATCTTCATCCCTGTCCGCCGGGGCCTTCAACTCGGTGACCAGATTGGCCTGGCGCACCCGCTGGGGCAGCGGCGGACGCTCGGCGGACGGGGGCGCGTCGTCTCGATCCGGTGCTGTTACGTAGGCCATCGCGCGTCCCCTGGACCGGGTCGGCAGCGGCGCGTCGTCCTCGCGGGGCGGGACTTCCTGGGGACGGGGCTGCGGCGCGGGGGGAGCCTCCTTGGGTACCGCGGTCGGCCCAGGTACCGCGCGGGGGCGGTCCACCACGAGCGGTTCCGGGAGCAGCACGATGACCCGGGTGCCGCCGAAGGCGGACGGCCGCAGCTCCACCTGGAGTCCGAGGCTCATGGCGAGCCGGGCGACCACGTACAGGCCGAGGCGCACATCGTCGGCGTGCGTCATCACGTCGAGCTGCGGCGGCGACTTCAGCAGGGCGTTGGCGGCGGCGTACTGCGCGGGTTCCATGCCCAGGCCGCGGTCCTCGATCTCCACGGCGAGACCCCGGCTGACCAGCGCGGCGCGCACCTCGACAGGGGTCATCGGCTTGGAGAAGGCGGTGGCGTTCTCCATCAGCTCCGCCAGGACGTGGACCAGCGGCCCCACCGCCCGCTCGGCCACCCAGGGATCGCCCTCGACCTCGATCGAGATCCGCCGGTAGTCCTGGACCTCGCCCTGGGCGGCGCGCAGGACGTCGAGCAGGCGGACCGGCTTGCGCCAGCGGCGCTGCGGCTGGCCGCCGCCGAGGATCACCAGGTTCTCCTCGTAGCGGCGCAGCCGGGCGGTGAGGTGGTCGAGGTCGAACAGGCCCTCCAGCACCTCGGGGTCCTCGTGCTTGCGCTCCAGCTCGTCCAGCTTCTTCAGCTGAAGGCCGATGAGGATCTGGGTACGGCGGGCGATGCGCTGGAGCATGCGCTGGAAGCCACGGTGCTGTTCGGCCTGGCGTACGGCGGTGTAGACCGCGCTGCGGCTGGCCAGGTTGAGGGCATGCCCGAGCTCGCCGAGCTCGTCGGGGGTGGGCTCGACCATGTGCACTTCCGCGTCCACGTCGACCTCCTCGCCGCGCTCCAGCCGGGCGACCACGTCGGGCAGCCGCTCCTGGAGCTCCTGGGCCTCCTCGCGGAGGTGGAGGATGCGCCGGCGCAGGATGCTGGTGAGGCGCCAGCTGGTGAAGATGACCAGGCCCAAGGCGAGCACGCCCACGGCGCTGACGCTGAGGAAGATGATGAAGAGGGTGCCGGCGTGCGTGTAGCCGATCGTGGCGACGTTGGTGAGCCGGACTTGCAGGAGTTTCACCAGCTGCGGGGTGATCGTGTCCACCGAGGAGCGCCACGACGCGCTGACCTCGCGGAGCGCCACCTGGCTGCTCTCGCCGGTCCCGGAGGTGACCAGCCGCTCCTCCAGAGCGACCATGGTCTGCCACGCCTTGCTGGCCGTCAGCTTTCCGTACTGGCTCTCGTTCTCCAGGAGGCCGGGGGCCACCCGGGACTGCAGGAGATGCTCCTTGGTGCCGATGGCGTCGGCGACCAGGTCGTGCTCCTCCGCCGTCAGACGCCCCTTCTCCCAGCCACGGGCCAGGATGGCGTCTTCGCGGCCGAGCATGTCGAGCACCCAGAAGAGGTCGACCAGCGTCTGCGCCTTGGTGTTCACCTCGCCGTGTTCGGTGTGGCTGAGGACGGTCAGCAGGCCGAGATCCGACTCGAGGACGCCGGTGTAGTAGTCGAACGCCTTCTGCTCGTTGGACCACCCGGCGTCGACCGCCCGGCGCTGCTGGTCGAGAAGGTCGAGGCCCCGTTCGACGCGGGCGACGGCCGCGGGGATCCCCTCCTGCCCGTGGCTGGTGTCCAGGGTCGCCAGCGGGCGGAAGGCGGTCACCGCCTGGTCGGTCAGCGCCCGCTGCTTGGCCAGCTTGTCGCGGGCGGCGCCCCGCGGGTTGGCCTGCGCCTCCGCGGTGAGCAGCCGCTCCTGCCCAAGATTGAAGAACAGGTTGGCCGCGGGCCTACCGGCGCTGGTGGTGGCCAGATCCATCTGGGCCTTCTCCGACTGCCACTGCTTGAACAGCTGGAACATCCCCGAAGCCAGCACCGGGGCGAAGGTGATGCTCGGCACGAAGACCACAATGATCAGTACGGTACGCAGGGGCAGTCGGCGGGCACCGGCCAGTCGCCGCGGCCGGCCGCTGGTCGACTCCGGTGACCCGTCCCCATCGTCCGCTGGTCCCGTCCGTCGCCGCCCGATCCTGCCCAAACCAGCCACGTGCGGGCACTCTCCTTGCCGATCGGCGCGTCCTTCGCAAATCGCCAAAGTAGGCGATTAGTGGCCTGATAGTAGCGATAGGGCAGTTGGCGTCGAAAGCCCCCTACTTCGCGGAGCCGTGCCATAAGAAGCGCAAGATCCACGGCCATCGGCCTACCCGTACGTCAGACGTCTCCTGACGGGCGTCAACGACCGGACCAACGGTTCGTCTGCTGTTTTGTCAGTTTTATATCTTCTTTGTCTTTTTTGTCTGTTTTGTTGCTGGGGAGAGGCCGGCGATAACGGCGGCGACAATGGGCAATCCGAGGACCAACGCGATGATCGTCGACCACGGGGTGTCGAAGGCCACCCGTGGCATCGGCTCCCAGTCGACCGAGGCGGTCATCGGCCACACCAGCAACAGGCCGATGGCGCATCCGGCGGCCGCGCCCATCACCGTGCCGCAGGCCGCGCCGAATCCCGCACGGCACGCGGCGAACAACCGCAAGGTCGCGGTCGAGCCGCCGCCGACCCGCAGCAGTACGCGTCTCGACCGGGAGCGGGTGGTTGCCCGGCCCGTCGCGGCCCATGCACCGCCAAGGGCGTCGAAGACCGCCACCGCTGCGAAGGGCCGCCAGCCGGTTGAAGCCTGGAATCCCCGCTCCACGTAGGCGGCTCCCGTGCCATCCGTCACGCGGGTGTGACGGCTGCTCGGGGCTGATTGCGCCGCGAGCACCGCGGAGCCGCACACAAGCGCCGCGATAATGGCCAGCAACACGGCCACCCCAATAGCGGCGAAGATCGCATCGCTCACGGATGACCTGCATAAACCCGATGCCGCAATGGAATGACTCGCCGTATCATGCTGAGATCATGGCAGGTTTTGGGTGGTTTTAGGCTGCTCAAGCGGCGCGCAGGACGACCCGCGAGTTGGACGGCCATCCTCAAGCAGGCCGGTGCGTGACACGTCCGGGTGCACCGGTTCCTGTTCTGGCCGCACGCCTACAGTCGAAGGTAGGCGAACGCACACCCGCCTACGTCTCAAGCGTCGACTGCCTCGCTGGTCAGCCCCATCGGCCCACGATCCCGACGGAAAGGACCCGCCACCATGAACCACGAACCGGCGACATCCGGCGGCCCCTCCGAAGAGGACAGCGGCGCGCAGCATGCGTCCATGTCCCCGTTCCTCAGGGATCGGCTCGATGCCGCCACCACCGCGGCCCGCGCCGAGCTGATCAGCGCCAGCGAGAAGCGAGCCGGCCTGCTGCTGTCCTGGGCGGGCGTCGCGTACGGCGTGATGGTCACCCTCATCCTCACCGGTCCGGCCCAGTTCCCGGGAGTCGGGCGCTTCGGCGTCATCCTGGCGCTGATCCTGCTGTCCGCGGCGGTCCTGCTGATCCTGATCACCATCCGCCCGCCGTCGCCCCAACAGGGCGGACAGCGAATCCTCCTCTACGCCGAGGAGCCCACGCCCGAAGCCCTGATCGAGCGGATGAACACCGAGACCAGGGACTACGAGCTGTTCCTGGCCACCGACGCTCTGCGGATCGCGCGGATCGCGCGCACCAAACACCGCAATCTGCGCTGGGCCGTCAACCTGATCGTCACCGGCATCATGGTCATGACGATCATGGTCTTCCTGGAGCGCCTGCTCTAAACCATCGTCCTCTCGATCGCGGCCGAGCACCGCGGCGATCGGCAGGGCCGCCGCCAGGCCGCTGGCCGTATTACACGGACGGCTCGATCTAAGCGGCGAACACGTTGGCGAAGAACCCGATCACCGCGAATATCACGGCCAGCACGATCGCCCAAACCAAGGTGATGCCCATCAGGGAAAGAATGAAGGTATGCATTCCGGCGATCGCTGCCGTGATGAGGACGACGATGACGTCGGAGATGACAAGTTCTTCCCAGGACTTGAAGACCAGGAAGCTGGAGATCAGGCCAGTGATGATGGTCAGAGCCACCACTCCGGCCGTACCCCAGAAGCCGGAAGAAGAGTCGGGCTCGGCGGACTCTTGGCTACCGACATTTGGCGAGTATTGCGTGACCGTGACCACTGGAGTGGCCCCTTGGCCGCCATCGGCGACTTCCTTGTCGTGCTCGAACGCGAACAGGGCGACGACCACGCCAACGATCGCCACGACAAGGGCTAGAACGGCGGCAACCTCGGCGTAGACAGTGAGCCGTCGTGGCTTGGCCGGTTCATCCGCCATGCTTGTCCGTCCTCGCAACGGGGAGAGCGATCCAGAGCTAACACTCTAACGAGGCGCCAGACGGAGATGCGGGGGTTGGCGGGACGCAGGCGTCGGCTGCGCACGACTGCAACCCCGGCTGACCGACCCCTTCGTCAGGGCCACCGGAGCGGGGGAGCACGGCCTTCCCGTCTCACAGGACGGCCGAAAAATCTGTCATGTGGCTAACTTTTGACATTCATGTGACAGAATATTCGGCATGAAGGAGAGCGTTCCACGGCTGCTGCAAGACGCACGCCGCACCAGAAGGCACCACGACTGGGTGACAGTCCAGCGACGGCGGCTCGCCGAGATCGTCGAGCACGCCCGCACCCACTCGCCCTACTACCGGGACCTCTACAGCGGCCTGCCTCCCCGCGTCGACGACTCCGCATCGCTGCCGATCACCGACAAGCAGGCGCTGATGGCGCACTACGACCATTGGGCCACCGACCGCGAAGTAACGCTGGCCCGGGCGCGCGCCTTCGCCGCGGATCCGCAACTGGTAGGTGGACGGTTCCTCGACCGATACCTGCTGGTCACCACCTCGGGCACCACAGGAAACCCGGCGATCTTCGTTAAGGACGATCGGGACATCGCCGTCAACTACGCCCTCAGTATGCGGATGATGAGCTCCTGGCTGGACCTCGCCGATATCACCCGGATCGTTGCCGGCGGTGGACGGATGGCCATCGTGGCCGCGACGAACGGCCATTTCCTGGTCTCAGCCGGCGCCGCCCGCATGCGCGGTCACCGGCTACAGCGCAAGTCCATCCGCCTCTTCTCCGTGCACACCCCGCTCGATGAACTGGTCGAGGCGCTCAACGAGTTCCGCCCGGCCCTCCTGCTCGGATACGGCAGTGTCCTCAACATGCTCGCCGCCGAGCAGGAGTCGGGACGGCTGCGCATCGCGCCGGTGCTGGTCGAACCCGCCGGCGAGACGCTGACCAGCGGTGACTACGAGCGGATGGCCCGCGCCTTCGAAGCCAAGGTGCGCGACACGTACGGCGCCAGCGAGTGTCCCTTCCTCACCGAGGGCTGCGCGTACGGCTGGTATCACGTCAACAGCGACTGGGCCGTGGTCGAACCGGTCGAAGCCGACTACTCCCCAACCCCGCCGGGCAGGCGATCCCACACCGTTCTGGTGACCAATCTGGCCAACCGCGTACAGCCGATCCTGCGCTACGACCTCGGCGACAGCGTCTTGCAACGGCCTGACCCGTGCCCATGCGGCAACCCCCTGCGCGCCATCCAGGTACAGGGACGCGTGGCCAACGTGCTCACGTTCGCCACCGGGCGAGGCGAGGTCGTCATCGCGCCGCTGATGCTCAACACGCTGGTGGACCGTACGCCTGGCGTACAGCTGTACCAGATCGTCCAAACCAGCCCGGCGAGCCTGCGCATACGGATGCGGCCCTCGCCCGGGGCGGACCCGGAAGCGGTGTGGCGGGCGGTGTGTGACGGGATCAGCGGTCTGCTCGCCGACCACAAGCTGGACCATGTCATCCTGGAACGCGCTGAGGAGCCGCCGCAGCAATCCCCCGGCGGAAAGTATCGGGCGGTCATCCCGCTGAAGGATTTCGCATGATGTCAGATTCCGAGCAGCCCGGACTGCGGGAGCGCAAGAAGGCCGGCACTCGCGCCGCCATTCAGCGGCACGCGCTGCGCCTGTTCCGTGAGCAGGGTTACGACGCCACCAGCGTCGAGCAGATCGCCCAGGCGGCCGACGTCTCGCACCGGACGGTGTTCCGCTACTTCCCGACCAAGGAAGCGCTGGTCACCCTCGATGACTACGACACCCTCATCGCCGAGGCGTACGCGGCCCAGCCGCCGGAGCTCGGCCCGGTGCCGGCGCTGCGCAACGCCTTCCGGACCGTGTTCACCGACCTGACCGACGCGGACGTCACCGCGAAGCGGGAGCGCCAGGCGCTGGTGCTCAGCGTTCCCTCGCTGTGGGCGGCCAGCCTCGCCAACATCACCAGGACCAAGCAGACGCTCACCGAACTGGTCGCAACCAGGCTCGATCGTCCGCAACACGACGACCGAGTACGGGCCGTCGCAGGCGCGGTGTTCGGCATTTTGCTGTCGGTCTGGCTGGACTGGGCCAAGAACCCGGAGCTGAATGCCCCGGCGGCGTTGGACAGCGCGCTCGCCCATCTGGAGAAGCTCTCAGACTCCGCTGGTCGTACACCAGCCTGACACCGGTGAGATCAGGGCCCGCATGGGGCGTGTCCGTTGGAAGCGTGAACGCGTCCGGCTCGCGGAAGCCGACCGGACCGGGGCGGTGTGATGATCGAGACATCCGCTCGCGGCAGTCGCCGCCCCTGATTCAGGAGGTCCTCTTGTTTATTGCCATTCTCGACTTCGACACCGCCGCTGCTGACCGTGCGGCTGCCCTGGCCCAGCTCGACAGCGAACGCGACGAGGTACGCGCGATGCCGGGTAACGTTGCCTACCGGGTGTACGCCTCCCGGGAGAACGAGACCCGGGTGACCGTGGTCCACGAGTGGGACGACGAGGAGTCGTTCGCCGGCTACCAGAAGTCGGACTCCTTCGTACGTTCTGGCAAGGCGATTCGCCCGATGTTGACCGGGTCGCCGGTGAGTCGGCGTTTCCACGCGGAATTGCTGGAGACCGTCGCCTGACCGGCGTCATGGCGGCTCCCTACGATTGGTTCATGCGAGGCTGTGGATGACCCGGAACGCGTACAGCTTCGTCCGTACGTTCCCGCGGGAGCCCGCCCGCGAGCTCAAGACGGACCGCCACTACCTGCTCTGCGCCTCGGCCGGTGCCCTCCGGCTCGAGGCGCAGGGCCAGTCGTGGCTCCTACCGCCGGCCCGGGCGGCCCTGATCGAGGCGGGCCAGGCGATCCAGGTGAGCATCCCGCAGCCGGTCACGACCGCGTCGGTACTGTTCGACACCGGATTCACCGCGACCCCGCCGGCGCCGTTGACCGTATTCGACCTCAGTCCTCTGGCACGCGCATTGGTGACCGAGTGCGGCACCTGGGGCGAGAGCGACGAACCTCTCACGGCGTACGCGGAGACGCTTTTCACCGCACTCGCCGCGGTGACCTGGCGGCTCGCCGAGCGACCGAGTCCGGTCGTCGTACCGGTGGGGCGCTCACCGGAACTACGCGGAGCTCTGCGGCTGACCGAGCAGCGACTCGGCGGCGAGATCCGCTTCGAGGACGTGGCGGACGAGGTAGGCCTGGCACCACGGTCGCTGGCCCGGCGCTTCGAGGACGAGACGGGCATGACGTGGCGGGCAGTCCTGCGCCGGATGCGGGTGCTACGCGCGATCGAGGAGCTGGCTGCGGGCGATGCTCCGATCACCGAGATCGCGTTCACGGTCGGCTACACGTCGCTGTCGGCGTTCAACGCCGCATTCCGACAGCTGACGGCCCGCACGCCCACGGAGTACCGAGCCAGCTTCCGACCCTGACCGGGGTGCCCTTGATCTACAGACGATCACCGACGCCACGTTCAGTCCGGATATCGGCGGAGCAGAGTCGGGCGGCCTTCAGAAGATGAGAATCCTGGAAGTCCACCACCTGCTCGTTTCCGATTCCGATCCTGCTCAGTCGAGGCGCGGCGGTTGGCCAAGAGGATTCCATTCGATGACGGTGAGTCCGCCATAGTGCTGGGCCAACCTACGGCGCAGGTCCTGGTCGAAGGTGTTCGTTTGGAGGACGACTCGGTTGAGCTCCGGCTCGATCCCCATGCCGAATACTTCGGGTTCGTCGATCGGCCCACCATCACTCTCCATCAACGCGGTCAGCTCAGCTTGACTGTTCTCCGCAGGCCGCACCTGGGGCACGACCGTGTACGGGATGGACTTTCCGTCCGCTGGGTCCACTCCCGAGATCGACGGCAAGGCCAGCTCGCGTCCCCGCGCGGTGACGTAGGGGGCCACGAGCCGGTATGGCTCGTGCAGGATGTACGGCGGGGCAAGATCGTTCGGGTAGGTCTTGGCCCGCTGCTCGGCGGTTTCCAGAGCGCGCCGGAACGGTCCGATGCCCTCGTACGACCTGAGCAACACGGGGGACATAGGTTGGTAGTAGACCTCGACCGCGTCATTCGTAGCGGGTTGTACGATCACCCGCCACTCGCCCGGCAGGAACTCGGGCGCCGCTGTGACGGCGTAGACGGCGAACAGCGCGAAGATCGTCTTCAGTCGCATGCGCGATGAGTGTAAGGCACACGGTTCTCGAGGTGGCGCCCAGGAGATTCGAACTCCTGACTTCCTGCTCGCAAAGACACGCCGCATCGGCGCGAATACAGCTCAGCGCACTGATCCACTCCCCGTGAGTCCCCATTGTTCCCCTTGTTTCCCGCTCCATCGGGCACGCCACGGGCTCCGAACTCTCGGTAGGGATCTCCGGCGAAACGGCCCTTGATGGTGATGGCACCCTCGAACCAGCTCAGCGAAACCTCGCTTTCGGCCGTATCGTGCAGGTCAACCCCGAGCTGGCGTACACGCCGGTGTTGGCGGCGAACTGGTGCTTACCATGGGTGGCCGTCAGGCCGACGTCCGAGCCCAAGCCATCGCGGGTCTTCTGGGAGAACAGCACGCTGCTCTTTTTTGCGAACTCGCCCTTGAGCGCGGATATCGCCCGAGCCAGTGAACCGGTGGCCTGGGCGTGCGCCGCGCTTGCCAGAGGCGATGTGAGCAGCAGGGCCAGGACGCCCAGCAACGCGCATAAAATTCTCATGGGATCATCTTCGTCGACCGCTGATATCGGCCCTGTCACCGGATGATTGCAGGCACGACACCGGCTGGGTCCCTCGCCGCATAGCTCTGCTCGTCCACTACTTGTACTTGGATTGCCCTCGTTATCGGCGTGCGGGCGGCTTTGCCGTACACAGCCAGTTCGGCCAGTTCGGAGAAGGTGCGGGAGTACATCGCGATCTCGTGCGCCCGCGTGGCCGCCACCTCCTCGTCGAATACGAAGAACGCTTCGGCGGGCCATATGCTCGACCTGTTCGCGCTCAACGGGATGATGCCGTGAAGGACGTTCTCCTCAAGAATGACGACGAAACGATGATTGCCCTTCGCCGCACAGCTTGATCACGGCAGAAAGCCTATGATCATCTGGTGTCCGATCTCTCGCTCCCCGAAATCCTCGGAGTAGCCTTTCCGGCGCTCTTCGTCTGCTGCGTCGTCGTGTGGGCGGTGGGCATGGTCCGGGTGTTCCGACAGCGTCGCGTACTCCGGTACACCGATCGGATAAGAGCAGAGGAGCTCACCGGACGTGTCCGTCAGCTCAAGGTCAGGGGGCGAGAGGAGCAAGCGGTCCAGCTCGTTCAGAGCGAGCTGGGGATGCCGGTGCATGCCGCTCGCTCCTGGGTGAAGTCCGTCTGAGGAACTCGCGGAACTGGTGGTGATCCGCTCGATCAAGCGCGACGATCACGCGGCGGCACCCGGTCCGGCGCGGGCTCGGCGATTGCGTCAGGGCCGTTCAGGACGTCCCGTGATTCGGCCTCGGCCCAGCTGAAGATACCGATCGACATGGTGCTGCGCTCCTGGGCGGCGCGGAGCGCGTAGACCTCGGCGCGGGCGGTGTGGACGGCCTTGTCCTCCGGGGCGGCGTCGCCGGCGAGCTGGGCGAGGTGGCAGGCCAGCCGGTGCTCGCCGGCGCGGGACAGCTCCAGGGCGCGGTCGGCGAGAACCTGGGCGCCGCCGCTGAGCGCGGCGAGTTCGGCGGCGAGGGCGGCGTCGGTGGCGGGCTTGAGGTGGGCGGGGTTGCCGTCGTACCAGCCGGCGAACTGGCGCCATACGTTGCGGACGATGAATTCCGGCTCGTCGTAGAGCGGCTGGAGGTAATGCAGCGCGGCCAGATCGTCCGGCACCCGCACCCGGTGCAGGGTCTCGACCAGTGTCGCGCCGTCGTTGAGGCAAGCGAGCGTCTGGTCGACGAGGGTCTCCAGGTAGCGGGCGGTGTTCTCCAGGGCCTCGCGTACGTGATCGGCGCCAACGATGGGGATGCCGTGGCTGCCGAGCATCAGCTCGGCGTCGAGCGAGGCCATCCAGCGCAGGGCGGCGGCCCAGTCGACGGGGTAGCGCTGCACCTTCTGCGGGTTGCCGGCGTTCGGGGCGACGCCGAGGAACAGGTCGCCGGGGAAGAGGATCCGCTGCCGGGGGAGCCAGCCGACCACGTGGTCGTCGGTCTCGCCCCGGTGGTGGGTGAGTTCGAGGCGGAGGCCACCGGCCTCGACCGTATGGGTGTCGGAGAAGGTGACGTCCGGTTCCCGGAATTCGGTCGGCCAGACGAGGTCGGGGATGCGGAACTGGCGGCGGTTGATGATCGTGTTGTAGCCCCGCGTGTCGGCGTAGCGCCGGAAGCGCGCGAGTACGTTGTCGTGCGCGATCACCTCCGGGCGAGGCACGCCGCGGGCATCGGCAGCGGCGTCGAACGGGCCGAGTCCGCCAACGTGGTCGACGTGACCATGGGAGTAGACGGCGTGGGTGACCGGCCCGGAGTCCCACGCGGTCACCTGCTCGTGCAGCTTGTCGGCGAGCAGCTTGACGCCGGTGTCGAAGAGTACGACTCCGTGCTCGTGCCGGAGGGCGAAGGCGTGCCCGAAGCCGGGCACCATCAGTACCCCGTCGGCGACCTCCTCGGCGCCAGTCAAGATGGATGCCACTATGGAGGTCGGCTCGCGCCTGCCCCACATCTCATCGGCCAGTTTGAGAATCGAGGAGGTCATGACGGGTCCTTTCTACAGCGGCCTTCGGGCGTGACAGTCACCACTTGATGATCGCGGTGCCGCGCCAGCGGCGTACAGGCCCGGCGTACGACCACGACGGTTAAGGCGGTCATCGCCAGCAGCGACGGCTTGCTGAACAGCGCGCTGACCAGCGTGAGCCCGACGCTGTGGAAGCGGCTCCTGGACGGCGCCCCCGACTTCGGCATCGAGGTCCTCGTCGCGCTGTCGCCCGACGGAGCCGACCGAGCCGACCCGATCGTTCAAATCTGGACCAATATGCCGGGGTCGGTCTTCCCCGAGCGGCATAGGACGGTGCTGAACTGCAACCCAAACTGCACCCGGTGCGTCACGGTCGGGGCCCCCGGCCAGTCAGTGCAGGTGATCGACAGATTCGACGATGGCGGAGCCCGCATAGTGGGCAGGCGCCAGGTGGCGGAGTAGCCCGTTCCAGGAGGGCGAACGGTTCCTGCAGGTCGTACCCCATGGCGAGCATGGGTCTCGGCAGTGCCGCCGCCGCACTGCTGCCGACCACAGGCGCAGAGACGGGACGGGCGCTCGCGGCTACATGATCATCGTCGGCGTCGTGATGGGCCTGAGGATGCAGTCTGTCGCGTCCAGCACAGCATCTTTCGGTCAATTTTCGGCACGATATCTCCTGGCCGAAACTACGAAAACCTGTACCTCTTGATCATTGTCGATGAAAATAATTCCGACCGTTGCGCCGTAATTCGGAAAACCGGATCATCGTGATCACCATCATCTCGCCCGCAAGGCCAGAGAGGAGACATCATGCTCGGTCTCGTGGACCGTTTGCTGACGCGCGTCGCCCACAAGGTGACCGTGGAGGCCGGCTGCAGCAACTACTACTACTGCTCGGGTGGAATCAGGTACCTCCGTCAGTGCTGCCTGGACGAGGGTTGCCAGACGGTCAAGGTCGGCAAGTGCTGATGCGGCCGTAGTAGGCGTCCCGCGGGTGGCGGCCAGCCGCCGCCCGCACGGGGTGGAGGTGCGTGGATGGAATATGTATGCCCGTCAACTGGTCCGTAACAGCCTGATGATCATCGCAGCCGCGCTCGGCGTACTGCTGCCTGGTGGCCTGCCCGCGCTCGGCGGGGCGGCCCTGGCAGGTGCCGCGGGGCTCATCGGGGCGATCCTGATCGCCTCCTTCGACGACTTCGTCGATCTCTTCGCGAGGAACGCCTGATGTCTTATCTGACCGCCGCCGTCGTGTTCATCGGTCTGCTTTGTCTGTTGAATCTGTTACTCACCCTCAGCCTGATCCGCCGGATGAGGCAGATGGGTGGGGGAGGCGTCCAGCATGCCGGGCCTCCCATCGCGTTGCAGCCTGGCTCGCCTGTCGGCGAGTTCGCCGCTGTGACCGTCGACGGCGAGCCGGTGTCCCACGATACGGTCGCCGGCCTGGTCGGGTTCTTCTCCGCCGGCTGCGAACCCTGCCACAAGCTGCTTCCCCGCTTCAGCGAGCATGCCCGCACCCTCGGACGGGAGAACGTGCTGGCGGTGGTCGCCGGGGACGACACGGAGGCGGTCGAAGCGCTCGCGCCGGTGGCCCGGGTGATCGTGGAGGACTTCGACGGCCCGGTGGCAGGTGCGTTCCAGAACACGTGGACCCCGGCGCTCTACCTGCTCGGGTCCGATCACCGCGTCGTCGCCACGGGTGGACGCGTGGAGGACCTTTCCGTCGCATCGACGGCATGAGTGATCTGGGTACGAGCCGACGGGCCGGGATCCGGGATTTGGCCTCGTCCGCCGTGGAGGCCATGTCGCTGACCTGGCGGTCGGCACCAGGAGGGGTCACCGGCTACGTCTTTCTGACGCTCGCCGAGGCGGCGGCCCCGATCGCCACCGTATGGCTGACCAAATCGGTCATCGACCGGCTGACGACTCCCGACGGCGCGGTCGCGGGTCTCGCGCTCGGGTTGGCCGCGGCCGGTCTGGCCGCCGCCGCGCTTCCGGGGATCGGCCGCTATCTGCGCGCCCAGACCGGGCGCCTCGCGCGAGCCGAAGCGATCGACGGGCTGTTCGCGGCGGCCGAGCGACAGGTCGGCCTCCGGCGTTTCGAGGATCCGGTGTTCCTCGACCGGTTGCGTCTAGCCCAAGAGGGCGCCGGGGGCACCGGCGACCTCGTCAGCGGAGTCTGCGGAAGCCTGAGCGGAGTCCTGTCCCTCATCGGATTCGTGGGCTCCCTTCTGATCCTCAGCCCCGCCATGACCGCCCTGGTACTGCTGGCCGCCGTCCCAGCACTCATCGCCGAAGTGCTGCTGTCGCGCAGGCGGGCCACCATGCAGTGGGACATCGAGCAGATCCACCGCCGCGAGTTCTTCTACAGCCGGCTGCTCACCGGCGTCCAGGCCGCCACGGAGATCCGGTTGTTCGGCATCGGCGCGTACCTTCGTACACGGATGATGGCCGAGCGGCGCAAAGCCGACACCGCCGAAAGCCGGATGGACCGCCGGGAACTGGTCACTCAGGGCGGTCTGACCACGCTGAGCGCGGCGGTCGCGGGTGCCGGTCTGTGGTGGGCGATCACGGCCGCCCGTCAGGGTTCCCTCAGCGTCGGCGACGTCGCCATGTTCGTGGCGGCCGTCGGCGGGGTGCAGGTCGCGCTCAACATGCTCGTCTCCTCGATGGCGTCCGTCCACGAGGGGCTCCTCACCTTCTCGCACTACGTCGCGGTGATCAGGACCGAGCCGGACCTGGTGAGCGTGAACGAGGGGACGGCCCCCGCGCTGCGTCGGGGCATCGAACTGCGGGACGTCTGGTTCCGCTACAGCGACGACCATCCATGGGTGCTGCGCGGGGTCGATCTGACGATTCCGCACGGCCGTTCGGTCGCCCTCGTGGGATTGAACGGCGCCGGTAAGAGCACCCTCATCAGGTTGCTGTGCAGGATGTACGACCCGACGCGCGGCCGGATCCTGTGGGACGGCGTGGATGTGCGGGACATCCCGCCCGCCGATCTTCGCGAGCGGATCAGCGCCGTATTCCAGGACCATATGAATTACGACATGTCCGCCGCCGAGAACATCGGACTCGGTGACCTGCCCGCCCTGGACGACCCGGCCCGGATCGCGGAGGCGGGCGTCCGCGCGGGAGTGCACGAGACGCTCTCGGGGCTGCCGCGAGGCTACGACACGCTGCTCACCCGCATCTTCTTCTCCGAGGCCGACAAGGGCGATCCCGAGACGGGAGTGGTGCTGTCCGGCGGACAATGGCAACGCCTCGCGCTGGCCAGAGCCCTCGTCCGCGACGGCAGAGACCTGATGATCCTGGACGAGCCCAGCTCCGGCCTGGATCCGGAGGCCGAGCACGAGGTCCACGCCAGCATCCGGGAGCATCGGGCGGGCCGCACGAGCCTGCTGATCTCCCACCGGCTCAGCGCCGTACGGGATGCCGACCTCATCGCCGTGCTCCACGACGGGCGGATCGCCGAACAGGGACCGCATGAGACGCTGCTTGCCGCAGACGGACAGTACGCCCGGCTGTTCCGGCTCCAGGCCTCGGGATACCAGGAGGTGCGATGAAGGCAGGCAGTCTGCTCCTGTCGGCATCCGGCTTGCTGACCTTGGGAATGTCGCTGTGGTGGATCCGCCGGCGGTATCTGGTCGCCACTGTCAGCGGGCCCAGCATGGAACCCACCCTGCGTTCCGGCGACAGACTGCTCGTCCGCAAGACGAGGCGAGTCCGTGCCGGCCAGATCGTGGTCGTCAGGATCCCGAATCCTCCGCCGTTGGACGGCCTGCCGCCGGGTATCGAGCCCGGCGACGAGGACAAGGCGCCGGAGAGATTCGATCCTGGCTGGCACTTGCTCGTCAAGCGGGCGGTCGCGGTGTCCGGCGAACCTGTGCCGAGACAGGAATTCCCGTCGCTCCGCGACGTACCGGAGACCGTCGTGCCCCCTCGCGCCCTGGTCGTGCTGGGCGACAATCGGGACACCAGCTGGGATTCCCGGGAGTTCGGCTTCGTGCGGGGCGACCAGTTCATCGGCGTCATGATGCGCCGCCTGCCATCGCGATGACCGCCTGAGGCTTGGTCCACCTCAGCCACTGACCATGTTCGGCTTGTAGCGATCATCCCGGAGCCGGAGTGCCCCGCCGGAGGCACTCCACCCTGGCGAGGCGGCCCGAACGCCTTGTTGCCAGTGGGCGCCGCTGGCTGCTGCTCCCCTCGTGCCTGTGGAGATTGCCGTTTGCCTTCCCCTTCGACATGGGCCAGCTCAACGACGCCCCTTTGTCACCGTTGTGGATCACCATCCCCTATGTTTTCGGGCTCAGTGTGCTCACGGAGTTGGCGGCGCTGCTCAGTATCGGTCTGGTACGCGGCTGGGGCGAGGTGGTCCCGAACTGGATCCCCGTCATCGGCGGCAGACGTGTGCCGCCCATGGCGGCGGTACCCCCTGCTGTGGTCGGTGGGCTGCTTTTGACCGCGGTCTCGGTGTGGATGGCGCTCACCTGGATCGGCGTCTCCGGCCGCATGGCGTACGAGAACGGCTGGTGGCAGGCACTGGCCATGGTGTGCATCACCCCGCTCGCGCTGTGGGGCCCGATAGTGCTCGCCCTGGCCTACGCCTACCACGTGCGCCGTCGCCCCGGCCGCAGTTGGTCCGTCACCTTGTGAAGCCAGGCGCCCGTCGATCCTGAGAAGTACGACTACGCGCCGGCTGCGCCGCACTTCTCCAAGCTGGTCGATCGGTTCGTGCAGAACCGTCCGCCGGGTCGCGGGCCATGACCACAAGCCGGCGAAGTGCGTTTCGACGGTGACCATGAGCGGGCCATCGCCCGGGACGAGCCGACAGGCGATCAGCTGTGGCTGGTCGAGTTCCGCGCTGACCTCCAGGCCCGCCGCGACCAGCGTCCAGGAGACCCTCGGCCACACCCGCGTCACCGCCACAGAGCGCTACACCCACGTAACAACGATGCAGATGAGAGACGCCGGCGACCGCATGGACGAGGCGCTCTGGGGCCCTGGCTAGAAGCCAACTGCAACCCTGAGTCCCACAGAGATCGAAAAGGCCCTTCCCCAGAATCTGGGAAGGGCCTTCGACGTGCGGAGGATCGGGGATTTGAACCCCGGATGGTGTTGCCACCAAACCGCATTAGCAGTGCGGCGCCATAGACCTGACTAGGCGAATCCTCCTGGTAGCCACGCGGCTCAGGACAGCGTACCGGCCTTCTGCCAAGGCAGCAAAGCGGTTGCCCGTCTCGGCCTGTCCAAAGGTTATCCACTGCCTGTGAATAACCTCCTGTGGACAACGGGCCGGACAGCAAGCCCGCCCCAAGGCGCGGCGGGGGCGGGCTCAGCACGCGGACCCGCCACGCGGGTCCGGTGTACAAAACGCGAGGTCAACCGAGTCAGGCAGCCGGGTTGGCCTCGCCCTCGATCTCGACCTTGATCTTCTTGCCCACCAGGACGCCGCCCGTCTCCAGGGCCTGGTTCCAGGTCAGCCCGAAGTCCTCGCGGTCGAACTCGCTGCTGATGGAGAAGCCCCACACCGCCTGGCCCCAGGGGTTCGTGCCGGCGCCGCCGTACTCGACCGTGAGCTCGATCTCCTTGGTGACGTCGCGGATGGTCAGGTCGCCGACGACGGTGAACTCGTCGCCCGAGTGGCTCACCACGCGGGTGCTCGTGAAGGTGAGCGTCGGGAACTTCTCGACCGACAGGAAGTCGTCGCCGCGCAGGTGGCCGTCACGGTCGGCGACGCCGGTGGTGAGGCTTTCGGTCTTGATCGTGAGCTCGGCCGACGACTCGAGGGGGTTGTCGGCGATCGTCACGGAACCGGTGAAGTCGCCGAAGCTGCCGCGCACCTTGCTGACCATCATGTGCTTGACCACGAAACCGATCGTGGTGTGAGCGGCATCGAGGTTGTAGGTGCCGGCGGCGGGGACGGTCAGGCCTTCCCAAGTGCGGGTGCTCATGGTGGGGTTCTCCTCGGAAGATGATTGCTGTGCGGATGTCTGCGGCAACAAATGTCTACACGAGGAATATTCCTCTCGTCAACAATCGTCGGTTAAGCTATGAACGTGGTCAACATTGATGACCCCCGGTTGACGGCCATGGGCCTGCTCTCGGAGGTGCAAGCAGGTCTCGCGGCCAGGATGCAGCCGGTGTTCGGCGCTGCCGGGCTGTCCGAGATCGATTTTGAGACGCTGCTCCGCTTGGGGCGCTCGCCGCGGGAGAGCTTGCGGATGAGTGATCTGGCCGCGCAGACGGGCCTGTCCACCAGCGGTGTGACCAGGGTCGTCGACCGGCTCGAACGCGACGGTCTGGTGGCCAGGGTCGCCTGCGCCGTCGACCGCCGGGCCTCTTACGCCACGCTCACCGACGCGGGGCGGGACAAGCTCGAAGTCGTGCTGCCCCGGCACCTCGAGGACATCGACAAGTGCCTGACCGGCCTGCTCAGCGCGGAGGAGCTGGAGGCCTTCCTGGCCACGTTGCGGACGATCCGGGATGTCGTACGGCCCTGCGCTACGGCCGGAGCTGTTGAGGGGGAATGCCCAGCTCAACTCTGAGCTTGGCCATGGCCCGTGACATCGTGCTCTTGACCGTGCCCAGGCTGATGCCCAGCGTTCTGGCGATCTCCGGTTCGGTCATGTCCTCGTAGTAACGCAGCACGATCGCGGCCCGCATCCGGGTGGGCAGCCGTATCAGCGCCTGCTCCAGGAGCTCGTGCAGGTCACCGCTGGCTTCCGCCTCCGGGGCGATCTCCGGCAGGTCCTCCGACGGGTACTCCTCCAGCCGGCGCCGCCGCCACTGCGAGATGTTGATGTTGACCATCGCCCGCCGTACATATCCGTCGAGCGCGGCTCTGTCCTGGATGCGGTCCCAGGCGAGGTACGTCTTGGTCAGGGCGTTCTGCAGGAGATCCTCCGCGTCCAGCGGATGACCCGTGAGCTGGTGGGCGGTGCGCAGCAGGGCAGCTCCGCGCGCAACGACGTACTCGCGGAACTCCTCTTCCCATCTGGCGGTCTGCATCGTGGCCAGAATCGCAGCCAAAGGCCAAGATAGGGCGTAACCGGAATTCAGGATTCGGCCCGCCGACGATAAAGGTAGGTCAAGGTCGGTGGCGGTTTGTACGTCGCTGGGGGTCAACTTCTGCCCCGAGGGGTGCGTATTTTGCTCTCGAATGCATGAGCGCGACGAAGCAGCCCCCGGAGTCGTGTGACCCTATTAGCGCGACAAGGGAGGGACTGATGGGGTATCCGAGCGTGGAACGCCGCCGGGTGCTCGCGGCCGCGGCGCTGGGCCGAGAGGCCGGGGTTCCGGGCTCCGGCGAGGGGGACCCTTTACGCGCGGTCATGGGGGACATCCTCGACATCAGCCCACATCTGATCACCATCGAGACCCCCGAGGGCGCCGAGGAGCGGCTCGTCATCGCGCCCTGGGCCACCGCCTGGCACGGTGGCGACCAGGCGCCGAGTGATCTGCCCGTGGGCTCGACGGTCATCATGCGTACCCTGCGCGACGGCCGGGTGGTCGAGCGCCTCTGGGCCGACATCACGCGGCTGACCGGGACCATCCTGTCCGTGGAGGGACGCAAGGACCTGTCGGTCCAGCTCGACTGCGGGCCGCATCGGGGGCGCCGGACCATCGTCATCCCCTACCGAGCGACCGGTCGCATCATGGTGCGACATGCGCGGTTCGAGCCGGGGTTCCTGTTCGACGCGATCGGTATCAGAAAGGGCGAGGCGAGTCTGGCCCTGCTGCCCGCGACCTCGCAGCCCGCCTATCCGGCGCGGGCCGTGCCGGCTCCGCCGCCCGCCTACGGGGGCCTGCAGTCACGCGTCTCCGGGACCGCCACCTGGTCCGACGTCTTCGATGAAGAGGATCGGGGGGCCGCGTACCCCATGGTGGAACGCTCTGACGTGGATTGCCCGGACGCCGAGGTGTCGTGCACGGGCCTGCCGTACCTCGCCCTCGGGTCGATGCTGCAGGTACGGAACATCTGCACCGATCGATCCGCTAACGTGCCGATCGTGGCTTGCGGTTGCGTGGCCGGGCGCTTCTGCGACCGCTGCGTCGAGTGCGACACCTCTCCTCGCGGGCGGATCGCCGAGCTGTCGCCCTTCTCGTACGTGGAGCTGGGCGGCGACCTGGTCAAAGGGTGCTTCAACGCGCAGATCGGATTGGGGTGACGCTCGTGCTGGCATCGCAACTGCCCGCGCTGATCGTGCTGCTCGTCTTAGGGGCGGTGGCGAAGGTGTCCACCGTGCGTTCGGGCGGAGAGATGGGCACGCTGGCCCGGCTGGGGCCGGCGGCGCTGGTGCCCGCCCGTATCGAGGTTCCGGTGCTGGTCGTCTGCGCGGTCGGTGAGCTGGTGATCGCGACCGGGCTGCTGGTGAGCACGTCTCCGATCTTCAGGTGGATGGCGGTCGCGTTCTTCGCCATGTGCACCTATGTCCTGCTGGAGGTACGACGGCGGCGGCCCGACGCGGGGTGCGGATGCTTCGGCGAGGTGAGCGCGGCGCCCGTCGGGCTGCGCTCGATCGCCAGGACCGTAGCGCTGACCGGGATGGCCGTCCTGTCGCTATGGGCTGAGGGGCCTGGTTGGCCGGTCTTCATGCAGCCGTCGTGGTTCATGGCCGCCGGGGTGGTCGTGCTCCTCGTACTGTCGCCCGAGCTTGAGGAGATGGTGGATCGGCTGCGTTACCGCGCGCCGTGCGAGCAGCGCCCCGGGCCGGCCATGGAGGTCACGCTGGCCAGGCTTCGGTCGAGCGGGCCCTGGCGGCAGCACCATGAGCAGCTCGCCGCGGTCGAGCCGTACGACAGCTGGCGTGAGTTGTGCTGGCGCTTCTTCGCCTTCGAGCGGCGGGATGGGGCCGATGTCGTGTTCGCGGTCTATCTCAGCGGGCGGCGTCCGGCCGTACGGGTGGCCGTGGTCGACCACGAGGACAGCGGCGCTCTGCCGGTCTATACGCCTGTATCGGCCTGACGCTAGACAGCGCTATAGAACCCTCGACAGCAAGATATGACTCTATTGGGCTATCTAGCTTCCCCACTAGACAGCCCAATAGAGGACTAGGGGTGTCGCCTAGATCGGTTGGGCACGCAGGAACCTCCCGAAATGCGGCACGGTGAACGCGATCAGGCCGCGCTCAGCGCTGTAGATGAGCCCCTTCTTGATGAGGCTGTCGCGGGCGGGTGACAGGCTGGACGGCTTGCGCCCCAGCGCGTCGGCCACCTCCGCGGTGGCGACCGGCTCGTCGCCGATCTGCGCCATGGCGTGCATGTAGTCGCGCTCCGCCGGAGTGGCCCGCTCGTAGCGGCTGCCGAAGAAGCCCACCGCGAGCTCCTCCTCGGCCTCGGGCGCGGACACCTTGACGTCGTCGAGGGTGATCGGGCTGCGCGGCGCCAGATCCCAGGCGACCTTGCCGTAGGCCTGGACGAAGTAGGGGTAACCGTCGGCCGCCTCGTACAAGGCGTCGAGGGCGTCCTGCGTGAACTCGACCTCTTCCTCCCGCGCCGGCAGCATCAGCGCGAGGTCGGCCGCCTCGCGGTCGAGCTTGTCGATGCGGGCATAGCGGAAGAGCCGCTCGGAGTAGCTCTTGCTGGCCGACAGCACGCTGGGCAGATGCGGCAGGCCCGCGCCGACCACGATCAGTGGCCCACCGGACTGCGACAGCTCATGGCAGGCGGCGCAGAGCGCCGAGACGTCGGCGGGCTGCACGTCCTGCATCTCGTCGATGAAGAGCGCGATGCCGACGCCCAGGTCGGTGGCCACGCTCGCGGCGTCGACGAACAGCTCGGTGAGGTCGATCTCGAGGTCGCCGGAGTCGGCCCGGCCACGGCTGGCCGGCACCTCGATGCCGGGTGACCAGTGCGAGGTGCCCTTGGCGGCGGCCGGATCGCGCATCGCGAACGCCTTGAGCACGCCCAGGAACGCCTCGATGCGCTCCGGCGCGCGATGCCGGGGAGCCAGCTCGCGGATCGCCATGTGCAGCGCGGCCGAGACGGGACGGCGGATCGACTGGTCGGGCCGGGCTTCGATCTTGCCCGTGCCCCACAGCCGCTGCATCGCCATGGACTTGAACGTGTTGAGGAGCACGGTCTTGCCGACGCCGCGCAAACCGGTGACGACCATGCTGCGCTCGGGACGGCCACGGGCCACCCGCTCCAGCACGACCTCGAACTGCTGCAGCTCGCGGTCGCGCCCGGCGAGCTCCGGCGGGCGCTGTCCGGCTCCGGGGGCGTAAGGATTGCGCACGGGGTCCACGCTCTCGGACTTTATTGCGGGATATAGCGGCCGTCTTAGATTTGGGAAGAAAGCGCTACGGCGTGTCCGAGCAGGGGCCGTCGCCAGTATCGTCATCGGACGCACCCCCTCCCACCAGGCCGAACCCTTGTTCGATTCGGTCCCTAGAACTGTAGCGCGCACTCGAACACGTGCGCGATGGTTTCGAGTAAAGATCTTTGCAACAGAGCGAGCGGCTCGTGCGTCCCGGTGATGTGGAGTTCGAGGATTTCGTCCGAGCCAGGGGCGCGGCGCTGGTCAGGTACGGCTACGTGCTCACCGGCAACGCCGAGGACGCCGCGGATCTGGCCCAGGAGGCGCTGCTCAAGCTGAGCGACAACTGGGGCCGGGTCCGCAACAAGGACAGCCCCGAGGCGTACGTGCGCACGACCATGGCCCGCCAGCACATCAGCTGGTGGCGCAGGCGGCGCAGAGAGCAGCCGACCGACGACGTCCCCGAAGGCGTCCACCACGACACGCATTCCTTCGGCGAGCTCTGGAAGGAGCTCGCGACGCTGCCGAGGAAGCAGCGGGTCGTGCTGGTCCTGCGCTACTACGAGGACCTGCCGGATGAGGAGATCGCCGCGATCCTCGGCATCTCCCGAGGAACGGTACGCAGCCAGGCGTTCCGGGCGCTCGCCACGCTCCGGGTTCGGCCCGCTGTGCTGGAGAGGGGACGGGCATGAGGACAGAGGACGAACTGAGCGGCGCGCTGCGCGATGCGGCGGACCGAGCTCCCGAGCTCGACCTGCTCGCCGGGGTCGGCGAGCGCAGGCGGCGGCGGACCAGGCGGCGCGCGCAACTGCTCGCGGCGGCCGCGGTGGTCGGGGTGGTGAGCACGAGTACGGTCGTCGCCCAGGGCGTCTTCTCCAGCGGGGGCGGAGAAGAGGCGGCCGCCATGCCGACCACGACCATGACTGTCACGAAGCCCCACCCCACGAGGACCGTGACCGCGACTCCCAGGCCGACGACCCAGGCGATGGGGACACCGATCAGCAAGCTCTGGCCGCAGGCGCTCTTCCAGATGCCCGCGAAGAACGCCGACGGCTGGCGCTACCGCCCGATCACCGGCATCAACGCCACCGAGGTGCTGCTCAACGCCGAGTCCTCGTTCGAGAAGGCCGGCAAGATCGAGGTGTACGACACCAAGACCGGCAAGTCCCGGGTGGTGACGGAGGTAACGGCGACGCCGGGGCTGAAGCGGAACTTCCAGCAGGCCGCCTCGACCGATGGCAAGAACGTCGTCTGGTACTCCACCGCCTCGAAGAACGGGACCCCGATCGCCGAACTCTGGTGGGCGCCGCTGCCCGGCGGTAAGGCCAAGCGGGCCGCCACGTTGACCGGCGGCGACGCCGCCGTCGACGCCGTCGGGGTGGACGGCGAGAACATCGTCTGGTCGATGCGGAAGGGTGGCGTGTTCCAGGTGCCGTTCACCGGCGGCACCCCCTCTCGCGTGCCGAAGGCTGAGGGGCTGCACCTGATCGGCTGGCCGTGGGCGAGCGATGTCGGCGAGGGCACGAACGAGGGCGAGCGCAACCAATCCAAGATCGTCAACTTGGCAGACGGGACCGTGACAAAGATCGCGATCAAGGGTGGGACGAAGGGCTTGCGATGCGGATCGGTCTGGTGTGTCGGCCGCCGCGGCAGCGTTCCTTTCGTCCAGCGCATCGACGGGACAGGAGATAAGAAGCAGGGGTTCGGATTCATGGGACTCAGGCCGTACCCCATCCTCGACCGCTTCCTGCAAAGGTTCGGTGGCGTGTACGACCTGAACACCGACAAGCTGGCGAGGATGGGCGGGTCCGGCAGTTGGAGCGGTGTCGGCACCTCGTCGGAGCCCAGCACGATCATCTACTGGGGTACCACCAAGGGCGACAAACCCGACAAGTACTGGGTGCTCAACTTGGCAGCCGTCCCGCCCGCGCAATAGCGTTCGGAGCCATGCGGACCTTCGCGAACGTACAGGAACTCAAGGCGGCCGTCGGCGAGAAGTTCGGCCCGACCGAGTGGCGCACAGTCACTCAGGAGCAGGTCAATCTCTTCGCCGACGCGACCGACGACCACCAGTGGATCCACATCGACGTGGAGAGGGCCAAGGAAGGACCGTTCGGCGGCACGATCGCGCACGGCTACCTGAGCCTGTCGCTGCTGCCGTCGTTCATGATGGAGCTGGTACGCGTCGAGAGCATCCAGATGGGCGTCAACTACGGCCTGAACAAGGTGCGTTTCCCCAGGCCGGTGCCGGTGGGCGCGCGGGTCAGGGCGCTGGGGGAGCTGAGCGACGTCAAGGGCACGCCCGCCGGCTACCTGGCCAACCTGAAGATGACGATCGAGGTCGAGGGCGAGAAGCGCCCGGCCTGCATCGCCGAGACGCTCAGCCTGTACATCCCCGTGGAGCTCACAGCAGGGAGTGGATGATCGCCGCCGCCGCGACGAGCGCCAGTAACCCGAGATAGGCCAGGACGAGCCGGGTGTCCTTGAGCAAGCATTTGCTACGGGTCAGCCCGGCCCGCCACGCCTTCCAGTACCCGGCGAACCCGAGGACCGCGAACCCCAGCACCGCCCACGGCCCCAGCAGCCAGGCCAGCAGCGCGACGGTCGCGTACACGCACAACCGGAGCGGATCCTTCACCTGATCACCTTGAGCTGGGATGCGGTCGCGGCCGGTCGTTGCCCCGAGAGCTGGGATGTGGCGGCGACCGCCGACAGCCGTTGTCCCGAGAGCTGGGGCCACGCCTGAACCGCGCAGAACGGCGCGCACTGGTCCTGCTCGGCCCGCGTGCCGACGTGCACGCAGCACTGCGTGAGCCGCTCCTCGATCATGGTTGATATGTCCATGAACGGCTTGACCGTCACCCGCACCACCCGCTCGCCGAGCAGTTTGCGAAGCCTCTTCCGCCGGCCGGGCAGTGCCGAGGAGGCCAGCATGAGCAGTGTGGACACGCCGAGGTCGCAGTTCTCGCAGATGTCGCGCCACAGGTCGCCGATCTGCGGGTGTGACAACGACGACTGCTCCGACAGCAGTCCGAGCAGCGATTCCTGTACGGCCATCCGCAGCTCGCGGGGGATCTCGGTATCGGCGATGCGATTGGAGACCAGGCCCAGGTTCGCCTTGAGCCGGTCATGGCCGATCAGCGCGACCAGCGAACGCCACTGCCGCGAGTCGTCGCGGATCAGGTAGCCGACCGAGCAGCAGTGCGGGTGTGAGCAGGGCAGCGCGGTGAGGTCGCGCCAGGTCACCAGGCCGTCGGTCTGCGGGCCGAGCCGCTTGAGCACGCCGGTGTGGGTGAGGCGGTTCATCGGGTCGATCGGCCCCGACCTGCCCGAGCCGAACTGCGGCTGCAGCGACACCCCGCCGACGAACGGCGTGTCGAGCGCCAGCCGTACGACGTCGCCGATCTCCCCGTCGTTGACGTTCAGTGCGGCGGTCATTACCAGCGTGGTGAAGATCTCCCGCTCCGACAGCCGTTGTACGGCCTGCGCCTTGAGCTGTCTGAGGTCACCGCCCCGGTGGTGCTTCGACGCCTCGGCCGAACCGCCGTCGTACTGGAGGTAGACCTCCACCCGCTCGCGGTGCTCGGTGAGCAGGTCGAGCAGGGCGTCGTCCCGGGCGATGAGGACGCCGTTGGTGTTGATCAGGATGCGGGTGACAGGGCGCTGGTGGAGCTCGGCGAGCAGTTGGGCGAGCTCGGGGTGAAGGGTGGGCTCGCCGCCGCTCAGCATGAGGACGTCGAGCTTGCCGTTCTCGCGGGACAGGCGCTGGTCGACGTTCGCCAGGATGTCGGTGATGGGGACGATGCCGGTCAGATCGGGGGAGCTGTCGGCGAAGCAGGTGGGGCAGCGCAGGTTGCAGGCTTCGACGATGTCTTCGAGCAGGATGCAGGTGTGCTGGGTCTGCATCTCGGGCAGCCCTTGGAGGTAGGCCGCGGGGATGGGGTCGAAATTCCCCGAAATATCCGGCATGTGGAGCTTTGTGGGAGCGGTCCACTCTTCCAGATAGGTCAGGATTTCTGGGTCTTCGTCGTACAAAGTCCTGATCAGTCCGTGTTCGCGGCAGCCGCGCTCCAGCCACACGCGCTCGTCGCGGACGGTCAGGTAGCCGCTCAGCCGTTCGACCCGCTCCAGGTCCTGGCCGTGGCAGTGGGGACAGAAGGCGTTGACGTACCTGAGGATGCGGTCACCCCGCAGGCCCATTCCGGTGCTCATGTCATGACCTTCCGCTTGAAGAGGGGATCGTAGTGGCCGCGCCGCCAGCCGTAGCGCAGCCTCAGGGCGAGCAGCAGCAGGCCGGGGATCAGGAACCACTGCGGCCTGGTGAGCTCGAGCCAGACGGTCTCGTTGGCGCGGGTGAACTCGACGAGGAAGCGGAAGACGGCGTACGCGGCCAGGTACAGCGTGAACAGCTCGCCCGGCTCGGTGAGCCGCCTGCGCGCCCAGAGCAGCGCGGCGAACACGGCGAGCTGGAAGACGATCTCATAGACGAACGACGGGTGCATGGCCTGGCCACTCAGGCAGCCGGGGCACTCGGGCGTCGTCGGGGGAGCGTGTACGCCCCAGGGCAACTCGGTCGGACGGCCCGGCGCCTCGGTCAGATGGCAGCCGATCCGGCCCACCGCCATGCCCAGCGCCACCGCCGGGGCGAACAGGTCGCCGGTCCGCTGCTTGTAGCCGATGATCCTCTTGGCGATCAGTACGCCAATGTAGGCGCCGGTCAAGCCCCCGAGGATGCTCCGCGAGCCGTACAGCCAGAGGTCGGAGAGGTTCAGCGTCTCCAGCCAGCCCGCCAGTCGCATGCCGATCGCCCCGCCCACCAGCGCACCGGTCACGGCCACCAGCGACTGCTCGTTGAGCGCGCCGCGGCGGCGGGCCTCGTGCACGAAGACCACGGACGCGACGAGCACTCCCAGGCCGACGAAGATCTCGTGGAGCGGCATGTCAGGCGTACAGGTCCGGGCTGATGCCGGTGCAGATCCCGGCGGACAGGATCGACCACAACGCCCAGCCGACAAGGAACCCCAGGCCCAGACCGGTGGCCCACGGCTTGCGCAGGAACTGCAGCCCCGCCCCGGCCCCGAGACCGAAGAGGGCGAGGAAGATCGTGCAGGAGATGATGATGGGGTAGTTAGTGCCGTTCTGGTCGAGGGTGCTGACGAAGATCAGGATGCCGAGGATGGCGTTGACGATGCTGTAGGCGACCAGCCCCGCGAACGCTAGTCCGACGATCAGCCCGACGGACCTGCCCTTGGGCCTGCTGTTGGACCTGCCGTTAGGCGGCGGCTTTGGCCCGCCGGGGGACGGCGGGATGCTGATCTGCCCGGACGGTGGGGAAGCGGATTGTCCGGGAGACGGGTCGCCGCTCCCCTCCACCCGCGTCGGGGTGCTCCCTCCCTGAGGAGGCAGCCCCTCGTCACGATCGCCCGGTGCGGGCCCGGTCATGTGAACATGCCCGGATCCGGCGTTGGCCCGGTCATGCGTACATGCCCGGATTCAGTCCCGTGCAATAGCCGGCCGAGACGATGGAGGCGAGCGCCCACCCGATCATCAGCCCCAGCCCCAGCCCCAGCGCCCACGGCTTACGCAGCACCACGAGCACGATCCCCGCGCCGAGCCCGACCACGGCCAGGAACCCCGCGGCGACCCCGATCGCGACCGTCGACGCCATGCTCACCACGATGAGTCCGACGATCACATTGAGGATCCAGTAACCAAAGGCCCCGGCGAAGGCCAGGCCAACGATCAAGCCCGTCGGCCGTGGCGGCGGGGGAGGAGGAGACATGGTCACGACCTTCAGACTAGCGGGGGCCTTCTGAGTAATAAATCGCCGCTTGGACCCGGCTTTTGAGACCCAGCTTGTTCAACACCCGGCTCACATGCGTCTTCGTGGTCGCCTCAGCCATGTCGAGCTCCCTGGCGATATCCGCATTGGACAGCCCGCGACCGATCCCGGCCAACACCTCTTGCTCACGCGGCGTCAGCCCCTCCACCTGCTGTTCCTTGCGTACCGGCTGCTCGGCGAAGGCGGAGATCAACCGCCGCGTGACCGTAGGCGAGATCAGCCCATCCCCCCTGGCCACCAGCCGGACAGCCGCGACCAGCGACTCCGCGTCGGTGTTCTTCAACAGGAACCCGGCCGCCCCCGCCCGCAACGCCCCGAACACATACTCATCCACATCGAACGTCGTCAAGATCAACACATCGGCCACCCCGGCGAGCTCCCTGGTCGCCGAGATGCCATCGAGCTTCGGCATCCGCACATCCATCAACACCACGTCGGGCCGGGTCTCGCGGGCCAACTCCACCGCCTGCTCCCCATCGGCCGCCTCCCCGACGACCTCGATGTCCTGGGCCCCACCGAGAATCAGCACCAGCCCCGCCCTGACAGCCGCATGATCGTCCGCGACCAGCACTTTGATCGTCATCCCGCCTCCCACTGCCCCTTCCCGTCCTTCGGCATGGGCAGCACGGCCTTGACCCGCCACAAACCCCCGTCCACCCCGGCCTCGAACGACCCGCCGACCAACACGGCCCGCTCCCTCATCCCCACCAGCCCCGCCCCAGCCCCGGGAACCAGTCCGGCCCCAGCCCCGGGAACCAGTCCGGCCCCAGCCCCGGGAACCAGTCCGGCCCCAGCGCCGGGAAGGCTCTCCGTCTCCGGAACCTCTCTCGCCCCGAGAAGCCGAGCCGTACGTCCGTCATCCACAGGGTTACCCACAGACTTATCCACAGGGTTGTCCACAGCCACCGTCACTTGCCCCGACTCATAAACGACCTTGACCACAGCCGCCCGCCCCCCATGCTTGAGCGCATTGGTCAGCGCCTCCTGCAAGATCCGGTATCCAGCCAAATCCACCGCCGGAGACAGCTCCCGCGGCTCCCCCTCGACACGGAAATCAGCCGCCATCCCCGCCCGCCGCGACCGTTCGACCAGACTCTCCGCGTCAGCCAGCCGTGGCCGGGTGGCTTCGGCCTCATCCCCCTCCTGCCGCAACAGTCCGATCATGGTCCGCATCTCGGCCAGACCTTTCAGACTGTTCTCCCGAACAGACTCGATGATCTTCCGTACGGCCACGGCGTCCAGATCCGTACGCGACAACGCCCCCGTCGACTGGATAGCGATCGCGCTGAAGTGGTTGGCGATCATGTCGTGCAGTTCCCGAGCCATCCGCGTACGCTCCGTCGCGATGGCCGCCTGCCGATCAAGCTCGGCCAGCCGCACCACCTGCTCCGCCCTGGCCCTCTCGGCCACGGCCTGCTCACGGTGCTGGCGTAACACCATCGCCGTGGTCACAGGCGTCACCAGCACGAGCCCCGCCTGAATCCCGTTGACCGCCAGCGGACGCCAGTCACCCGACAGGACCCCCGTCACACCCCCGGCCAACACCGCCAGCACAGTGGCGGCCCCCAGCAGCCACCGCGAGAACCACGCCGGCCCGTACAACGCCGCCGCATACACGTTGTCCGTAAATATCAGGACAGTCGGCAACGACGGCCCCACAACCAGATCAACACCGATCCCCACGGTCCCCAGGGCCAGCCCCACCAACGGCGCCCGCTGCCGTACCACCACCCCCAGGCACACGAACGCCAGGGGCATCGCGAGCCACCCCTCGGGCACCTCGCGATGAGTGTAGGCTCCGCCCACGATCAGGAGCAGGCCCCCGACGAAGGCCAGCCCGGCCCACGACGCCTCGCGTTGCATGCCCCCCATCCCACCACCGTCCAGACCCGGCTCCCTCCTTCGAGGGTCTGCCTGTGGATAAACACTTCGATGTATCCACAGGCTCGTCTTCACTGACGATGCGCCGGCCGGAGGAGCCCCCAAGGATGGGAAGCGTGATTGTCGCCATCCTGATCGGCTGCGAAATCGGCTTCTGGCTCCTGCTCGGACTCGGCCTCGCGAGCCGCTACCTCTGGAACCGCCACCGACTCAGCACCGCGCTCCTCATCTGCGTACCGCTCCTGGACGTGATCCTCCTGGCGGCAGCCGTCATGGACATGCGCGGCGGCGCCACGGCCGACCTGAGGCACGGCATAGCGGCCGCGTACCTGGCGTACTCCATCGTCTTCGGCCACAGCACGATCCGCTGGGCCGACGCCAAGTTCCGCCACCGCTTCGCCGACGGCCCACCTCCCTGGAAGCCACCCGAGGGCGGCATGGCCCGCGCCCGCTACGAGTGGATCTTCTGGCTCCGCATCGTCCTCGCGTACGCCATCGCCTGCGCCCTCTTGCTCGCCCTGATCTGGCTCGTCAACGAACCATCCCGCACGGGCGCACTGATCGATTTCATGTACGGCATGCTGAAGGTGCCGCTGATCGCCCTGCTCTGGCCCCTGAGCTACACCCTTTGGCCGAAGAAGGTGGAATCTAGTGGGGCGTGAGGGCGGTATCTGGTTCGAGGCACGGCTCCAGACCCGCTATGCTGGCTTACGCAGCGAGCGGCCGTAGCTCAATGGATAGAGCATCTGACTACGGATCAGAAGGTTGGGGTTTCGAGTACCTCCGGCCGCACACAGCATCACCAGGGAGTTCCTTGATCTCAAGGGACTCCCTGAGTCGTTTCCAGGGGCCGACTGTAGCCACGGCTGTAGCAACGCCCATTTGTTCACTGAGGTTCGCCCCCGTTCGTGGTCGTCTCGTCACTGGGTAGATTCCGCGCGATGTACTCGTCCACGGCCTTCGAGACGAGCCAGGACCGGCTTCGGTCCTGGCGTCTGCCGATCGCGTCGAGCCCCGCCTTCTGCGCGTCCGTCAGCCGGATGCTTGTCGGTTCCTTCGCCACCACAAGATCGTAATACATGTGACTACATTCGACTACATCGTGCCCTGTGGCGGTGGTCACAGGTACGCGCTCACTGGGCGAGCCGCCCGAACCGGGACAGCGCTCCGTCCATGGAATCGGCCGCGCGCCGCTGTACCTCCTCGGTGAGGTGGGTGTAGATCTCCGAGGTGATGGCGAGTCGGCTGTGGCGCAGCGTGCCCTGGATGGTCTTCATGTCGACGCCCTGCCCATGTAGCCACGTCGCCGCGGTGTGCCGGAGATCGTGAATCCTCACCCGCTTGCCGCCCGGCCGCGCGATGCCGACCTCGTCGCACAGGCTTCGCCCGTGCTCGATGACGGCCGTCCCGCGAGCCCCAGGCCGCGATCGACGCAGCCTTGTGGATCACCGGAATCGACGAGCACCCGCCACACGGCTCTGCGCGTGTTCTGCTGGATCTGGACAGAGCCGATGCTTGCGGAGAGAGGGGTGTGGCGCTTCTCGAACATCCAGAACGCGTGGGCCCCATGCCGGAGCACGCCACGGCCAAAAATCTGATGAGCCTGGCCACCCACGCAGCAGCCTCGCGCTACTTCACCGAGGATCAGGCCCGCGCCATGTGCGCGGCTGTCGCGCGGCTCACACGTCCGGTTATTTCGACCCCGCGTCGGTGGTTGTCATGTCGGCGCTCAACACGGCTCGCGCCGGCGGCGACGTGCGCGTCGGCCTGGACGTCCTGCTCAGTGTGCTCGGCTCCTTCGCTGAGCGCAACGGCTGCTTTCCGAGGACGAGATTCTTGCTCGCGAGCTCGACTATGTCCGCGTCCTGGACGAATTCGGCCGCGAACTCGGTCACCCCGTCTCCGATGATGTCTTCACCGTCGATCTGCGGGTTGCCTCCAATCCGGGCCGATGAGGCCAGCCGTCGGCGACGGCGACACCGGCGAGCTGGCACGACAGCACGCGCCCCTGCGGAGGGTGTCCGCCGCTCGCCGCTCCGCGTCATGGTCACAGGAGCAGGCCGAACAGCCGGGTCATGCGCTCCCAGTGCTCGCTGGAGGGGTTCTTGAGGTCGGGTTCGACGATCTTGAACGCCTGGGCGAGCGCCATGGACAGCCCGCCCGCCACGGCCGGCAGCCGGGCCTCGGCGTCCACGCTGAGCGACAGGTCGAGCGGCGGCAGCGCGGTGAGCTGCTCCAGGATCGGCGTCAGGTCCAGCTCCTCGTCCAAGTCGCGGAAGTCGTGCATGTTCTCCTGCAGGCCCTTGGTGATGGGCAGGTCCCATGGCTGGATGATGTCGCGCCTGTTCTCCTTGGCCGCGGCTTCGGCGACGACGAGCATGTCGTACAGCTTGCGGTTGACGAAGTCGTTGAAGCGCTTGAGGTCGTTCTTGTCCACGTTGAGTCCCGCGGCGGCGCGGAAGAAGCGCTCGAACCTGGAGTGTGCCATGACCGGCATGTGGATCACCGTCTTCTCTGTCGATTTTCTGTGGTGGTGAACCTCTCGTGCACCAGGCGTACGGCCATGGCGCCCTCTCCTACCGCGGAGGCGACCCGCTTGACCGATCCGCTGCGGACGTCGCCCACAGCGAAGACGCCCAGGTGGTCGGTCTCCAGGGGAAGCAGCGCATTCCAGGTGGTGGATTGTCCCGTGATGATGAAGCCGCGGTCGTCGAGCGGCACGGCGCCCTCCAGCCACTTGGTGTGTGGGTCGGCGCCGATGAAGACGAACATCGCCCTGGTGGCGATCTCCAGGGACTTCCCCGTGCGCCGGTTGTGGACGCGGACGCCGGTCAGCGTGCCGTCGCCGATGAGCCGGCGTACCTCGGTGTTGAGCATGATCTCGATGCCGGGCGTGCGGTCGAGCTCGTCGGCGAGGTAGTGGGACATGCTCGCGCGCACGTCGTCGCCGCGTACGATCACGCGCACCGACGAGGCATTCCTGGCCAGGTAGAGTGCCGCCTGACCGGCGGAGTTGCCGCCGCCGACGATGACCACCGGCGAGTCGCTGCACATGCGCAGCTCGAAGGGCGTCGCCGCGTAGTAGACGCCGGATCCCTCGTACTTCTCCAGCTCGGGGACGTCGAGCTTCCGGTAGCGGGCGCCGGTGGCGATGATCACGCCGTGGCCCTTGATGGTGTTGCCGTCCTCGACGAGGACGCTGTAGAAGCCGTCGTCCGGCTGCAGGCCGGTCGCCTCGGCCGGGACGGTCAGCGCAGCGCCGAACTTCCGCGCCTGGATGACGGCGCGCTCGGCGAGCTCGGCGCCCGAGATGCCGGAGGGGAAGCCGAGGTAGTTCTCGATGCGGGAGGAGGTGCTGGCCTGGCCGCCCGCGGCCACGGCGTCGAGTACGACGGTCGTCAGCCCTTCCGAGGCCCCGTACACGGCGGCGGCCAGGCCGGCCGGGCCGGCGCCCACGACGACCAGGTCGCAGACGCCGTCGCCGGGCACCGGGGCGGGCAGGCCGATCGCCTTCGCCAGCTCGGCGACGGTCGGGTTGCGCAGGACCTTGTCGCCGCGCCAGATCACGACCGGGGTGTCCTCGGGCGGGATACGCAGCTCGCGCAGCAGCGCGTCCGCCTCCTCGTCCTCCTCCAGGTCGATCCACCGGTGCGGCACCCTGTTGCGGGCGGCGAACTCGCGCAGCCGCCGGCAGTCCGCCGAATAGCGGGAGCCGATGATGCGGAAGCCGGTGCCCAGCCCGATCAGCAGGGACCGCCGGGCCAGGTAGGCCCGCAGGATGAGGTCGCCGAGCGCCTGGTCGTGCGCCACGAGCGCGCGCACCTCGTCGGCCGGGACGGCCAGCACCTCGCCTGGCTCCTGGACGACGGCGGTCAGGAATGCCGCCTGGCCGGTGAGCAGGCTGAGCTCGCCGAGGAAGCGGCCCGGGCCTTGGACGGCGATCGTCTTCTCGTCCGGGCCGCAGCCGTGCCCCTCGACCATGGCCACCTTGCCGCTCAGCACGACGATGAACTCCGTGGTGGGCTCCCCTTCCCTGAACAGGACGTCGCCGAGCGAGACGGCCCGGCGCTCGCCGTGGGGCGAGAGCTCGGCGAGCTGCGCCTCGCTCAGCCGGGGGAAGGCGCCGTATAGATCCGGCGTCTCGGGAACCGGCGTCATGTGCGCGCCCTGACCGCGTCCTCGACCCATCGGCGCAGCTCGTGGGCGGGCGAGGCGCCCGCCCGCTGGGCGACGACCTCGCCGTGGACCATCATCATGAGCGTCGGAATGTGCTTGATCGTGAAGCGCTCGGACAGGCGGGGCGACCGGTCCACGTCGACTTTGACGAGTTTGACGCGGCCGGCCAGGTCCTGGGAGATCTGTTCGAGTGCGGGCGTGACCATTCGGCACGGCCCGCACCAGTCCGCCCAGAAGTCGACGATGACCGGCAGCGCCGATCGCTCGGCGACCTCGGCGAACGTGTCGTCGCCCGCCTCGGCGATCCACGGCAGCGGCCGGTGGCAGTTCCCGCACTGGGGCACGCCGTCGGCCGCGGCCGGGACCCTGTTCCGTTTGCCGCAGTTCGAGCAGGCGACGGTGGTCGAGATCATGTCAGCTCCCTGGTCCGGCGAAGGTGACGCTCAGCTCGCCGTGGTCGACGTCCACCGTCACGGTCGAGCCGTCGGGGACGTACGGGCGCCCTCTGCGTTTGGTATCACCGTCGGATGTCCGTCCTCCGTGGCGGCGATCACCGAGTTGGTCGTGCCGAGGTCGATGCCGACTGCCTTCGCTGTGGCTCACACCGTTTTCCAGGCTTTCCCTGGCGCTCCGGGGTCACATCCCCCATGCGTGTAGTTCTGCGGCAAATCCCTCAGTCGTCGGTGTCGTCCCGCCCCCGGACGATCACGAGGCGGGTCAGCTCGACGCGGGAGTTGATCTGCAGCTTGGAGTAGACGTGCCGCAGGTGGAAGGCGACTGTGTGCGCGCTGATGAACATCTGCTCCGCCACCTCCCGGTTGGACCACCCGTCGGCGACCAGGAGCGAGACGTTGAGCTCGGTCTCGGTGAGGCTGTCCCAGCCGCAGACTGGCCGGTCGGCGTAGCTCCAGTGGCGGTGGCGCACGCCCATGGCGCGCAGCCGCTTGCGGACGCGGGCCGAATCCCGGACGGATCCGATCTCGTGGTAGATCGCGAGCGCGCGGTCGAGCCTTCCCACCGCGTCATCGTGCCGCCCGTCGGCGGCCAGCAGGACGCCGAGGTCCTCCGTGGCGGAGGCCTGCCCCCACACGTCGTCGGAGCGCCCGGCGGCCCGGGCCAGCGCCTCGCGGTCGCCGTCGAGCAGGCCGCGCGCGTGCGCGGAGGACGCGGTCAGGGCGAGCACATCCGGGTTGACGGAGTCCAGTTCCTCCGCAGTGGCGACGACCGTCTTGGCCATCTCGCGGGCGTCCACGGCGAGGGCGACGCGGACCAGCCAGGCGCTCGCGGTGGGGTTGACGGCGAGCGTCGAGCGTTGCCGTTCGAGCAGGCCGGCCAGCAGGGGCATCGTCTTCAGCGGCCCATCGCTCGCCTCGATGACCTGGGCCGTCAGCAGGGCGTGGCCGGGCGAGTCGCCGTCCAGGCCGGCCACGTGCCGGGCGGCCGCCCGCAGGTCGCCGCGCCGCAGCGTGACCGTGGCCAGGACGGCGGTGGCCACCGCGGCGGGCAGGGGCGTGGCCCGGTCCGCGGCAAGGCTCAGCGCCCGCTCGGCCTCGCTCGCGGCGCTGTCCAGCCGCCCTTCGAGCAGCTCGGAGCGCGCCACGAGAGCGGAGACGTCGGCCTCCCAGGCGAGGTGGCCGCGGGCGCACATGTCCTCGCGAGCGTCCTCGACGAGCAGCCGCGCCTCGTCCAGGCGGTGGATGTCGATGAGCATCGCGGCGGAGGCCAGCCGGGATTCGTACGGATGCACGGCCGACACGTCCGCCCCGGTCAGCCGCCTGGCTTCGGCGGCCAGCGCCAGCGCGTCGGACAGGCGGCCCTCGTCCCGCTCCGCCTCCGCCAGCGCGATCAGGGCCGCCGCCGTGAGCGCCGCGCCGTGCCGGGAGCCCGCCTCGACGACCTCGTGCGCGTACGCGCGAACGGACGCCCCGTCGCTGCGCAGGCGCGTCATGGTGTAGAGGCGCACAAGCAGCGCCCGGTCGCGCACGTGGCCGGGAAGGTCGGGCACGGCCAGCGCCGTCTCGGCCTCCC
The DNA here is from genome assembly GCF_040648335.1 of Nonomuraea sp. NPDC049158. Lineage (NCBI taxonomy): Bacteria > Bacillati > Actinomycetota > Actinomycetes > Streptosporangiales > Streptosporangiaceae > Nonomuraea > Nonomuraea sp. NPDC049158. The sequence goes on from NZ_JBEZDM010000013.1 coordinate 120,185, forward strand.
GCATGGCCTCCTCGAGGCTGCCGGTCAGGCACATGACGTCCGAAAGCACGCCTCGCAGCTCGGCCACACTGTGCGTCGAAGCGTGCGCGAAGGAGTGCTCGGCCAGGCCGCCGCGGACCAGCTGCTCGGCCTCCCGCAGCCGCCCCTCCACTATCGCGGTGTCGATGACCGCTACCAGGTCGACTTGGCCCAGCAGCGCCTGCCGTACGGGCGGCGGGACCCGCTCGACGACGATGAGCCTGACCAGCTCATGGCGGAAGGTGAGGTCGTGCGCGGTAGCGGCCAGGATGCCCGCCGCCATGGACTCCTCCACCGCGGGCAGCAGCGCGGCCGGTTTCGTGCCGAGCAGAGCTGCGGCCTGCTCGGGGTCGAACGACCGGCCGATCACGGCGGCCGTCTCCACCAGGTTCCTGGCGGCCGTGCTCAGGCCGTCGATCCAGTGCCGCACCACTCTGGTGAACCGGTCGGGGACGCGCAGGGCGGCGCCGTCGAGGACCTGGCCTTCGTCGCATAGGCCGGCGAGCTCGATGATCAGCAGCGGGTTGCCGCCCGCGGCGTCCACCAGGGCCAGCGTCGCCGGTCCCGGCGCGACCCCGAGCGTGTCGGTGGCCAGGGCGACGGCCGCGGCCGGGGACAGCGGCGAGAGCCGCACCCGGTCGGCCCCGTGGCGCTCCAGCAGGTCGAACAGGGAAGCGGACTGGTCCTGTTCGTCGGCGGTCGAGCGGCTCAGCAGCCAGCCGATCGGCCGGGGTTCGAGCAGGCCGTGGAGGGTGCGCAGGGCGACCAGCGTCGCCGGGTCGGCCCACTGCAGGTCGTCGAGCACGGCCAGGACCGGCGCCGTGGCCCGTTCCTCAAAGCCCGTTCGCAACGCTTCCAGCGTCCGCGCCCGCGAGCCCGGGTCGAGCCGCAGGTCCAGGGTCTCGAACAGGATGCCGCACGGCACCAGCTCGCCCAGCTCCTCCGGCGCGCCCCGGAGCACAGCGATGCCGCGCTCGCCGGCGGCGGCGGCGGTCTCGTCGAGCAGCCGGGTCTTGCCGGTCCCCGGCGCTCCGTCCACCAGCAGGGTCGCGGCCTTGCCCGCCTGAACGGCGTCGAGCAGGCCGCCCACGTCATGCCATTCCAGTTCGCGTCCCCGCATGTCAGACCGCCTCCCCGACGGGGAACGGTGAAGCCCATGCTCCTGGGGATCTTTCACGCCACTACACGTCTCGGGGATGTGGCCGGGGAGCAGCCGGGAGGAGTGTCGAGGTGATGCCCGGAAAGGAGTCGGCGAAATGGTAGAAACCGGCTACCCGCCGTTCAACCGGACAGTGGACAAGACCAACCGCGTCCTGCACGAGATCGAGGAGGCCTGCGGCTCGCCGCACGCCACGAACCCGCCCCGGGCCGGCCATTCAAGCCAGCGGCTTGAGGCCGGCTGGCGGCCCGCGAACTTGACCCCGTCCTTCACCGTCATCACAGACCTTCAGATGCGGTTAATCGGTCGGTTAGTCGGTCAGTGCCTTGCGTAGCTGGCCCAGGACGTTGCGCAGAATGCGGGAGATGTGCATTTGGGAGAGTCCGAACTCAGCGGCGATCTCGGCTTGGGTCTGGTTGCCATGGAAGCGCAGCAGCAGGATGTGCTTCTCGCGCGTGGGCAGGGCGTCGATGAGCGCCTTGACGGACTGCCTGCCGATGACGGTGTCCAGTGATTCGTCGTTCTGTGGCAGGAAGTCGCCCAGGCTGGCGGAGTCGCCGTCGTTGTGGATGGGGGCATCCAGCGACAGGGTGCGGTAGGCGGCCAAGGCGTCCATCGTCAGCAGGACGTCTTCCTGTGAGAGGCCCATTTCGGCCGCCAGTTCGGCGACGGTAGGCGGGCGGCCCAGGCTCTGGCTGAGGTCGGCGGACAACTTGTTCAGCCTCGAGCGGCGTTCCTGGTAGACGCGGGGAACCCTGATGGCCCACGCACGGTCCCGGAAATGGCGTTTGACCTCGCCCGCCATGGTGACGGCCGCGTAGCGGCGAAAGTCGTGCCCGAGCTTGGCGTCGAACCCGTTGATGGCCTTGACCATGCCGACGTAGGCGGACTGCAGGAGGTCTTCCACGGGTTCGCCCCGGTTGCGGTAGCGGCGCGCGAGGGATTTGGCCATCCAGGCGTGCGTCTCGACCAGCCGCTCGCGCAGCCGTACCTTGTGCGCTTCCGAGGTCTGCGGCAGGACCATTTCGATCAGGAGCTCTTCGGCGGTCATCTGTTCCAGGCCAGTGTCCAGGACGGTCATCCTTTTCCTTTCCGGTGCCTTGCAGACGCCCGGCGGTCCGCCGGTGGACAAGGGCGGCCAAGATCGGCGGGATGTGGAGGACGGCCGGGCAAGCGTTCCCCGCACCAGCGGGACGGGGTTACCGTGTCGCGCCGTCACGGTCGGGGGCGTCGGCGAGTGGCAGCAACCGGTGCAGGGTGTCGCGGTAGGAGCGCAGGGCCATTCTCAGCTGCTCGGTGTCGTTGTGGCCGGAGTTCTTCCACAGGTCCTGCAGCTCACGGATGCGGCTTTCCAGGGCTTGATGGACTGAGGCCATCACTTCGTCCAGGAGCGAGTCGGCGCGTTGCACCGCATCGCGGGGATCGTCGACGAAGGACGTCTGAAGGTCGCGCCAGCGGTCATGGACACCGGCCGGGTCGCTGTCGAGCAGAGACGCCGCTGGTGCCGGCGATGTGGGCAGGGCGGGCGGTGGCTGGGCCGACAGGTCGAAGACGAGCTTGTCAGATGGTGTCGTCGGCGGGGCATCGTCAGCGCTGTCGTGTTCCAGAGCGGGGACGGGTACGGGCCGGAGCGGCGGCATGTCGGCGGATTCGTCGGGGCGGTCATCAAGGCGTTCGTGGTCGTTGCGGATGTCCATATCGAGTCACCTTTGCTGGGAGTCGTCCTGGAGTGCCGGTAGCTCGTGACGGGCTTCGGCGGGTTGACGGTGGTGCTCGTCGCCGTTGTCGAGGAGGTCCTCGAACAGGACGCGGTAGTGCACCATGGCCTGCCGCAGGTCCTCGGTGGAGGCCTCGCCGGGGGCGGCGCGCCCGCTGATCTCGTGGGCCTGGCGGTAGTGGTGCAGGGTACGGCCGTGCGCCACCGACAGGTCCAACAGCTGCTGCTCGAAGTCTTCGGTGGGATATCCGCGCTCGGCCATGGCGGCCGTGACCAGTTTGTCGGCCTCCGTGACGGCGGGACCTGGTGCGTCGACGAACCGTTCCTGGAGGTTGGTCCATTGTTCGGCATAAGTCTGCCGGGACTCGGGGGTAAGCGGCGTGATGTCGAGCGTGGCGACCCGCTTCTCTCGGGCACGCAACTCCTGCTCGGCCTCGCCCCGGTTGTCCCGATCATTGATGAGGCGTTCGTATTCGGGGCCGAAACGCTGGCGAAGGCGTTGCCGGCGCTGGCGCAGCACAACGAAGCCGATGGCCAATATCAGGACCACAGCCAGAGCGACGGCCAACCAGGTCATGGTGGACATGTCATCCTCCTGAAGATGTCGATCTCTTCGCGCGCCCCGGCAAGGACGGGTCAAAGGCAGTGAGTTGGACACGGGTTGATGGGCGGCAGAGGCACGCCGAGACCGGTGTGCCGACCGGTCCTGACGGCACATACCGGCCGCCGCCGCACAGGCGGACCGCACGGCTTCAGACCGGATACGGTCACCCGGATGGCCTTGGCGCTTCCCTTTTCACAGGCGACGATCGTCCGGGGTCGCCCTGCGAGTGCCACCCCGTCTGCCGTCATAGTCAGGAGGGTCCACCAGGGTGGGTGGCGGCCGGTCGTCGATGACGTCCTGTTGGCTGCGGACGGTCGACTGGCTCCCGCGTGATCTGTTGCGCAGCAGCAGAGGCAGCATGAGACCGACGGCGCCGCCGAGCATCAAGATGACACCTACGATGCGCAGGTCGAAGCCGCCCGCCGAGCCGCCCGCCAAGGCGAAGGTGAAGATGGCGCCGAAGACGATGGCCGCGATGGCTGCGGCGATGGGCATCACACATCACCCCTGCCGCGGCAGGCGCCTGAGCTGCGGGGTGAGTTGGGCGGGGTCATCGGCGGCCGGCCCAGCGACCCGAACGCCGACCCGAACGCCGACCGGTGATCAGGTTGTAGCCGAGCAGCAGGACTGCCGCGCCGACGATGGCGCAGACCCAGGTGGACAGGTTGAAGAAGCCCTGGATGCCGGCGACGTGGAACACCTGCGTGGCCACGAAGCCGCCCAGCAGCGCCCCAGCGATGCCGAGCGCGAGGGTGATGATCAGTCCTTGCGAGTCTTTACCGGGGACCAGCATTCTGGCCACCAGCCCGGCGACCAGTCCGAGGATGATCCAAGCGATGATGCCCATGACCGAACTCCCTTTGGCGGTGCATCGATGTCTGCACGGGATCGGTCTTCCGGACCGGTCGAAGCAGGGGCCGGCCGTCGCAGGATTGTCGGCGCCGACGGTCGTACTCGTTCGCCCCGAGCCAACACCCCCGCGTACGGGGCGGAAACAGGCGATCCGGAAAGGACCCATCTCCAGAACCGATCAGCAGGAGAAGGGGCTCCGTGGCGCGACCGGCATTGAAACCCGGCGCATTACACCGGCTCATCTCTGCGGCTGGTGGCTGTCGGAGCATCTTCGCCGGGTATCGGTTCGGTGGGCCGGGCGACGGATTGCAGCCAGCCGAGCCGCTGGGCGAGTTGCCGGGCGCTGTCGATGACGGCGGCGATGTGAGGCGAGGAGTTGGCGTTGTGCCACAACAGTGACCAGGGATAGTGCGTGACGGGTTCGGTCAGGGGCCGCCAGGTGGTGCCCGGCCGGTTGGAGGTGTGGGAGGAGGAGGGGATGCAGTACACGCAGCGGTGCTGGAGGACGAGGTCGGCGGCGGCCCGGGTGCTCTCCACGGTCCCCTTGTAGATGGTGGGTGCGAAACCTGCCGAGCGGCACAACTCGATGACGAGCTGGTTGAGCTCGGGTGTCTGCCCTTCCTCGCCGAGCAGCAGTAACTCGTCGGCCAGGGCAGCGACGGGTACGGCGTCCAGGCCGACGAAGCGGTGGTCGTCGGGCACCAGCACGCCGAGCGCTCCAGCCGCTGCACCTGCTGGCTCAGCGCGGACTGCACGATGTGCTCCCGGGCCGCCGCCCGGCCGAAATGCAGTTCCTCGGCAAGCGTCACGAAATAGCGCAGTTGGCGCAGCTCCATGGCCGCCACCCCTTTTCGACCGGGCGGCACCGATGTAGGCCATCTTTCCTGCACTTCAGATCCTCGCGAGCCTTGGGCAGCCCTGACGCTACTTGCTGGGCTTGGGCGTCTGGCAGGCGATCTTCGGGTTCATACCGAGATAGTTGAGCGGGCCGGCCACGATCGTCACGGCGATCGTGGCCACCTGGTTGCAGTTCTCGACCGGTCCTGTGTAGTAGCCGCGTTGGGCCGCCGCGACGGCACCGGCGATCAGCCACAGGACCAGCACTATCGAGGCGAAGCGCATCGCTTCTGTCTCCATCCTTGTCATTGCGCGGGGAGTGTCGGAGGCGATGAGGGGAACGGCGAGTCCCACGAACTCATCGTGGGTGCGGCGGAGTCCGGGCGGGACCGGTTCGCGGCCTGAACCCACCGGGCTCGCCGACAAGGGGAGTCAGCGTTTGAAGGCGTCCTTGACCTTCCTGCCGGCCTGCTTCAGGTTGCCCACAACCCGATCGGTCTTGCCCGCGGCCTGCAGGCGCTGGTTGCCGGTGGCGCGGCCCAAACGCTGCCTAGCCCAGCCTTTGACGGCCTGCGCCTTATCTCTGATCTTTCTACCAAGGCCCATCGTGATTTTCCTTCACCGCCCCGTTCGGCCACCACCCAGGCAGACCATTGATCCGCCCGCCCGTCAGCCATGACCTCGTGCAGGCGGACACTCACCGCGCTCAGGCGGCTTGGATTCTCAGTGTCCTTCCTGGTCTGTGGTGGGAAACGAGCCATGATGAGGTCGGTTATCACTGGAATCGATGAGCGTACGTCGGGGTCGGGTCACGACCGGTGCCGTGCCGGGAAGATGCTGCTCACACGATCCGTTCGTGGACGTAACACCAGCGCCAGGTTGTTTCAGGCTCCAGCGCCCCGACCACCGGATGATCGGTCTCCCGGTAGTGCTCCCTGGCATGCCCGCCCGGCGAATCGTCGGAACAGGCCACCCAACCGCACGTCAGGCACACTAGCAGGCGTGTCCAGGACAGGCCGAGAACCAGGCATCCTGCGCACTGCGGCGATCCTTGCTCAGCTCCCGGAGCTATATCAAGATGCTCGCACCGTGGCGCCTGACCGTTCAGGCTGCCGCGTGCGCTCACCTCCATGCCATCGATCTTCAGGGTCATGACGACCCTCCTCGGGCGACAGCCGGCACGAGGTGTGCCGACTGATCGCCTTCAGTAGACCCGATCGGCTCACCAGCGGAAACGCGCAATCGCAGCAAGCCCCATCACCAGCCGCGATCGCCAGTCGGAGCATCCTTCCCGAACCCGAACCCGAACCCGAACGCGAACCCGAACGCGAAGCCGAACCCGAGGAACCCCGGGCCCTGGGGCGGGAGATCGGCACTCCTCGGGGTGAGGCCCCGCCACCCTCACCGACCAGCACCTGGCCGGTGATCGCCGCTGGTGATAAGCCTGGCTGACATCGGGGGTTTCCGCTCCGGCGAGACTGCTAGATGATCAGGGCACTGCACCGTACGACACCGCTCACGCTGGCACCCTCGCAACGTGTTCACGCCGCCTCGACCTCGCGGCCCTCTTGTCACCCGTACTCTCCTGTAGGAGCCCGGCATGAGCACCAAGGACGCCGCCAGCGCCCCCGCTTCCGTGATCGCCGCCCTGGTCGAACGACTCGTGACCGCGCTCACCCCCGTCAGGGCCGCCCCCATCACGGCCACCGACCAGCTCCTGCGCGTCATCCCGCTTGCCGATCGTGCGGGCCTGGGGGTCGAGGGCGAGCTCGACCACTCCACCCTGCCCGCCTCGGTTCGATGGCGAGCGGCCGCGGCTTCTGCGTCGACCTGAGCGGCCTGACGTTCATCGACGTCGGCGGACTGCGCGCCCTGGTCAGCGCCGCCGCCGCTCTGCACGACGGCGGCGGCGACCATGTTCTGACGCTGCGGTCGGCGCCCCCACATGTACGACGCCTGCTCCAGCTCACCGGCTGGTACCAGACGCCCGGCCTCCACTTGCAGGCACAGACGCACCCCGGCTAACTCTCCAAGCTCAGCTCACTCATGAGCTCACCGGCCCCGTGGGATGCCCCGACGTTGTGCCGCCGACCACCTGCGCAGCACGGTCACCGACCTCATTCGACCTCATCGCGAAGCCCTATCGCCGCGAGGCCCGCATCCTGTGATGCCCCCGATCGGAGAAACCCCATGACCACCCTCCACTCCCGCCTCGGGGCAGGTCTGTGGCTCATCCCTGCCTCCGCCACCATCGTTCGCCTGCGCGGCGAGCTCGACCTCGCCACTCGCGAGGCGGTGCGCGAACGCCTGCTGCGCGCCCTGCGACACAGCGCCGGCCTGCTCATCCTCGACCTGTCCGGGGTGTCGTTCTGCGACGCCGCCGGGCTGAGCGTCCTTGTCGGCGTCCAACGCCAGGCCAGATCCCTGGACATCGCCCTCGGCCTGGCCGCGCCCCGCCCGCACCTGGCAAAGGTGCTGCGCCTCACCGGCCGGGACCGCAGCTTCCCGATGTACAGCACCAACCCCGGCACGGGTACGGGCGAGGTCTGGGTCAGGGTCGGGTCCGGCCCTGCGGCAGCGCGCTAAGACTTCGTGTGCCTATGTCTGTTCTCCCAGCCGACAGCGGAACGACCGCTCGGCCTCGCCCTGATCTACCCGCCGTGGCAACAACCGGGCTGGCCCGGCTACGCCATCAGGTGGTGCGCGAAGCCCAGATCGAGGCCGCCGCGATCATCGCTCAGGCCCGCTCCGACGCCGAGCAGATCATCACCTCAGCGCAGATCATCGCCTCGGCCAAGCTGCAGCGTGCGCGCGGCCAGCACCTGCCGCGGCGGAGGAGGAGCCAGGCGGGCCAGGCCACGCAGCCGGCGCCCGCACCCCTCGACGGCCCCGCGCCGATCATGGTGCTCAACGACCGCTGGCGCATCTACGCCCCCTTGAACGCCGACGCCAGCGCCATGGCCGCCCTGTACAAGGCCTACGAACTCGCCGACTCCGCCACCACCGTCGTGGCCAAGGTGTTCCACCAGGCCAACAGCGACTCTCAGCGGTTCCGCGCCTTCCTGCGGGAAGTACGCGGCATGCGCCTGCACAACCCGCACATTGGGCAGATCATCGACTCCGGCCAGGATCGCAGATCCCAAGCGGTCTACCTCATCTCCCCCCTCTACCAACCGGGCAGCCTCAACCTCCACCTCCAGCAGCGGGCAGGCGCCGGCGTCTCGCTGCCGTGGGGCCTGCAGGTCCTGGATCAGGTGCTGGCCGGGCTGCAGGCCGCCGCTCTGAGCAACATCATCCACTTGGACATCAAGCCGCAGAACATCGTGCTGGACGGCTCCACCAACATCAGGATCATCGACTGGGGCATGTCCCAGCTGCACCAGGCCGGCAAGAGCGTCTCCACAGTGTCCCCCGGCGGCACCAAATGGTTCGCCAGCCCCGAGCAGCTCGGCGCCACCGACGCCGCCCCCAGCGGCCTGTCCGACCTGTACGGCGTCGGCGCCCTGGCCTACTGGCTACTGACCGGCCTGGCACCCCTGCGACGCGAGATCGAAACCGCCATCGGCACCGACGCCGGTGCTGATCTGCTGCAGGTCCGCCACCTGATGCAAGCCGGCACCCGGCCCGAACGCGCCGATCACCTCACCCCGAACGTCCCCGAACACCTCGGCCGGCTTATCGACCAGTGGCTCAGCTACACCCCCACCGACCGCATCCCGCACGGGATGGACCCCACCGCTGCGCTCGGCTGGGCGCGCAGGGCCTTGGGCTGACAACGCCCGTATCCGCATCCCAGCGGGAGGCGTTGACGGGAAGTGCCCGGCCACCTGGCTTTCCTCGGGCGTGCAGAGACATCAGCGCTAGGAGGCGGACCGGCGCAGGTCTTCTTTGGCGATTCGCTCGACGAAGATCGGAACGAAGTCACGGATTGGCCGCCCATCGAAACGGTGGTGGGCCACCACCACCGCAGAACGTACCCGTTCAGCCGAATGGCTGCGGGCGAAGGCTCCGGCCAACCGTGCCTTCAGTTCATCCACCGCCAGGTGTTCACGTTCGGCGACATCAATGTCCATGTATTCTCCCACCAAAGGGGTTGAAGGGCGTATCTCGCCGAGCACCTCAGGGCCTGCTCACCGCCGCCCGGCTGTCCTCGTTGTGTGTTGTCTGCGGTGGGTTGGCCGTTGCCTGGCGGCGCAGGTCGATGATCGGCTGCAGGAGCCACAGCCAGCAGGTCGCCAGCGCCGCCGCGGCACCGAACACGATGGCGAGCCAATTGCCGAGCACAACCTCGGCCACCAAAACCACCCCGGCGGTGATCGCGACCGCCAGGGATACGGCGCCGACGAGCCCCAGCTCGTTGGCACGATGCACGATCTTCTCCTTCAGCCCGGTACGAAACAGCAACCGGTGCTGAACAGCGGGCGTGATGAAACAGACCGAGGCGGTGGCCGACCCCGTCAACGCGATGAAGAACAGCCAATGGCCCGAGGTGTCCACCTTGGCGAAGCCACTCTGAAACGGCATCGCCAGCAGAAAGGCGAAAAGCACCTGCACGCCGGTCACCATGACCCTCAGCCCCTGCAGGAGCTCGGACAGCTCGCGGTCGATGCGTTCCTTGTGACTCTCGTCGGCGCTGCTCTCCTCGGCGCTCACAGCAGAAGATTCGCCATCAGCGAGAAGGCGGCTTTGGCTTTCCTGCCGGGGCAACGCCATCGGCTGACACCTCCGTGAGTCTTCCGTGACACCGCCACGGGGGGATCCATCGATCGTGTTCTCGGCGAGAGCCCGCCGATCACCGCCGATGAGGTCGTCGAACAAGGCGTGATAGTGCGTCATGGCCTGCCGCAGTTTCTGTACCGACACCCAACCGTCCCCGGCGCGCCCGCTGATCTCATGAGCTTGGCGGTAGTGCTCCAGGGTGCGGCTGTGTCGCAGCGACAAGTCGGACGCCTGCTGCGCGAAATCCTCAGTGGCATAGCCGCGCTTGGCCATGACGGCCCGAACCAGAAGATCGGCCTCGCTGACCGCGGGACTCGGCTCATTCACGAAACGCTCCTGAACCGCGGCCCACCTGTCGGCATAACCGCGGCGTGAGTCGGGATCGAGCGGCTTTATGTCGAGTGGACCCGATCGCGTTCGACGGGCTGGCAGCTCACGCTGGGCCGCCCTGCGGTTGCCCGCAGCGGCAACAGTGCGTTCGTACTCGGGGCCGAATCGCTCGCGAAGGCGACCTCGACGCCTTCGCAGCCAGAAGCAGCCGACGGCCGACGCCACCACCATCACCCCGCTGATGACGGCCACCCACATCACTGCCTCGGCGGACACGACCGCCTCCGCCCCGGGTATCGCCGACAGCGCATCCCGCCCGAAGACAGGTAACTGGACACTTCAGTCAACACCGCTTACCCAAAGACGGATATGGGCGTTTCAAGCAAAGCTCATCGCGGGAGCTGATCACAGCTAACGCCCCTCACAGGCTGAACTGTCGCCTCGACCCAGGGCCGGCACCGTGGCGACGTCGAGATCATCCTCGATCCGCGCCAGGCCGGATCGAAGATCTGGACGATGCGCACATGCCGGTAGTTGACCGTGGACAGTCCAACGACAGGATCGTGAGTTGTCTCCCGTTCCGCGGACCTTGTCGTTCTGCGACGCCCGCGGGCTGGGCGTTCTGATCGGCGTCCAACGCCAGGCCACATCCCTGGACATCGCCCTCGGCCTGGCCGCGCCCCGCCCGTATGTGGCCAAGGTACTGCGCCTCACCGGCCTGGACCGCAGCTTCCCCATGTACGGCCACCACCCCGGCTCGGGCAAGGGGGCCCAGCACCGCGAGAGCGCGCTGAGACCTCATACGGCATATACCTATTCACTTTGTCGCCACCGGGACGACCGTTCAGTCGCGACCTTGTCTTCCCACCGCGGCAACAGCCGAACTGCACCCGTCAGGTGCTGCAAGAAGCCCACATCCAGGCACTGACCAGCCCATTATCCCCTTCCGGCGCACTTGGTGGATCTGCCCCCACAGAGCGAGATCGTCGCCCGCGTGGCGTGCAGCTTGATCGGCGACGGCTGGATTAAGGTGACGTTGGCTCGCGGGGATGTAGTCGCAGATCGGGCCCTTGCGCCAGCCGATCTCCAGTTCGGGGGTGGCGAGGGCTTCGGCGAGCCGAGTTGGCCCCGCTGTCTGAGCCTAGATCCGCAGTCAGGGCTGCAGGCTTGGCTCTACCTGTAGAGGGGGACGGATGAGGAAACTCGCCTCGGTTGAGCTGCGACGCGCCAGGAGCTCGAGATCGATAGGGGCGCCGACATCGGTTTCCGCCACGGTAACTGCCCCGCCGCAGGTCCGCTTGCCCAACTCTTCCCGGCTGGCGGCCGGTTTCGCGCTCATTCCCGTCATGACCATGCTCCTCACCGCGCAGTCCGGCGCGAGCGCCCCGCAACCGCCAGTGCCGCTCGGCACGGCCGCGAGCTTCGCCGTTCTGGGGGCCAGCACTGTCACCAACACCGGTAACAGCATCATCACCGGCGACCTCGGACTTAGCCCGGGTACGTCGGTGACCGGTTTCCCGCCCGGCACCGTGGTCGCCGGAGCCATCCACGCGGCCGACGCCTCCGCCGCCCAAGCCCAGAGCGACCTGACCACCGCCTACAACGACGCCGCTGCCCGGACTCCCGCCACCACCGTGCCCACCGAGCTCGGCGCCACCACCCTGACGCCAGGGGTCTACAACTCCGCCGCAGGCACCTTCGGCATCACTGGAAACCTGACCCTCGACGCCCAAGGAGACCCGGACGCGGTCTTCATCTTCCAGGCCGCCTCCACCCTCATCACCGCCTCCTCCAGCACGGTGACCCTCACCGGGGGCGCCCAGGTCGCCAACGTCATCTGGCAGGTCGGCAGCTCGGCCACGCTGGGAACCGGCTCCAGCCTCGCCGGGAACATCCTCGCGCTGACCTCGATCACCGTGACCACCGGTGTGAGCGTGAACGGTCGCGTCCTGGCCCGCAACGGCGCCGTCACCCTGGACACCAACAGCATCACCCGGCCCTCCACCGGCGCCCTGACCATCACCGTGCCCGGAACCGCGAACCTGGGTTCCGCGACAGCCGACGCCGCCAACGTGTCGGGCTCGCTCGGCGCGGTCACCGTGACCGACACGCGCGGTGGCCCGAGCACCGGCTGGACCGCGACCGTCAGCTCGACGAAGTTCACCACCGGCGGCGCAACCGCCTCCGAGACCATCGCGAAGAGCCTCATCCGCTACTCGCCCGGCGCGGCTACGTCCACGACTGGTAGCGCGACGTTCACCCCCGGCACCGCCGGCGATCTCGGCTCCACGCGCACCGCCTTCTCCGCCTCCAACGGCACGGGGGACAACTCCGCCACCTGGAACCCGACGATCACCGTGACCCTGCCCGCCAGTATCGTCGCCGGAGCCTACACCGCCACCATCACCCACTCGGTCTTATAGCATCCCTTGCCGCGATCAAATCGCCATGGTCGCCCTAGCCGCCGCGGACTTCCGAGCTCGCTCAGCTGCCGCGTGGTGCCAGACGGCCCGCTCGCGGTGTTCGCTGACGTCGCCGATGTCGAGGTCGGCGCATGCCTCGTGTTGCCGGGCTGTCCGTTCGTGCGCGCAGGCTGCGGGCTGGTAGGCCGGGGCGGGAAACTGCTGACAAGGTGCCCTTCCCTACGGATCAGAAGGTTGGGGTTTCGAGTACCTCCGGCCGCACACAGCATCAAGGCCCGTTACCAGGGAAACCTGGAACGGGCCTTCGTGTTTGTCCTGGCAATCTTGGGATCTTGCTGACGGAGGCGGGCTCCTGTCCGACAACACAGGGTGGGCGTTCCTGGACAAGGACTCGCTGACCCGCGCCACGGTCGAACGGCTGCTCGTCTCCCTCGGTGGCGATCCGCATGACCAGCCCACGGAGTTGTACCTACGCGAGGTCCGGCCGCTGGAGTGGCCAGTGCCTGATGGAGACCGCGTTCGACAACCTGAAGGTGGGGACCTCAGCTATCTTGTCCGCTCGGCTCAGCGACCGAAGTACAGACCACAGGCGATGACCGTTAGATCATGCCTCCGGCAGGGATCTCCGGCCTCGAAGTGATCATCTCTCTCGGGTAAAGCTCGTGGAGTGGTTGAGGTGAAAGCTGATCACTTCGCACTCCATCGGCCCACAGCGCGGTCTGGTACCAGGCCCGGAGCTCCAGTCGCCTTGATCACGAACAACGTTTGGTACCGCACTGTCGATGAGCTGGACCGCGTCAGCCTGCCAGTCGGGCGAGTGCCAGTGCGTGTGCCTGGTCGAGGGATTCCGCGGCAGCGCAAGGGACGTCCGGCTGCACACCGGTGCCCTCCCAGTTCGCGCCGGAGACGGGGTTGATGGCACGGCCGGTGGGGACGGTGGCTTCCAGGTGGGGGTGGACGGTCCAGCCCTTGCACGGGTGTGCGCCGCCGCGGGTGCGCTCGCCGACGACAACGGCGCGGCCGAGCTGCTGCAGGTCGTAGGCCAGTTCCTCAGCGGCGGAGAAGGTGCTGTCACTGGACAACACGTACAACGGTTTGCTACCGCCGAAACGCGCGCCGGGAACGTGCGGCAGGCTCCAGTACTGCTCGCTGCGCTCGCCGCTGCGCCAGTACATGGTGTTGAGGTGGGTGCGCTCGTCCAGGAGGTAACTGCAGACGAAGGCGACGGTGTCCGGGTCGCCGCCCCGGTTGTTGCGAAGGTCCACGATCAGCGCCTGGGCGCGGGAGGCCAGGGTGAGCGCGGCGCTCAGCGGTTCGGCGGCCCACTCCAGCGGAAACAGCATCGGCGCCAGCTCCACCACGGCGACCCCTCCCTCGAGCAACTCCACCCGGGGGGCACCGCCCAGCGAGGTGTCGAAGTCCCGGCGGATGGAGTCCAGGGTTGCCGCGCCCTGCTCGGGGGACACCGGGTCGGCGTGGTGCTTCAGTCTCAGGTGTTTGTCGTTGTTGACGGACTGCAGGTCCGCGGTGACCAGACGGGCGAGTTCCTCGGCGCCGTCGACGTCATAGGCGCCCTGGGCGAGGCGTCGTTGTAGCAGGTCGGCGAGCTGCTCGGCTATCTCAGGGAAAACGTAGTGCTCGGTCAGCAGCCGGGCTGTCTCGTCGATGACAGGGGCGGGCTGAAGGTTCGTCAGAGTCGTCATGGCAGGGAGTAGATCACTGCCCTGACGAAAACATCAAAGACGTTGAGAAACCTTCGATATGGGTGATCAGCCGCTTCGATGCGGTTCCCGCCTTCTGCGTGGCGGTGTGGCGGTGTGGCGCGGCTTCGGCGATCAGCATGGCGCTGGTGATCCCGCTGGCTCTGGCCTTCCTGTTCTGGGGGCTCGTCCTGGACGCCGATGACGACCTGCCCGGGGTGCTGCTCGCGATCGGCCCCGCCGTCCTGCTGGGCGTGGTGACAGCGGTGGCCGCACTCCTGCTGTGGCGGCTGAACGCCTTCATCGCGGTGCTCGGCGGGATCGGCGGCCTGCTGATGTCAGTGGAGGCCGTCGGTCACTTCGTGGACCTGATGCCGGGGCCGAAGGGGGGCCAGGACGTCTTGGACGTATGGAGGTAATGATGTACAGCGATAGAGCCGCACGGCTCTATCCGCTGCCACCTCTCACCACACGCGATGAGCAGGCCAAAAGGGCCTCTGCATGGTGACCGCGACGGCGTTGGGGCCTGCCTTAGTAGGGGCTAGTGCCGATGAGGCGAGGTTCCGGAATCATTCGTGATGGGGACGGCTGTGAGCGCCTCAGCGAGTTGACGCATCGAGGAAACCGCGACCGACCCCCCGACGTCAGCGAGATGCTTGCGTTTGCCGTACTTGCTGACCACGCCGATGGCCTGGACGCCGGCATCCGAGGCCACGAACATTTCCTGAGAAGACACGCTGATCAGCGTGCAGTCAGACGGTTCCGCGTTGAGCATCAGCGCCGCTTGCCACAGAAGTTCGAGGCCCGGCTCCTGCGTAGCGGGCTGGCGTTGCTCGCGTCCGATGACCGGCCCCACCAGGTGTCGCAGATCGTGCGCGTCGAGGTAGCTCTCGATGGCGGCCGTGCAGGTGTCACCCACCATGGCGACGGGTCTGCCACTGGCCTTGCAGGCCGCCAGTACCTCGGACGCCCCTGGTGTCGGTACGGCCGTCAAGGCTGCCGCCATCTCGGCCTCTCGCAGGGTTTCCTCTGCTTCGGTCCCGTAGTCCCGCCTGACCTTGTGGGCGTAGTCCAGCATCCACAGCGGGTCGGCCACGATGAGGGTCAGGAGCGACATCCTGTGCCCGTGGGCGGTGAGTCGGTCGCGGATGTCGCCGGCGACCGCCGCAGCGTCCATTTCGGGGTAAAGATCGCAGGTTGCGCCGTTGACGGCGAACAGTACGGCGCGGGTCCGCTCCAGGACGCGGGCGACATGGGGGCGCACTCTCGTGCTCGTCACGCGGAATCCTCCTGATCATGGTGTCCCGACCGATCGCAGGCCTACGGCCTGGGGGCGTTCGGCGATAGGTGTACGGAGAGACGGAGCCTTAAGGCGAGTACGCGTCGAGCGGCCCCGCTGTTCACATCTCGAGTAATTTCCGGACGCTCTCAACCGTTTGAATGAGAGGCGCGTCCAATGCATTGAACGAAGTTGCGCTGTCTGAGTTACTGGGGCATTTCCATGGTCCCTTGTGGGATCCAGTGGAGAGGGGAGTAGGTATGGGGATCTTCAAGCAGGCCACGAACGACGCCTTGGCGGCCAGCGCCCGAAACGCCGCAGCTGAGGGACGTACGGTGTTCACGGCTCAGATCATCAGTGAGATCGGGCATCTCAACGTTTCCGGTGAGATCGAGAAGCTCGGCCGTGGCATCGAGGTAGTTGAAGCCCAGGGGTGGAAGCTCGACACCGTGAACACCCTCAAAGTAGACAAGATGACTGGGGATCGTCCCCTTTTCGTGTGCGTGTTTCGCCGTCACCAGTGGTGAGGTGATAGGCGACGCGCAGCCTGATTCTGCTCACCGATGGTTTTCATGTCCACGCCTTTTCCGTGCATGCAGCCGATCTTCGGCGTCGAAGGGCTGAGCGAGCGTTGGGGAGAAGCGCTCAGGCGTCTTGGAGCTGTATCAGCCCGGCGTCGGTCGGTCTGAACCCGCATGCGTCGAAGTAGAAGCCTCGTAGGTGCGGCTCGAAGTCCACGTGCAGCCATTCGCAGCCGGCGTTCCTGGCGGCTGCCGTCGCCCGACGGATGAGTTCGGTTCCGAGCTCATCTGGGCGTAAGCCAGTGAATTTCGGTGAAGGACACCGTCAAAAGGGTCCAGGCGGCTACCGGATCGTGTCGTGCCGGCGTTCCTGGTCCAGCCAGGCGGGACCAGTCGCCTGGTCAGGGCCGGCCGGCGGTGATGAGGCGGTGCGCGCGGTGACCACCATCACGGCGAGGCCGAGCGCCACGACCGCGGCGCCCACGTACAGCGGCGCGGTGTAACCCAGGCTGGCGCTGATCGCGAGGCCGCCGAGCCAGGCGCCGAGGGCGTTGCCGACGTTGGAGGCCGCGACGTTGGCGCTGGCGGCGAGTGGCGCGCCGCCCGCGGCGTCCGTGACGCGGGTGATCATGCCGGGGACGCTGGCGAACCCGAAGACGCCCATCAGGAAGACCAGGACCACTGACGCGATCCGCCCGTCGGCCAGCAGCCCGAACGCCGCGAGCGTGGCGGCGAGTCCCGCCAGGGACACGATCAGCGTGCGGTCGCGGTCGCGGTCGGCCGCCCGGCCCCCAGCGATGTTGCCGATCACCAGGCCGCTGCCGTAGACGACGAGCAGCCAGGCGACGTCCGCGGGGGTGAAGCCGGTGACCTCGGTGAAGGTGTACGCGATGTAGCTGAACGCTCCGAACATGCCGCCGTAGCTGAGGGCGGTGGCGGCCAGGGTCAGCCAGACCTGCCAGGAGCGGAAGGCGCGCAGCTGAGGGCGCAGACCGGCCGGCCGGTGGGTCTCGTGTACGGCGCCCGCCCAGGCCGGGACGCACACGGCGATGGCGGCCAGGGCCAGCACGCCGATGCCGGTGATGGCCCAGAATGTGGCGCGCCAGCCCCAGCGTTCGCCGACCAGAGCGCCGAACGGTACGCCCAGCACATTGGCGACCGTCAGCCCGGCGAACATCACGGCCACTGCCTGCGAGGCCCGCTCCGGCGGGACCATGCGGCGGGCGACGAGCGAGCCGATGCCGAAGAAAGAGCCGTGGCACAGGGCGGCGATGACGCGGCCGAGCAGCGCCACGGCGTAGCTGGGCGCGACGGCGGACAGCAGGTTGCCGAGGACGAACAATGCCACCAAAGCGACGAGGACGGCCTTGCGGTGAACGCGGGTGGTGGCGGCGGTCAGCAGGATCGCGCCGATCGCGACGCTCAGGGCGTATCCCGAGATGAGCCATCCGGCCGCGGCCTCGGAAACGTCCAGGCTGTCGCTCACCTGGGGCAGCAGGCCCGCGATCACGAACTCGGTCAGGCCGATCCCGAAGCTGCCGAGCGCGAGTGCGACCAACCCGGCGGGCATCCGCCGCGCGTTCCTGTCCTGTCGGATGTCCACGCACAGAGCATGGTGCTCGGTCGCCGACCCCGGCAAGGCGCTCCGCGAAAGGCGACCAGGCCGCGGTCGTTCCGGTCAGCGGCCGATGGCGGGTGTGAGGCCGACAAGCTTGGTCAGGAAGCGATCGATCTGCTCCTCCAACGGCGGCCATGGCAGGTCGGGCTGATTGACCCGCATCGACACGGCCCCGTGAACCGCCGCCCTCAGGTCCAGTGAGACCACCGCGGCGTCGTCGGCCGGGGCGAGCCCGGCGTCAATACACCGCTGCACCGCGGCGGTGGTGCGCTCGGCCAGTTCCTGCTTGAACGACATGGCCGCACGCTGGTTGAGCGTGCTCTCGTGCAGCACCTTGTACAGGCCGGGGTGCCGTTGGACCCACCTGCCCAGCAGCAGGACGCGGGCCCGCAGCTTCCCCGCCGGCTCGGCGGCACCGGTCTCCGCCTGATCGACGGCCTCCAAGAGCTCGCGATGGAACCTCTCCAGAGCGGCCAGGACGAGCGCGTCCCGGTCGGCGAAGTGAATGTACACAGAGGTCGCCGCGACGCCGACCTCCCGGGCCACCGCGCGCATGGACAGGGCCTGGTCGTCGCCGTGTTCGTCCAGCAGTCGCAGGGCGGCGCCGACGATGTCCTCGCGCAGTCGCTCGCCCTGGCCGCGCGGGTTGCGGCCCCGCCTGCCACCGGAAGGGCCGGCCGGAGCGGAGGGGGTCGTGTCCATGGTGGCCCATTGTAGGCGAACAACTTTAGCGCTACAGTCGTAGCACTACAGCTGTTCACGTATAGAGGATTTCCTATGAAATTGGACTCGGTGTTCGCCGAGATGAGCGCCGCCACCGACCGCCTGCTCTGGGACGAGAGCCCGGAGCTGACCGCACGCGAGAAGGTCCTGCTGTGCCTCACGGCCGACGTCTGCCAGCAGACCCTCGGCCTGCCCTTCCAGCAGCATGTGACGATGGCGGCAGACTGCGGCTTATCGGCCGACGACCTGCGCGAAGTGCTCCGCTTCGTCGCCTACGACAGCGGATATCCCGCCGCCCTGGCGGCGCTCGCCCGCCTGACCGACCTGGAGCGGGAGCACGCCCTGCCCGCCCCCACCGGTCAGGGCCACGAGGTGAACGCCAACGGCACGGGCAGCCCGATCCCCGAGCCGATGCGGCAGGCCGTGGCCGCCCTCGACGCACCGTTCGGGATCTACATGGATCTGCAGTCGCGGATGCGCGCCGACATGCGACTGCTGTCGGTCCGTGAGCGCGCGTTCATCACGATGACCGTCGATGTGCTCTTCCAGACCCTGGAGGAGAGCTTCCGCGCCCACCTGACGCGCGCCCTCGCCGCCGGCGCCACGCCGGAGGAGGTCCGTGCCGTCGTACGGTTCTCCGCGCAGTTCGGCATGACCAAGGCATGGCGCGCCATGCACGTGCTCGACGCCCTGCTCGCCGGACGCTGACGAGGCGTCTGCCCTTCCCCGCAGGTCAGCGGGTTGGGGGGTTCAAGTACCACCGGGGAGTTCCTTGATCTCAAGGGACTCCCTGAGTCGTTTCTGGGGGCCGACTGCAGAGCAACGGCTGTAGGGCCTTCGTCCACCGAACTGAGCGAATCCGGCCTGAGCGAGCCGCTGTACGACCGAGTGGACGGTGTCTTCACGTCAGGGAGCCGGCTGGGCCGAAGAGTGCAACCGGTTGTAGTTCGCCGGAAAATTTAGCTGGCGGCCAGACGGCTCGGATAGCCAGGTGAACTGGGAAAACATAGATCACGATATATCGGTAACATCTACGTAACGCCTGCAAAGGGTTGACGAAACTTTTGGTGCACCTATAGGAAAGCGCTATCCGATCCCGCCGTGCCCGGACGGCCAGGAATGAGGGACACATGCGTCTATGTCCGATTCGATCGCGGTAACCCCGGAACGGGCGCGCGCTCGCCGGCGAGCCCACGCCAAGCCGCCGGGTGCGGGGCGCGCCAAGCGGGTGAACGCTCACAAGCGGCGAGAGGCCCGTACGGCCTATCTCTTCCTGGCCCCATGGTTCATCGGCCTGTTCGTGATCACGGTCGGCCCGATCCTGGCGTCGCTGTATCTGTCGTTCACCGACTTCAACATGCTGGAAACGGCGAAGTGGATCGGGCTCGACAACTACGCGAAGATGTTCACCGAGGACACGCGGTTCCTCACCTCGCTGAAGGTGACCACGATCTACGTGGTCGTGTCGGTGCCGCTGCAGCTGGCCTTCGCGCTCGGGCTGGCGCTGGCGCTCGACCGGGGGCTGCGCGGCCTGTCGTTCTACCGTTCGATCTACTACCTGCCGTCCCTGCTGGGTGGCAGCGTGGCGATCGCCATCCTCTGGCGGAAGATCTTCGGTAGCGATGGCCTGGTCAACGCCGTGCTGGATGTCTTCGGCATTCAGGGCGCGGGCTGGGTCTCCGATCCCGACACCGCGCTGGGGACGCTGATCCTCCTGCACGTGTGGACGTTCGGCGCGCCCATGGTGATCTTCCTGGCGGGGCTACGGCAGATTCCGCAGAGCTACTACGAGGCGGCCCAGGTGGACGGGGCCGGCAAGCTCCGCCAGTTCCGGTCGATCACGCTGCCCCTGCTCACGCCGATCATCTTCTTCAATCTCGTACTCGAAGTGATCAAGTCGTTCCAGTCCTTCACCCAGTCGTTCATCGTCAGCAGCGGCACCGGCGGACCGGTCGACTCCACGCTCTTCTACACGCTCTATCTCTACCTGAAGGGCTTCAAGAGCTACGACATGGGCTATGCGGCAGCCATGGCCTGGGTGCTGCTGCTCATCATCGCCGGACTGACCGGTGTCAACTTCCTCGCGTCGAAGTATTGGGTCTTCTATGGCGACACCAAGTAAGGCCGTCCCGCTGCTGTTCCGCCCGCTTCCGCGGGGCAGCCGCCTGCTCAAGCACATCCTGCTGATCGGCTTCGGCCTGGTCATGCTGTACCCGCTGCTCTGGATGGTGTCCAGCTCGCTGAAGCCGGAGGAGTTGATCTTCCGTGAGCCGGGCCTGTGGCCGAGCACCTTCACGCTGGAGAACTACAGCGACGGCTGGACCTCGCTCAAGCACACCTTCGGGTTCTACCTGTGGAACTCGGCGGTCATCACCGGCCTGTCGGTGGCGGCCAACCTGATCGCCTGCTCCTTGGCCGCGTACGCCTTCGCCCGGCTGAACTTCCCGCTGAAGAAGCTCTGGTTCGCGGTCATGCTCGGCTCGATCATGCTGCCGCACCATGTGACGGTCGTGCCGCAGTACATCGTGTTCTCCAAGCTCGACTGGATCAACACGATCTGGCCGCTGATCGTGCCCAAGTTCCTGGCCACGGACGCGTTCTTCATCTTCCTGATGGTGCAGTTCATCAGGACCCTGCCGAGGGAACTGGACGAGGCCGCCTCCATCGACGGCGCCGGCTACTGGCGGGTCTTCCTCCAGGTGATCCTCCCGCTCTGCACCCCGGCGCTCGCCACGACCGGCATCTTCACCTTCATCTGGACGTGGAACGACTTCTTCAGCCAGAACCTGTACCTGACGAACTCCGACAACCTCACGGTCGCCGTCGCGCTGCGCCAGTTCCTGGACTCCAGCGGTGAGTCCTCGTGGGGGCCGATGTTCGCGATGTCGATCGTGTCGCTGGGGCCGATCTTCGGATTCTTCCTGGCCGGCCAGAAATACCTGATCCGTGGCATGGCGACCACCGGACTCAAGTAACACCCCCCGTAACTCTTCACCAGGAGGTAGAGCTGTGAAGCCTAGGATGATGTGGACGGTCGCCCTGCTGTCGGCGGCCGTCATGACGGGCGCGGCCGGCTGTGGCGGCGGCGACAAGGCGGACAGTGGCAAGGTCGAACTCCGCTTCTCCTATTGGGGCAGCGACTCCCGGCAGAAGCTCACCGATCAGGTGATCAAGAAGTTCGAGGAGAAGAACCCGACCATCAACGTCGAGGGCGACTTCTCCGACTTCAACAACTACTACGAGAAACTCGCCACCAAGGTGGCGGCGAACGACGCCCCCGACGTCATGAGCATCGAGATCCGCGGCCTGGGCGAGTACGCCGGGCGCGGCGCCCTGGCCGACCTGGCGGGCAAGGTGGTCACGACCGACCTCGACCAGCAGGCGCTCGCCGCCGGCAACATCGACAGCAAGCAGTACGCCATCCCGAGCGGCGTCAACACCTTCTCCATGCTCGTCAACAAGGCGACGATCGAGAAGGCCAAGCAGAAGGTCCCCGACGACAAGTCCTGGACCTGGGACGACTGGACCAACCTGGCCAAGCAGATCAGCGCGAGCGGTGGCGGCATCACGGGAGCCGAGTACAACTACAACCCGGCCTGGCTGCAGATCTTCGCGGCCCAGCGCGGCGAGAAGCTGTACGACGGTAAGAAGCTGGGCGTCTCGCCTGACACGCTGAAGGCCTGGTGGGCCATCCACCAGCAGCTGATCCAGACCAAGGGCTCGCCTGACGCGGCGAAGAGCTCCGAGCTGATCGCGGGCGGGGTCGAACAGTCGCCGCTGGGCACCAACACCGGTGCGACAGGCATGTGGTGGAGCAACCAGCTCGGCGGCCTGACCAAGGCGTCCGGTCAGGAGCTGACCCTGCTGCGCATGCCCAAGGCGAAGGAGGCGACCACCAGCGGCATGTTCCTGCAGCCGTCGATGTTCTACACGATCGCCGCCAAGTCCGAGCATCCGGCGGAAGCCGCCAAGTTCATCGACTTCATGGTCAACGACCCGGACGCGGCCTCGATCCTGCTGAGCGACCGTGGCCTGCCGACCAACGCCAAGGTGCTCGCGGCCGTCAAGGACAAGCTGCCGGCCGTCGACCAGAAGACGCTGGGCTTCATCGACGAGGTCAGGAGCGAGCTGAGCCCGATCGCCGCTCCGCCGAAGGGCGCCCTCCAGGTGGATGACATCCTCAAGCGCGTCACCGAGGAGGTCGTCTTCGCCAAGACGACACCGGACGCCGCCGCGCAGAAGTTCCTGACCGAAGCCAACGCCGCTCTCGCCGGCTGAGGTCCGATCCAGGCTGGGGGCGCGACAGCCCCCAGCCTCCGCCACGACTCGGGGAGAGAAGTTGAGCACCAGGTACGCCTTCGTCGGCCTTGGTCACCGCGTTCGGATGTACATCGACGCCCTGCTGGGCGACTGGCGGGACACCGGTACGATCGTCGGCCTCTGCGACACCAACCGGACCCGCATGGACTACTACGCCGAACGCATCGGCGACGACGTGCCCCGCTTCCATCCGGACGAGTTCGGCAAGCTGCTGGAGCTGGCCGATGCCGTCGTGGTCACCACGGTGGACGTGACGCACGCCCGCTATGTCGTCGCCGCCCTCGACGCGGGCCTCGACGTCATCGTGGAGAAGCCGCTCACCATCGACGCCGAGGGCTGCGAGGCCATCGCCGCCGCCGCCGAGCGCAACCCGGGCAAGCTGGTGGTCACCTTTAACTACCGCTACTCGCCGCGCAACTCGGCGGTGAAGAAGCTGATCAGCGAAGGCGCGATCGGCGACGTCACCTCCGTCCACTTCGACTGGGCACTCGACACCATCCACGGCGCCGACTACTTCCGCCGCTGGCACCGCGAGCGAGCCAACTCCGGCGGCCTGCTGGTGCACAAGTCCACCCACCACTTCGACCTGGTCAACTGGTGGCTGGCGGCGGCGCCCGAGCTCGTCTTCGCCCAGACCGACCTGCGCTTCTACGGCCAGGCCCTGCCCAGGGGCCCGCGCCCCGTCCGCGGCCAGGGTGCGCCCGGCCTCGGCACCGACCCGTTCATCCTCGACATCTCCGCCGACGAGCATCTCAAGCGCCTCTACCTGGACGCCGAGCACGAGGACGGCTACATCCGCGACCAGGACGTCTTCGGGCCGGGCGTGACGATCGACGACAACATGTCCGTTCTGGTGCGCTACGCCAACCGGGCCATGCTCACGTACTCGCTCACCGCGCATGCCCCGTACGAGGGCTACCGCGTGGTCTTCAACGGTACGGAGGGCCGGATCGAGCTGGAGGTGTGCGAGCGATCTTGGACGCCGCCGCACGCCGCGATCGACCCGAGCGCCGCCACCAAGCAGCACGCGGCCGGCGCCTGGGAGCGGCTCACGCTGCACCGGCACTGGCAGGAACGCGAGGAGATCGTGATCGAGCAGGGGGAAGGTGGCCATGGCGGCGGCGACCGGCTGCTACTGAACGACGTCTTCCGCGGTCCGAGCGAGGACCCGCTGGGCCGCCCTGCCGGGTACCGCGACGGGATCCGCAGTGTGCTGGTGGGAGCCGCGGCCACCCGCTCGGCCGCCACCGGCCGCGCCGTCCGCCTGACCGCCGACGGCACCAGCCTGGCCGACGCCTGACCGACGGCCGGTCGGCCCGGTCGGCCCGGTCGGCCCGGAAGGCCATCCGCCGGCAGGCACTCGGCGAGGCTCCCAGGTCAGAAGCCCTCTGTGATCATCACAGGGGGCTTCTTGCTATCACCGGCAGGCGGGGTCGAGCCGGATGTAGCAGGTGTGTGGCGGGCAGGGATCGGTGGTGATCTGAATGTAACCGGCCGCAGTCGGCTGATGTGACGTCCCTGTAACGCCAGCTTCTTACCTTTTGCGCGTTGGATCTGCCCGCTGCGGCTGCGACGCGCCCACTGCCCGGGACAGCGTTCAGGCCCTGTAGAGGAGAAGGGCCGATGACGGCGACGGACCGGGTGAAGACCGTCTGTTCCTATTGCGGCGTCGGCTGCGGCATCGTGCTCGACGTAACGCGCGGCGCCGATGGGCGGCGGAAGGTGGTCAAGGCCTCGGGGGACAAGAGCCACCCGGCCAACGCCGGGCGTCTGTGTACGAAGGGAGCCACCAGCGCGGCGATGCTCGCGGCTCCGGGACGGCTGGAGCGGGCGCTCGTCCGGCCGGATCGGGGTGCGGAGCCGGAGGAGGCCGGTGTCGACGCGGCGATCACGGCGACCGCCCGGCGGCTGCGCGCGATCCTGGACGAGCACGGGCCGGACGCGCTGTCGTTCTATGTGTCCGGGCAGATGACGCTGGAGGCCCAATATCTGGCGAACAAGTTGGCCAAGGGGTTCGTCGGCACCAACCAGATCGAGTCGAACTCGCGGCTGTGCATGGCCAGCGCGGGCAGCGGCTACAAGCTGTCGCTGGGCTCGGACGGCCCGCCCGGCTCGTACGAGGACTTCGAGCACGCCGAGGTGTTCTTCGTCATCGGCGCGAACATGGCCGACTGCCACCCCATCCTGTTCCTGCGGATGATGGACCGGGTCAAGGCCGGGGCCAAGCTGATCGTGGTGGACCCGCGCCGCACGGCCACGGCCGACAAGGCCGACCTGTTCCTGCAGATCCGGCCGGGTACGGACCTGGCCCTGCTCAACGGGCTGCTGCACCTCCTGGTCGAGAGTGGCCACATCGACCAGGAGTTCATCACGGAGCACACCAACGGCTGGGAAGCCATGCCTGGCTTCCTGCTCGACTATCCGCCCGCCACCGTCGCGGAGATCACCGGCATACCCGAGGCCGACCTGCGTCGGGCGGCTCAGTGGATCGGCGAAGCCGGCGAGTGGATGAGCTGCTGGACGATGGGGCTCAACCAGAGCACTCACGGCACCTGGAACACCAACGCGCTGTGCAACCTGCACCTGGCCACGGGCGCGATCTGCCGCCCCGGCAGCGGCCCGTTCTCGCTGACCGGCCAGCCCAATGCGATGGGTGGGCGCGAGATGGGCTACATGGGGCCCGGCCTGCCCGGCCAACGATCGGCGCTGGTGGAGGAGGACCGCCGGTTCGTCGAGGACCTGTGGGGGATCGCGCCCGGGACGCTTCGGACCGAGGTCGGGCAGGGCACGATCGAGATGTTCTCGCGGATGGCCGAGGGCGAGATCAAGGCGTGCTGGATCATCTGCACCAATCCGATCGCCAGCGTCGCCAACCGCAAGACCGTGATCGCCGGTCTGGAGGCCGCCGAGTTCGTCGTCACCCAGGACGTGTTCGCGGCCACCGAGACCAACGCCTACGCCGACGTCGTACTCCCGGCCACCCTGTGGGCCGAGTCCGAAGGCGTGATGATCAACTCCGAGCGCAACCTCACCCTGCTCCAGCAGGCCGTCGAGCCGGTCGGGGAGGCGCTGCCGGATTGGCGGATCATCGCCAGGGTCGCCTGCGAGATGGGGTTCGAGGCCGGCTTCTCCTATGAGAGCGCGGAGGAGGTGTTCGAGGAGATCAAGCGGGCGGGTAATCCCGCGACCGGCTACGATCTGCGCGGCGTCACCTACGAGCGGCTGCGGGAGACGCCTTTGCAGTGGCCGAGCCCGCCCGGTTCCGGCGCGCGCAACCCGATCCGCTATCTCAACGACGGTCTCAGCCAGGCGCCGCTCGTGCGGGAGGACGGCAGCCGCCCGCGCCTGGCCTTCGCCACCGCCGACGGTCGTGCCGTCTTCTTCCCGCGCCCGCACCTGCCCGCCGCCGAGCTGCCCGATGACGACTTCCCGTACATACTCAACACTGGTCGGTTGCAGCACCAGTGGCACACCCTGACCAAGACCGGCAAGGTCGCCAAGCTGAACAAGCTCAACCCGGGACCGTTCGTCGAGATCAACCCGCGGGACGCGGCTGAGCTCGGCATCGGCGAGGGCGATCTGGTGGCCATCTCTTCCCGGCGCGGCCGGGCCGTGCTGCCCGCGGTCGTGACGGACCGGGTGATGCCGGGCAACAGCTTCGCGCCGTTCCACTGGAACGACCTGTTCGGCGAGTACCTCAGCGTCAACGCCGTCACCAGCGACGCCGTGGACCCGATCTCGTTCCAGCCCGAGCTGAAGGTGTGCGCGGTCGCCCTGGCCAGGGTGGCCACAGACGACGCTCCCTCACGAGCACCCGAGCCGGCCGCAGTGCCCGAGCCGGCCGCAGTGCCCGGTCCGGTCGCAGTGCCCGGTCCGGTCGCGGCGCTGGCCGGGTTGTTCGGGCTGGGCGAGCTGCCCCCGCCGGTGCTCGCAGATCACGAGCGTCAGTATCTGGCCGGTTTTCTGGCCGGTCTGAGCGATGCGCCGCCCGCCGGTACGGCCGTACCGATCTTGCCGAGTCATGCCCCCATCGACCCGAGCCACGCTCTGTGGATCAACGGCGCGCTGGCCGGCGCCTTCTCCCGCGTCGCGGCCCCTGCCCTCGCACCGGACGCGCCGCCCGAGGCGCCGGTGCGCGAGCTCATCGTCCTGTGGGCCTCGCAGACCGGAAACGCCGAGGAGTTCGCCGCCGCCAGCGCTCGCCGCCTGGCCGATACGGGCCGCAAGGCGCGGCTGGTCGACATGGCCGACTGCACCCCGGCCGCTCTTCCCGCGGCGGCGGACCTGCTCGTCATCTCCAGTACGTTCGGCGACGGTGAAGCACCCGACAACGGTGCCGCCTTCTGGGCGGCGCTCGCCGAGCCCGCAGCACCACGGCTCGACGGCGTGCGCTATGCGGTGCTGGCCTTCGGCGACTCCAGTTACGACGACTTCTGTGGTCACGGACGCCAGCTCGACCGGCGTCTGGAGGAGCTCGGCGCGGTACGCCTGGCGCCGCGCGCCGATTGCGAGCCCGACGACCAGGAACGCGCCCTGAGCTGGCTCGACCAGGTGCTCACGACGCTCACCGAGACGACGCGCACCGAGACCACACTCACCGAGACGACACTCACCGAGACGACGCCCGCCTCGCTGTCCGTGCCGGCCGCGCCCGTCGGTTCTCCCGCGCCCACGCCGAGCCCCAGCAAGACGGCCCCCTTCACCGCGACGCTGTCGGGCAACCGGCTGCTCAGCCTGCCCGGCTCGGCCAAAGAGGTCCGCCAGTTCACCTTCGACACCGGCGGCGAGCTGGCCTACCGGGCCGGGGACGCCCTCGGCGTCATGCCCGTCAACAGCGCCGACCTGGTCATGGAATGGCTGGCGGTGACCGGTCTGAGCCCGGTCGACAACGTGGAGCTCACCGGACTCGGCTCGCTTCCCCTCAGCGAGGCGCTGCACCGCCATCTGGACATCACCAAGATCACCTCGGGCCTGCTCAAGTTCGTCGCCGAACGTACTCGCGACCGCGATCTGTCCCGGTTGCTACGTCCAGGCAACAAGGGTGAGCTGGCCAAGTGGACATGGAGCCGTCAGGCCATCGACGTCATCGCCGAACTCCCGGTACGCGCCGCCGCCCAGGAATGGCTCGGCGTGCTCAAACGGCTTCAGCCGCGCCTGTACTCCATCTCCTCCAGCCCGCTGACCAGCCCGGACGAGATCCGCCTGACCATCTCGGTGGTCCGCTTCGACAACCTGCGTGGCCGCCCACGTACCGGCGCGTGCTCGGCCTACCTGGCCGACAACCCGGAACGGACCCAGGTGCCGGTGTACGTCCAGCACACCACACACTTCCGCCCGCCCTCGGACCCGGGCACCCCGATGGTGATGATCGGCCCCGGCACCGGCGTCGCGCCCTTCCTCGGCTTCCTCGACGAACGCCGTGCCCTCGGCCACCACGGCCTTAACTGGCTCTTCTTCGGCGAGCAGCGCCGGGCCACCGACTTCTACTACCGCGACGAACTCGCCGCAATGCACGATGACGGGCTGCTGACCCGCCTCGACCTGGCCTTTTCTCGCGACCAGCGGGCCAAGGTCTACGTTCAGGACCGGATGCGCGAGCACGGTGCCCAGCTCTGGGCCTGGCTGCGGGACGGGGCCCACGTATATGTGTGCGGCGACGCCGGCCGGATGGCCAAGGACGTCGACCAGACTCTGCATGACATCACGGCCCGCTATGGCGGCCTCTCTCCTGATGACGCGACCGCGTACGTCAAGCAACTGGCCACGAGCAAGCGCTACGTACGCGATGTGTACTGACGACGGCTCACGATCACCTTCTGGCCGTCTGCATCAGGCGCAGGGCCGCCTGCGCCTCCAGCAACGGTCGTGAGTCCCTCGTGATCCGGTTGAGTTGGCCTGGGCGGCGAGGTCGTCCAGGTCGGAGAACGGCGAAGCCACCACGACCGGCCCGAAGATCTCCTTGCGGACCACCTTCATCGACGGGTGCGCTCCGATGAGCACGGTGGGCTGGACGAAGTAGCCCTGGTCACCATGCCGGGCGCCGCCGACCACGGTGTGCGCCCCTTCTCGGTATCCGGAGTCCAGATAGCCGGTCTTGCCGGAGGCGGCGTCCACCCACCGGCCGTCGATGAAGAGCTGCCGAGGCGTCGCCACGAAGTCTTCGACGCTCTTGTCCAAGGTCACCGTCATCAGCCTCGGCTTCCTGTCGATGAACATGCGCTTGGTAATCCGAGCCAGCGCTTGGTAGTCCCTATGAGACTACCGACGGCGGCCGAAGGCAAGAGGGCATGAGCGGCATGGATCAGGCGATCGTCCTCTCATCTGCCACGAGAAAGATGAAATGGCCTCGCAGATGAGTGTGACCTTGTTCGGCGGCGGGCATGCGAAGAGCAGATGGGGCGAGACGAGGAGGGTGCCTGTGCAGCCCACGTCAACCGATCTTCCAACGGACGGCCAGGTGGCTCTGTCGGGCGACGTACGCGTACCTGCCTGGTTGAGTGTCGCGACACTCCGTTCGATGCCGCAGCGGGAGACCACGGTGAGCTTCGAGTGCCGCACCTCCGGGCCGCGGCGGCACTACTTCTCCGGGCCGCTGCTCCTCGACGTGCTGCGGGCGGCAGAGCCGATGTTCGATCCGGCCGAGCGCAAGGACCGGCTGCGTTTCCTGATCTCGGTACTGGGCCGGGACGGCCACCGCGCGGTGCTGTCGTGGGGCGAGATCGACCCGGACTTCGGTGGCACCGCGGCGCTACTGGCCGTCAGCATGGACTGCCGGGGGCTGGACGACGAGGGGCCGCACCTGGTGATGCCGGGTGACCGGTGCGGCGGCCGGCACATCAGCCAGGTCACCGATATCAGGGTGTACGCCGACGACCGGTTATGGGACTGAGCACTCCCAGGAGCAGGGCGGGCCGGCCCAGTGCAGGGCGATGTACGGCTCGGTCTGGCCACAGTAGCGGACCCGTTCGCGGGTGACGCGGTAGCCGGCGCGCTGCTCGGGCTCGTCAGGTGAGCGGCGCGGGACGGGGATGGTCAGGATGCCGATGTCCTGGTCGACGTGGGTGAGCAGACCGTGGCACGGCCCGCCGAGGCAGATGGCGTTGCAGTCATGCCGCTCGTCCGGCGCGGGCGGGTTCATGCGGGGTAGGCGTGGGTCTCGGTGGCCTTGGCCGAGGCCCAGATCTGCTGGCCCGGCGTCAGGTCGAGGTCGGCGACGGCGGCGGTGGTGATGTCGGCGAAGGCGGTGACGGGGCCGTCGAGGTGTACGCGTACGTTGTCGCCGTGGCGTTCGATGCCCTCGATGCGGGCTTGCCACAGGTTGCGCGGACTGCCGTCCGGGCGGGTCCGGTAGAGGGCGACGGCGGAGGGCGGGAAGGCGACGAACGCGGGCCCGTCGAGGTGTTCGTAGGTGTGCAGCAACAGCTCGCCGACCTTGACCCGGGATCCGTCGGCCACGCCGCGATAGAGGTTGAGCCCGACCAGGCGGGCCACGTAGTCGGTACGGGGGCGGCGGGCGACCTCGGCCGGACTGCCCTGCTGGACGATGGCGCCGTTCTCGATCACGATCAGCCGGTCGGCCAGCACCATCGCGTCGAGGGGATCGTGGGTGACCAGTACGGTCGCACCGTCGAAGTCGGCCAGGTGACGGCGCAGCTCGGAGCGGACCTCCAGCCGGGTGTGGGCGTCGAGCGCGGCCAGCGGCTCATCCAGCAGCAGCAGATCGGGCTGTACGGCCAGCGCCCGCGCCAGCGCGACCCGCTGAGCCTGTCCGCCGGACAGCTGCCGTGGCTTGGCGGCGGCGCGCTCGGCCAGGCCGACGC
This sequence comes from Nonomuraea sp. NPDC049158, assembly GCF_040648335.1. Lineage (NCBI taxonomy): Bacteria > Bacillati > Actinomycetota > Actinomycetes > Streptosporangiales > Streptosporangiaceae > Nonomuraea > Nonomuraea sp. NPDC049158. The sequence continues at coordinate 150,825 of NZ_JBEZDM010000013.1, forward strand.
GCTCCAGCAGGGCGGCGGCGGTACGGCGGGCCTCGGCCTTGGGCACGCCGTGGCAGCGCGGCCCGAACGCGACGTTGTCCAGCGCCGTCAGGTGCGGGAAGAGTAGGTAGTCCTGGAAGACCATGCCGATCGGGCGTTCCTCGGCGGGCAAGGTGTGCAGCGGTCTGTCGCGCAGGATGATCTCCCCGTCGGACAGGCGGGTGAGCCCGGCCAGGGCGCGCAGGGCGGTGGTCTTGCCCGCGCCGTTGGGGCCGAGCAGCGCCACGACCTCGCCCGGGGCGACCTCCAGGGTCAGGTCGAGGGTGAAGGCGGGGCGGGTGACCACCAGCCGGGCGTACAGGGTCATGGCGCGCTCACCCACCGGTCACGCAGGCTGCTCAGAATGATCACCGAGACGGCCAGCAGAACGAGGCTGAGCACGATGGCCGCCTCCGGCTCGGTCTCCAGCGCCAGATAGACCGCCAGCGGCATGGTGCGGGTGGTGCCGGGGAAGTTGCCCGCGAACGTGATCGTCGCGCCGAACTCGCCCAACGCCCGCGCCCAGCACAACACCGCCCCGGCCACGACACCCGGCATGACCATCGGCAGCGTCACCCGCCGGAACACGATCCACCGCGAGGCGCCGAGCGTGGCCGCAGCCTCCTCGAAACGCCGGTCGGCACCACGCAACGCCCCCTCCACGCTGATCACCAGGAAGGGCATCGCCACGAACGCCTCGGCGATGATCACCCCGGCGGTGGTGAACGGCAGAGTGATGTCGAACGTGGCCTCCAGCCATTGCCCGACCAACCCGCGCCGCCCCAGTACGAGCAGCAGCGCGACACCGCCGACCACCGGCGGCAGCACCAGCGGGACGGTGACCAGAGCCCGGACCAGCCGCCGCCCGGGAAACGACACCCGGGCCAGCAGCCAGGCCAGCGGCACTCCGAGCAGCAGGCACACGGCGGTGGCGATGGTGGCGCACACCAGCGACAGCCGCAACGCCTCCAGCACCTGCGGCTCGGCCAGCCGCTGCAGCAGCGTGGGCCAGGGGGCGCGGATCAGCAGCCCGGCCAGCGGCAGCACGAGGAAGACCAAACCCAGGACGGCGGGTACGACCAGCATCCACGGCAGGCGCCCGGAGACCTCGCGCCCCGCGGCCGGCCGACCGCCGGGCCCGCGTGGCGAGCTCGACAGGTCGACCTGCTCCGGCACGGAAGGGTTCATGAGCGATCAGGGAGCCTCGAAGCCGGCCTTGGTCAGCACGTCCTTGCCCTGCTGCGACAGCACCAGATCCACGAACTGCTTGGCCAGGTCGCCGGCCGGCGCCTTGGCCAGCGTGGCGATCGGATAGTCGTTGATCGCCTTGTCCGCCTCAGGGAACTCCAGCCCCTGAACCTTGCCCGCCGAGGCGATCACATCGGTCTTGTACACCAGGGCCGCGTCCACCTCGCCCAACTCGACCTTGGTCAGCGTGGCCTTGACGTCCTGCTCCAGCGTCACAGGCTTGACCTTCAGCCCGGCCGCGTCCAGCGCCTTGACCGCCGCCGCCCCGCACGGCACCTGCTCGGCGCACAAGGCCACCTTCACCTTGCTGTCGGCCAGATCCTTCAGCTCATCCACCTTGGCCGGATTGTCCTTCGGTACGGCGATCTCCAGCTTGTTACGCACGAACGTGGTCGGCGCACTCGCCAGCGACGCGTCGGTCACCGTCTTCATTGTGGCCGGGCTCGCCGCGGCGAACACATCCGCCGGCGCCCCCTGGACGATCTGCTGGGCCAGCGTCGCGCTGGAGCCGAAGTTGAACTTCACCGTCGTACCCGGGTGCGCGGCCTCGAAGGTCTTGCCGAGCTCGGTGAACGTCCCGGTCAGCGACGCCGCCGCGAACACCGTCACCTCCTTGGCCCCGCCACCGGCGGAAGCCGAGCTCGAAGCCGACGCCGTTGAGGCGGCCGGTTGGCCGGAGCCGCAACCGGACAGGCCCGCCAGCGCGAGCGCGACGGGCAGGGCGATCGCCCATCGGGAAAGACGCCTGAACACCAAGGAGGGCTCCTCACAAATAACTGGCCACGCGCTCGTGACCGGGAATCTCCACGACGACGTTGGTGGACTTGATCACGGCGACCGCCACCACCCCCACCTCCAGGCCCAACTCATCCGCGGCCTGGCGGCTCATCAGCGACACCACCCGAAACGGCCCGGCGGCGATCTCCACCTGCGCCATCACCGCATCGCGGATCACCTCGGTCACGATCCCGCGAAAGCGGTTACGCGCCGAGGAGCGACTACCGCCGTCGCTCTCCTCGATCTGCGAGCGGGCGAAGGCGGCCAGGTCGGCGCCGTTGACCCGCCGGTGGCCGTGCTCGTCCCGCTCGGCTCCCAGCCGACCCGCGTCCACCCACCGGCGAACGGTGTCGGCGCTGACCCCGAGCAGTGCCGCGGCCTCGCTGATCCGAAACGTCGTCACAAGCATCACGATACCTTCCGCACATTCAAGCCTGAATACCCGTCTTCCGCCGCAGCAGCGGCACGACCTACGGTTCTGCCCTGGCATCCACGAGATCGGAGAACAACCCTATGAGCCTCGGTTCCTCCCACGTGGGCCTTGGTTTCTCCCGCCGCTGAGCCGTCACATCCGCGCTCACCGCCGCCCTGCCGGCCACGCTCACGCCCGCCACCACAGCCATGGCCGCGGTCGCTGCCGGTCCATCCTCCGCCAAACAGAGCGCCGTCGGCACGGTCGTCCTCATGGCACGCGGATGCTGACCAGCCCCGGCACGGACCCACTCCGGCCCGGCCTGGTGCAATGGCTGCTATGACGATCGCCCGTTCTCTGCTGTTGTTCGGTCTGGCCGCACTGTTCGAGATCGGCGGCGCCTGGTTGGTCTGGCAAGGCGTGCGCGAGCAACGCGGCCTGATCTGGGTCGGCGCGGGCGTGATCGCGCTCGGGCTGTACGGGTTCGTCGCCACCTTTCAACCCGACGCCCACTTCGGGCGCATCCTGGCCGCCTACGGTGGCGTGTTCGTGGCCGGCTCGCTGCTCTGGGGCATGATCGCCGACGGCTTCCGCCCCGACCGCTGGGACGTCATCGGCGCGCTGATCTGCTTGGCGGGCGTCCTGGTGATCATGTACGCGCCCCGCGGCTGACCGGCACGGCAGAAAGGGCCTGCGCCAAGACGATGAGAGCCCTCCACGAAGAGGGGGCTATCTACACCGTTCGCGGCATGGGCAGCTTCGTCAGCCCGCCCGACGCCAGCAGCCCCACCCAGGCGTAGGCCATGGCGCCGAGGCGACAGCCCAGCGTCGCGATGGCGAGCTCATACCGCGCGGCCGGCCAGACATCGAGCCGGAGACACCCAATCACCCCGATATACAGAAACGAGCCTGACCGGGAAAGCTGGGACGTACCAACCCTGTTTTCCGCATGTGAGTGATCTTCAGCCAGAGGTCTTGTGGATCGATGCCGAAGAGGTCCAGGAGGCGGAGTTGGAGGTCGATGGGTGGTGGGATGGCCGGGGATGACTGGCCGGTGCCCGCGATGAGTGGGAAGTCGGCCAGTGCGTCGATGATGAGGCTGCCGGTGGGGATAGCAGGACGTCCGGCGTAGATCTGTCGATCAAGCTGAGAGGGTTCTGCTTGTTGTTTCTGCGGCTTGGCTGAACTTCTCGGACGCCCCTACGCGGTCCTCAGATCGACCTCGTCTCCAATTGGCCGCCCAGGACCTCTCGGGCAGGCCCTTGGCCTGGGCATTCCCGCCCTCTGATCTCGACATGCTAACTAACATGCTAGCTAGCATGTTGTTCGCATGCTAGTCCGTGCCGCTCAGGGAGAATACGGTGCTAGACGAAGAGCTCTCCGAGATCGTTGCGAACCTCCGCGTACTCGGTGGGGACGTCTCCGACGTGGAAGTGAAGCAGTCTCAGCGCGAGCTGCCGAAGACGATCCGGGAGACCCTGTCGGCCTTCGCCAACACCCACGGCGGAGTGCTCATCCTCGGCCTGAGCGAGAGCACAGGATTCACAGCGACCGGTGTCCATGATGCTTCGAAGCTGTCCAACGACCTAGCCTCGCTCTGCTCCACAGACATGGAACCCGCTCTGCGGCCGTTGATCCGCGTCCACGACTTCGAAGGCGTGAAAATCATCGTGGCGGAAGTCCCAGAACTGGATCCGGCCCAGCGACCATGTTTCTACAAAGGCGCCGGGATGACCAGGGGCAGTTTCGTACGCGTGGGCGATGGCGATCAGCGACTGTCGAGCTATGAGGTTCAGATCATGCTCTCCTCACGCGGGCAGCCTCGCGAGGACGAAATGGCCGTTCCAGGAACCGGCCTCGAACTACTCGACCCGATCGCCCTAGAGTCGTTCATCGCGAGGCTCCGGACAAGCAGGCCCTACGCCTTCAAAGATCTTGATCATGACAATCTGCTAAGACGAGCCAAGATTCTAGTAACTGGCCATGACGGCACGGAAACGCTCTCTCTGGCAGCCCTGCTCGCGCTCGGCTCCTATCCGCAGGAGTATTTTCCCCAGTTGATGATTAGCTTTGTACATTATCCGTCGGTGACCGGCCAACCATCAGCGACCGGCACCCGCTTTCTGGATAACCTCACCGTCGAGGGACCCATCCCCGTCATGGTCCGCGACGCACTCGCAGCGATCCGGCGTAATATGTCAAGGAGAGCAGTCATCGGAGGAGCCGGCCGAGAGGATGTCTGGGAATACCCGGAGACCGCCCTTCGGGAAGCCGTGGTGAATGCGCTCGTGCACAGGGATCTGTCCAGCGCCGCCCGTGGCACTCAGATACAGATCGAGATGTATCCCGACAGGCTGACAATGCGAAGCCCAGGTGGGTTGTTCGGCCCGGTCACCATCGACAACCTCACCGACGAGGGGATCTCATCTGCACGCAACGCGACCCTGATGAAGATGCTTGAAGACGTTCCTCTGCCGGGCGAGACCCGGACCGTCTGCGAGAATCGAGGCTCTGGAATCCGCGCCATGGTTTCCGCCCTACGAGCGGCTGGTATGAGCCCGCCCCAGTTCGATGACCGAGTGTCCTCCTTCACCGTCACCATCCCCAACCACGCCTTGCTGAATGAGGAAGTCGTGAGATGGATCGAAGGTCTGGGTGAAGGAGGCCTCACCGACAGCCAGTGCATCGCGCTGGCGATGCTCCGCGATGGAGAGATCTTGGACAACCGCTCCTACCGGAGCACGACCGGCGTGGACTCGCGTGTCGCCACGGCAGAACTACGGGATCTCGTGGCACGTGAACTCGTGACCCAGGCTGGGAGCAGGCGATGGGCACAATACGAGTTGACCCAGCGGGAGCACCGCCGTCCCTCGGGGGCTGCATCAGTAACCACGCGGACCGATCGACGCCCCCAATTGCTGGACGCGCTTGGTGACGAGACTCTCTCGCGAGCCGAGTTGGCCCGGCGTACCGGACTAACCGATCAGACTGTACGGCGCTGGCTCTCGATCATGCGCGACGAAGGCGCCGTGGAGTTGATCGGAAGCTCGCCGAGAAGCTCGATCGCCCGGTATCGCCGAACAAGGCAAGGATCCCTTTTCTCACCGTCCGAGTCCCGGTAGCGAACTCGGACGATGCTGGAACATGTGACTCCCCCGGGCGATTTTGGTCATATAGGACTTTCTTTGCAATTCGCAGTATTGGCGATTTTTGTGATATGTCGCCCTCTTTAAGAGTCATTTTTATATCGATTTGGACCGACCGATGCTGTTGATCTTCTAGAAGTGCTTAACCTGCCTTGTCTCTACTAGATGCACGGGTGGAAGCATGAGCGAGCAGACAGCACAGGCGATTGTCGGCAATGAGTCGGTCGGGGTGCCCAAGGGGGTCGAAAGCACTTCTGGAAGGAAGGCGGGAGGAGCGCGATCGGTTCCGAAGTGGGAGACGGATGCGCGGGATCGTGTTCGAGTCGCGATACGGCGCTACGCCAAGCCCCTCAACGACCTCGTAGCGCGTGATGCTAACGAAGGGGACACGCGACTGCTTATCACCGATTTCCTATGTGCAGGACTAGGATACGACAAATACGACGATCGGTGTGGCAGGCATATCACATGACCGCTGGCCTCCCTGTGGTTATCGACCTGGTCCTTGAAGTGGACCTGCTCAGTGACACCGGCCCGGCCGTCAAGGCCGACGCGCTCTTCTACTTGACGAAGGAGGCGTTCAAGCGCCGCCTGATCGACGACCTATGGAGGGCTCGCGCCGCAACGTCACCAAAATCCTTGGCACAGGTGCTTCTGTCCGACGTGGTGTCCGACGCAATACGCAAAGAACTTCGACGCCAGACGAACCACAACGCTGACGTCAGCGAGATTCATCGGATTTTGCGCGGCGAGGTCCTTCGGCCGGAGACCTTGCTCTAAGCCGAGCTCCAATGGCCGGGCACCCTACGTGTAGCAGGCGATCTTGCTAACACGGATGCCGGCAACGGGTCTGGATGGCCCCGGGCCGAGAGGCTCCGTGGCCGACGACGGGTATCGAGACGCCTGTATGCCCAGGTGGGGCGGCTGCATTCTCTCCAGGTACCCCTAGCTATACCTCCATTGGGGCGTACATGGGAACGACCGGGAGGGCCCCTGACTGGTGTGCTGATCACTGTCAGTCAAGCGCGTCTCTCAGGAGAAAATGAAATGACAGTCGACAGTCGGCGGGGCAGCGAGCATTACGCGAGTCAGACCGGGCTACGGGGTTTCATCCGTCGCCGTCCGCTGCTCAGTTTCTTCGTACTGGCGAATCTGATGAGCTGGCTCGCCTGGACGCCCTACATCCTCTCGGCGACCGGCCTGGGGGTTTTAGATTTCACCTTCCCCTCGGTGCTCGGGACCACGCAGTTCGCCGGTGTCCTTCCCGGCGCCTATCTCGGACCCATCTTCGCCGCGTTCATCGTGACCGCGGTCGCGGACGGCAGGGCGGGTCTTCGTCGGTGGGTCGGGCGGATGATGAAGTGGCGGGTCAGCTGGATCTGGTACCTCGGAGCCGCCGCCGGTGTTCCCGCAGCCATCATCATCAGCGGTTTCGCGGTGTCCAACGAAGACATCCACCTGCCGCCCGTCGCCGTGCTGGTGGCCTATCTGCCGAGTCTGCTGCTCCAGATGGTCACGACCGGTCTGGCGGAAGAGCCCGGCTGGCGTGACTTCGCCCTGCCCCGCCTGCAGCGCAAGTTCGGTCCGCTGGTCGGCACCCTCATCCTCGGCCCGCTGTGGGGCTTCTGGCACGTGCCGCTGTTCCTGAGCGAGTGGGGCGGGTGGCCGAACGTCACCTGGCTCACGGTCGCCGAGTTCATCGCTTTCGCCTGCCTGTTCAGCGTGATCGTCACCTGGGTGTTCAACCGGACCGGCCAGAGCCTGCCGCTGGTCATGGTGCTGCACGTCAGCGTCAACAACTTCATGTCGCTCGCCTACGCGGACATGTTCCCGTCGATCGCCAACGCGCAGCAGACATCCCACGTCACCCTGCTGGCGAGCGGTACGGCAGCGATCATCATCCTCGTCGCGACCCGCGGCCGCCTCGGATACCGCAAGACCGAGGAACCCGCACCGGAGGTCACCCATCAGAGCTGAACGACCGCACCGCGGGGGCGAGGGCGTGGGACCGGAAAGCGGTCCCACGCCCGCTGTGCGTCTATACCTCGGACCCGGTTACGGAACGTCCCCCGCCTGGTCCACGATGCCGACGGCCACCTGAGCCACTGAGAGGACCACCTCGCCCTTGGGCAGCTTGCCGTACGGGGACCGCGCATCCGCTCCGCCGATGTAGACGCGGCGCCCGCCGAGCAGGGCGAAGGTGTTCGGGTCGATGATGATTTCCTGGCGAATCCCCTCGTCGGCGTCGTCCGTGTAGACGGCCAAGCCTTCTCTGCCCAGCAGATCGCGTACCTTCTCCACGCCGACCCCGTCCACCTTCGACAGGACGGTGTAGAAGGCGGCGCGCAGGCGAGCCGCTGGAGCGCCTTCTTGCAGGATCATCAGGATCTGATGGGAGACCGCCCGGGCCTCGGGCAGAGGGATCACCCCCGCTGTGTCCTTTTTCAGGCGTTCCAGTAGAGCGGCCGGATCCAAGGGGAGTGAGCGTAGGTACGCGGGGTCGAACCGTACGCGGGGATCCTCCCCGCCTTTGCGCCTTGTGATCGTCTTGCTGCCTTGCTCCCGCATGGCCCTTTCCTTGCCGTCCCCCCGGGTCCACAGTTCCACGGTGGACCGCGAGTTCGTCGAGGCGATCTTGGGTGAGCGGTAGAAGTCCCTTTTGGTGTAGACCCACTGATCGGCTCGCGGGTAGACGTCCGTCTGGCGGGCCGCCGCCGCTGTCGCGTGCTTGGCCAGGGTCTCCGCGTTCGCCGCGGCCAGCCATGCCGGGGCAGTGGCGGTGCCTCCCTTCCCCGGGTCATCCATACGGACGGACTGCACCACTGTGACGCCGACCGCGATCGTGACGCCGAGGACGCCGACGGCGGCCACACGCAGCGCCATGCGGGGGAGTCGGCGACCCCGCCGCTCTTGAGCCATCGAGGCCAGCATCCGCCGCCGGGCGCCCTGGAGATCGCGTTCTTCGCTCTGCCGCACCTGTGACCGCAGGTCGCGGACCATGTCCAAATCGTTCATCAGACCTCCTCGGTGACGTCGGTCGGGTTGCTGCCGCCTAGCGCGTGGGCGATCTTGCGGCGGGCTCGGGACAGCCGGGACCGCACGGTGCCGATGGGCACACCTAGCGCCTGCGCCGTTTCCTCATAGCTGAGATCGCCCCAGGCGATCAGCAGCAGTACGTCGCGCTCGCCTCGACCCAGCTTGGCCAGGGCGGCCGCGAGCCGTTCCCGGGTCGCCGAGGCGGAGACCCGGGCGGCCACCCGTTCGTCGAAGGCCACCGCCACGGGGTCCTCGCCGGTTCGGGCCAGGGCCCGGTAGCCGCGTACCTCTGCCCTGCGGTGGGTGCCGATGATGTTCGTGGTGATGCCGTACAGCCACGGCAAGGCGTCCGAGCGGTCGAAGGCGTACTTGCGCCGCTTCTCGAACGCCCTGGTGAACGTCTCGGCCACCACGTCCTCCGCGTGATCCGGACCGAGACGCCGGACGACGTAGCGGTGCAGTACGGCGGCATGCCGGTTGAACAACTCGGCGAAACGCTCCGGCTCGCGTAACGACGCTTCGATGATCGCCGAGTCCTCCGTCGGGTCCGGCGCGTCGAAGGCCGCCGGAACCGCGGGTGTCGCCATGCGGAGCGCCAGGGCCGCCGGGGTCGGCTCCTTATCTGGAATGGGTGTCACAGCCGTACTTATCCGGATACAGGAGAAAGGTTCCCATCCACATCCCGGACGTCATCTGTGGAGGGTGAGCGGGGTGAGCTGGTGGATGTCATGGCGGACCCGCAGGGCCATGATCTCGGCCTGGTCCGGGGGGCCACCGGCCGACAGTCCACGAGCACTACCTGAAGGAACTCGGCGAACTCTCGGCAGCTTCATGTTCGTCCCGGCCGGTGTCCATCGGTCATCACGGCCGCCAGCCAGTCGTGCGCAGATAGGAGTCCAGGGTCATCAGACCGGGGTGCTCGGCCCGCAGCTCCGCGAAGTCGGGAGCCTGCACGGCACCCTGATCGAACCACTCGAACGACTTGGCCACCTGCTCGTCGAAGGCCCGCACGTGCTCGATCGGCAACTGCTGGAACCTGGCGGGCAGGCCGGTGACGCGGCCGAATGCCTCGGCCATCTCGGCGGCCGACAGCTCGTCGCCAGCGATCTTGAGGGTGCGGCCGAGGAACCGGTCGGGGTGCTCGAACGCGATCGCGGCGAACGCGCCGATATCGCGGGTGGCGATCAGCGGCAGCCGGGTCTCGGGGCGCAGCGCGAGGCTGAGAACGACTTCGCCGTCGCCCAGCACTGGCCGGGTGAGGGTCGTGAAGTTGTCCATGAAGAAGAACGGGCGCAGAATCGTCGCCGGAACCGCGACCTCGGCGATGTACTGCTCAATCATCAGCTTGTTGGCGTAGTAGGGGATCCCGGTGTCCCGGTCGGCCCCGCTGACGGAACTGTAGACCAGGTGACCGACGCTGCTCTCCCGGGCGATGTCCACCACGGACCTGCCGCGCCGCGCTTCGGCCGCGATGCCCCCGGCGGTCACCTTCCGGCCTTCCAACATGGTCAGCACGAGGAAGACCCCATGGACCCCGCGCATCGCGGCCCGTAACGACGCCGGGTCGTCCAGGTCGCCGACAATGAGCTCGGCCCCCGCCTCGCGCAGCGTCTTGGCGGCTGACGCGTCGGTGTCGCGGACGAACGCGTGGACGGCGCGACCCCGGTCGAGCAGTTCTCGTACGGCTCCGCTGCCCTGCTGTCCGGTGGCCCCGATGACTAATATTGGCCCATTTTGATCACTCATGCACTCTCTCCTTGATAGCCGTCGATGATGGCGGCGTCAGTCAGGAATGTCGCGCCGACCCTGGTATCAAGGGCGGGCGGAGCTGTCTGGTGAATCCGTACTGGCCCCGGCGGGTTCGGCGAGGGCGGCGAGTTCGCCGCGCTTGCCGTACCAGGCGCTCCAGGCGGCGATCAGGCAGAGCGTGCCGACCAGCAGAGCGGTCGACAGCCCGGTCATCACGTCCACGGGGAGCAGGTAGATGAGCGGGATGCGGATCAGCGACTCGGCGACCAGGGCCATCACCCAGGTCAGGGTCATCACTAGATAGATGCGCCGAAAGGCCGGCTCCGCCTGGTAGAGCACCCGCCAGCGGGCCGCCGTCTTCTCGTCCTCGGCGCCGAAGCGGATGGCCAGCGCGAACGCGGCCGGCCTGCCGATCAGGCAGGTGGCCGTCAGGACGGCGGCGATCGCGAACGTGCTGACGGACTTGATGGCCAGCATGAAGCGCTCGTCGCCGGTGAAGAAGGCCAGCACCAAGCCGATGCCGAAGACCAGGCCGGTGAAGGCGGCGAAGCCGTCCAGCTTGCGCTCGCGGAGGGCGACGTAGGCGGTGCGGGCGAGGCCGACCGCAGTGGCGGTCAGCAGCGCGGTGTACTCGCTCACGTCGAACGCGCGCAGCAGGTAGTACGCGGCGATGGGCGGTGCCACATCAACCAGGATCGTCTTGACGAAGCCGCCTTTCATGACCAGGTCCTTTCCATAGCCGGGCTCCTTATCACGAAGAATTTCGCTTCAAGATAAGCCCTTGAAAGGGCTAACGCAAGGAATTTCGCGTTAAAGTGGAAGCATGCAACAGGCACGAAGGCCAGGAGGTCGCAGCGCACGCGTCCGCCAGCAGGTCCACGAAGCGGTCCTCGACCTCCTGTCAGAACAGGACTGGCACAGCCTGTCGATCCCCCAGATCGCCGAGCGTTCGGGCGTCCACCAGGCCACCGTCTATCGCCGCTGGGGGACGCTGGAGGCGCTGGTCGACGACGTGGTGATGGAACGGCTGTCGCAAGAGTCGCCGGTGCCCGACACGGGCTCGCTGCGCGGCGACCTGGAGGCCTACGCGGTCCAGCTGGCGGCGGACGTGGCCGGGCCGCTCGGCGCCCTGTACGTACGCGCCGCGCAGATCAGCACCCGAACCCACGAGCACCAGACCTACCTGACCGACCGGGCCGTCCAACTGCAGGACATGCTGGAGCGGGCGGCCAAGCGCGGGGAGGGCTCTACCGACCTGCTGGAGTTCATGGAGGTGATCATCGCGCCGGTCTACTACCACGCGATGTTCTTCAACCGCCCCATCGGCCCCGACCACGCCCGCACCCTCGTGGACCGCCTGCTCCGTCTCAGAAAGTGACCTGCCGCTCGGCGGATGACCAGTGCGCGCCTGCCGGTTTCACGGCTGTGCCGAAACTCGGATTCGTGGGGCGGGACGCGGCGGTAGCGTCTGGGGCGTGATCAAGGTGCTGCTCGCCGACGACGAGGTCCTCGTCCGGGTGGGTGTGCGAGCCGGCTGCGCGAGATCATCGGGGTGCTACGGGAGGATGGCGAGAGCGCGCCCGTGCTGCCGTCCGGCGACACCGTGGCCGCGCTGGTCGAGCGGGCCGCCGCGTCGGGGATGGCGGTGACGCTCCACGGCGAGCTGGGCCCGCTGCCGCCGATGGCCGATCGGGCGGTCTACCGGGTGGTTCAGGAGGCCCTGACCAACGCCACCAAGCACGCGCCGGGCGCGGCGGTAACCGTACGGCTGGGCAGGGATCACGCGTCTGGCGAGGCGGAGGTCATCGTGGTCAACGCGGCGCCCCCGGCCGGGCCACTGCCGACGGCTCTCGCTCGGGAAGCGGGCGGTGGCTACGGGTTGATCAGTCTGGACGAGCGGGTACGGCTGGCCGGGGGCACGCTGCGGGCGCGGCCCGCCGACGGCGGCTTCGCCGTCAGCGCTCGGTTGCCGCTCACCGCGGGGGCCGCGGCCACGCCGCCCGACTCCCAGCGGGAGCTCGCCCTGGCCCGCCGCAAGGTACGGCGCGGAGTGATCGACGCGATCTGGATGCCGATCGCGGCGGCCACCGCCCTGATGCTGCTGACCTCCGGCTACGACCTCTACACCGCGGACCGCTCGGTGCTGGACACCGGGGTGTACACGGAGCTGCGCGTCGGTCAGAGCCTGGCGTCGCTCGGGTCACGGCTGCCGGCGTACCAGGTGAACGACGGCGGGCGGCCGAGGGGCGCGCCTGCGGATCCGCGGGGTGCTGACGAGTGCCGCTTCTACCGGATCAGGGCGAGCTCGCCGTCGCCGGCGTACCGGCTGTGTTTCACCGGCGGACGGCTGTCGCACCAGGACGAGGTGCCGACCGTACGGCGTTGACGGCCGTGGCCTGTGGCGGGGATGAAGTACGTCTGGATCAGCCACTGGCCGGCGCGAAGACCGACAGCCTGAGCTGGGGGTAGAAGTCGGCCGGCAGGTCTTCGGCTCCTTGCCAGCCGAGTTTGCGGTAGAGGGCGGCGGCAGGGGCCGCGTTTGCCAGGCCATCGATGGTTGGGTAAGGGCGTGGGCAACTTAGAGATCGATGAGCACCTGGTCCGTTCCCTGGTACGCGAGCAGCACCCGGACCTTGCCGGGCTGGACCTGCGTGAGGTGGACGGCGGCTGGAGCAACCAGATGTGGCGCCTCGGGGACGAGTTGGCCGTGCGCATGCCGCGTACGCCGGACGCACCGACTTTCGTGCGCAAGGAGCACCAGTGGATGCCCGTCCTGGCGCCTCGCCTTCCGCTTCCGGTGCCGGCCATCGTGCGGATCGGTGAACCGTCCGAACCCTTTCCGTGGCCGTGGACCATTACGGCCTGGGTTCCCGGCGAGCCGGCCGACCGGGCCGCCATCACCCATGGCGGGCACGCGGCCGACAGCTTGGCGGGCTTCCTGCGAGCGCTCCATCAGCGTGCGCCGGCCGAGGCGCCGGCCGATCTGGATCACGGAGGTCCCCTCAAAGCGCTCACACGCGGCTTCGAACAGTGGATCCATCTGGTCAACGGCACCGGCGACCACCTACGAGAGGTCTGGGACGACGCCATCTCGGCCCCCGATTGGCAAGGGCCGGCGACATGGGTCCACGGTGATCTGCATCCGGCGAATGTCGTCACCGTGGACGGCACCCTCGCGGGCATCATCGACTTCGGCGCCCTCTGCGCCGGTGATCCGGCGTCGGACCTCGCGGCCGCGTGGGTGCTCCTGCCCTCAGGGCGGACACCGGATTCCTCGCCGCGTACGCCGACGCGGACGAGGCGATGATCCGGCGCGCACGAGGATGGGCGATCCTGCGCGCCCTGATGCTCATCAGCATCGGCCGGGCCGGAGACCGGGGCCTCCCCGGCGGCAAGCCGACCTGGGGGCCCGCGGGCCGCTCGACGCTCGGCCGTGTTCTGGCGTCGATCTAGGAAGCCGGCGGACTGAGTCCGTGTTCTGGCGTCGATCCAGGAAGCCGGCGGACTGAGTCGGCACGCGGTCAGAGAGCCGGGGCGCCCAGGTCGGTGATGACTTGCGCGAAAGCGCGAATGAGGTCGTTCTCCGTCTCCGTACGCCACACGATGCCGTACGCGAGAGGTTCCATGTCGGTGATCGGCAGCCACACGATGTCGGGACGTGGCCAGTAGCGAGTCGAGTGGGCCGGCAGGAGATTGACGATCTCCCCGTTACTGACCAACGAGAGCAGCTCGTCCATGTTCGCTACCAGAGGTCCGCGTTCGATCGTGCGGCCTCGGGGGGTGTGGAAGGGGATGAAGCTGTCTTCCCAGTAGCCGGGAGTGCGCCTGGCGCCGGAGTGCTGGTAGAACGCGATGTCCTCCACGGAAGCCGATGCCCGCGGCGCCAGCTCGTGGTCGGCGGCCACGGCGAGTACGCGGCGGTCCTTGAACAGGATGGGGCCCACGCTGAGGTCGGGCTCTTCGACGGGCAGCCAGGTGACCAGGATGTCGATCTCGCCGGATCGCAGGCCGGCGAACGGGTCGACGAAGGAGGCGTGGCGGAGGCGGAGCTCGCAGTGCGGGTGGCGGGCCCGGAAAGCGTCCCAGAAGGGACGGAGCTCGTGGGCGTTCACCGGCATCATCCCGATGCTCAGCCGCGCGGTCCTGCCGAGGGCGGTGTCCTTGGCCCGTCGAACCGTGTCGGCCAGTGTGAGGTAGATCGGCCGGAGGTCCTCGCGTAGCTGACGGCCGAAGGGTGTGAGGCGGACCGTGCGGCTGGTCCGGTCGAAGAGCGCCGCGCCGAGAGCACGTTCCTGCTTCTTGATCGCCTGACTGACGCGTGCGGTGGTGAGATGCAGCCGTTGGGCGGTGCGCCCGAAGTGCAGCTCGTCGGCCAGTGTCAAGAAGATCTCGATGTCGCGAAGCTCCATGATCCCTCTGGATCGTTAAGTCGAGGTTGATGCTCCGTTGTCGGATCTGGCGTTGTTCCAGATGGAAAGCGTATTCGATGCTGGAGGCCTGGCCGAGGGGAAGTCCGGCGGCCGCTCGGCCATGAGGATCAGCCCCGCTCGACCGTGATTCTAGCGCCGCTAGCGTATCTGTCGCCGTTATGTTAGCGTCACTCCTGCAACTAGCGGCGCTAGAAATTGGAGTGCATCGTGCTTACCCCCATCGCTTACGGATTCGCTGTCGTGCTCGACCTGTTCATCCTCTTCATCGGCCTGCGGTTCCTACGGGCGCCGCAGGCCGCCGCCGCCGGTTACGGCGTGCCTGCCAAGAAAGACGGGGACGCCGTCTACCTGACCGTCAAGGGCCAACGCGACGCCGTCTACGGCATCGTCGGCCTGGTCCTGCTCTTCTTCGTGGGGGTCCGCGCTGAGGCCTGGTTCATGCTGGTCGTCGCCCTCCTCCCCCTCACCGACACCCTCATCGTCCTGCGCAATGGCGGCACCAAGGCGGTGGCGTTCGGCATCCACTTCGCCACTGCCGTGGTCGTGCTCATCTGCGCGGTCCTGCTGTTCCTCGCCTGAGCCTGAGCCTGAGCCCGAGTCCCGAGCCTGAGCCCCGAGCCTGAGCCTGAGTCCCGAGCCTGAAGGAGTCATCGAAATGTCGCTCATCCTGCCCAGCTCCGACAAGAACGCGAACAAGTCCGTCATCGTCCGCTCCGGGGACGCCGAAGTGATCGGCCAGGCCCCCACCACCATCCGGCTGCTGGCCGACAGCAGCTCAACCGGTGGCGCGCTGTCGACCCAGCGGGTCACGCTCGCGAACGGCGCGGACGGCGCCAAACCGCACCGCCACGACGGCTCCGCCGAGCTGTTCTACATGCTCGACGGCACCGCGCAGCTGTTGTCCGGCGAGCAGGTCGTCACCGCCGAGCGCGGGGACCTCGTGATCGTGCCGGCCGGTCTTCCCCATGCCTTCGCCGCGGCGCCGGGAGAGGACGCCGACATCCTCATCGTCATCACTCCGGGCGTCGAGCGGTTTGAGTATTTCCGCCACCTGGAACGCATCGCGTACGGCAAGGTGCCGCCGGAAAGCCTCCTCGACGTGCAGGAGCTCTACGACACCTACTTCCTCACCAGTATGACCTGGAACGACGCCAGGCCCTGAAGCTGATCAACCTCTAGAACAAAGGTGGTAATCGTGAAAAAGCTCTATTATGCGGCGCACACCTACATGATCATTGGCGTGATCAGTGGTCTGTACTATCGCGAGCTCACCAAGTTGACCGACTTCACGGGAGACACCCAGCTCGGAGTGGTGCACACGCACCTGCTCGCGCTCGGCATGCTCTTCTACCTCGTCGTGCTGGCGTTGGAGAAGCTGTTCACCTTGTCGGCCAGCAGGCTCTTCAACTGGTCCTTCTGGGTGTACAACGCCGGTCTCGCGTTAACCGTGCTGATAATGATCATTCACGGCACCCAGACGGTCCTGGGCGCCCAGACCAGTGAGATGATCTCCGGCCTCGCCGGGCTGGGGCACATCGTGCTGACCGTGGGCTTGGTCCTTTTCTTCATCAACCTCGGCAAGCGGATCCCTGCCAAAGACTCATCCTGACGGGGCCGACTCAGCAGGTGCGGAGCATGTTGAGCAGGGCCACCCTCTCCCGTCGGGTCACGCGGAGCCGGTAGTGATGCTTCACGGTGATCCACGAGGTCGCGTACCGGCACCAATAGGCGCGGCGCGGCGGACGCCAGCTCTGCGGACCTTGGCCGCCCTTGGCGATGTTGGCGGAGTGGCTGGTCACCAGCAGCTCGGGGCGGGTGAGGTCGTTGGCGAAGGCGCGGCGCCGCGCCTGGCTCCACTTGCTGGCACCGGAACGCCAGGCGTACGCCAACGGCACGACATGGTCGACGTCGACCAGTCTTTCGCTCTTCAGCCGCTTTCCGTCGTACGGGCTGTACCAGACGCCTTTGACCGGCTGGCAGGCGGCGTTTCTACGTACGTGTCGCCCGTCGCGGGCCAGGACCGCCTCTCGCGCGTCGCACCTGCCCTTGTGGTGCGCCCACCGGGGCATGAACCGCCGGTGGCTGTAACCACGGATGGATAAGGGCCTGGCGATTTTCAGCTGGGCCAGCATGCGGCGGCCCGCCGTCCCGCCCTCGGTCTGCGACCGTTTACGCACGTCGGCTGCCGCCGGGGGCGTGGCCGTGGCAGCCGTGATCGGGATGGCCAGAAGGGTGAGTACGGCGACCCCCACCGTCCGCCTCAAAAAGATCATGCCTCTACCCTTACCAGCTACTCCCGCCGACCGCGATATTCAGCGCAGAGACACTGCGGGAGCGACGACGGTTCCCACAGGTCCGTGGTGCTGACGGACCGTGTGGGAGGAATCGCTCGCCGCGTCGCCCGGTTTAGTAGATGCGGTACTTGCGGCCGCAGTTGTCGAACTTGCCCGCCCAGCAGGTGAACGTGTACACCTTCTTGATCCCACGCCCGCTCCAGCGGCCGACGACCTTGCCGTCCCACGACTGGTTGAACTTGTGCCAGCCGCCGTTCTTGTAGTACTCGAACCACACCCAGCCCTTCTTGCCGCCGACCTTGTCCACCCCGTGCCACGTCGTGAAGACCGTCCCACCGCTCTTCCACGTCCTGCCGAACGTGTACGCCTTGCGGTCACTGGAGAAGAACTTGCCCCAGTTCACCGTGAAGGTGGTCGCACTCGCCGTGGTGGTCGTGGTCTGGGTGCTCGCCTGGGCGGCCGGGCTGAGAGCGATACCGGTGAAGGCCATCGAGCCGGCCAGAGCCGCGATCGCAAAGGTCTTACGCATTGGGTCCCTCCCCCTTATTCGGTGCTGCCGGGTTCGTCCGGCAGGACAGACATTAGGGAGACGGCCAGCGATCAACTGTGGAGAAATCCACACATCCAAGGTGATCAGCACCACACGCGTACGGGACATCCAACCAGCGGTTTCGCGCGAACGCCCGCTCGCTTCAGGGGTCAGGCGTGCTGTCGTCCTCGGCTGACGTCGGCGCCGGTCGGCAACCCTGGGAGCAGCCTCCGAATCGCGCGGTGTCGGTGGGGGAGAACGACGTCGGGGGCACGCCCGCCAACGCGCCGATCATCGTGTCCTTCCAGATCGGCCCGGGAAGGGTGGCACCCGCCACCATCCCGTAGTACCGCCCGCCGATCGTCACCCCGGTCAGCTTGTGGTCCTGGGAGCCGCGCGGGTCCCCGATGCTCACCGCGGCCGCCAGGTCCGGGGTGAACCCGGCGAACCACGCCGAAGCGTAGTTGTCAGTGGTGCCGGTCTTGCCCGCCGCGTCCCGCCCGATGCCCCCGACGTCGCGCATCGTGCCCTTGGTGAGCACGCCGGACAGCACGTCGGCCGTCGCGTCGGCGATCGCGGGGTCGAGCGCCTGACGGCACTTCGGCCGGTACCGGGTGGCCTTGCCGTCGCGGTCGGTGACGCGGGTGATCGCCGTCGGCGCGCAGTACTTGCCGCGGGCCGCGATCGCCGCGTACGCGGTGGCCACGGTCACCGGGTCCATCTCGTTGATGCCGAGCGTGAACGTCTCGTACTCCTGCAGCTTCCGCCCGTCCGCGCGGCGGATGCCCAGTGACTTGGCCGTGGTGACCGTCTCGCAGAGCCCGGCCCGCCGCTCGAGTTCCATGAAGAAGGTGTTCACCGAGGCCCAGGTGCCGGTCCGCAGCGTCTTCCAGCCCGGTGAGCCTTCGTCGTTGGTGACCGTGTGCGTCGGGTCGCCGATGTTCTCGCCCTTGCAGTTCTTGAACGTCGAATATCCCGGGGCCCGGTATCCGGCGCCCGCGCTCAGGCCGTCGTCGAGCTTCATGCCGTTCTTCAGCGCGCTGATCAGGGTGAAGGTCTTGAACGTGGAGCCGGCCTGGAACCCGGTGCCGCCGCCGTGCACGGCGTCCGCGACGAGGTTGTAGGAGATCTCGTTCTTGGCGCGGTCGCCGCCGTACGGCCTGCTCGCGGCCATGGCCCTGATCGCTCCGGTGCCCGGCTGGACCAGCGCCTCGGCGGCGACGGGGTCGTCGGAGGCGTACACGTACTTCTTGATCGCCCGATCCGCGGCCCGCTGCATGCCGGGGTCGATCGTGGTCCTGATCGTCAGGCCGCCGCGGTTGAGCATCGCCAGGCGCGCCGCGGCGGTCTTGCCGAAGTCGGGGTTGTTGAGGATCTCCTGCCGGACATACAGGCAGAAGTACGGGTATTTGCTGGATTCGCAGCCGCCGGGGAGTTTGGTGCCCTTGTAGCCGAGTTTGGTGGCCTTCGCCGCGGCCGCCTCGGCCGGGGTGATCTTGCCTAGCTCGGCCATCCGGTTCAGCACGACGTTACGGCGGTTCAGGAGCCTGTCGCGGTGCTTCCTGTCGATGTTCGGGTCGGTGGCGTTCGGGTCCTGTACGGCTCCCGCCAGCGTCGCCGCCTGTGGCAGGGTGAGCCGGTCGGCCTTGACGCCGAAGAACCGCTTGGCTGCCGCCTCGACACCGTAGGCACCGGCCCCGAAGTAGGCGATGTTCAGATATTTCCCGAGGATCTGGTCTTTGGTGTACTTCTTCTCGACCCCCATGGCGTACCGCAGCTCGTTCAGCTTGCGCCCGTAGCTGGCCTCCAAGGCCGCGTTCCGCTCCGCGTCCGTGTCGGCGGAGTTGAGCAGCACCTGCTTGACGTACTGCTGGGTGATGCTGGACCCGCCCTGGCTCACCTTGCCCGCCCGCAGGTTCTTGGCCAGTGCCCGTACGGTGCCCTCGATGTCGATCGCGCCGTGCTCGTAGAAGCGGTAGTCCTCGATCGCGACGATCGCCGTCTTCATGACCTCGGCGACCTGGTCGAGGCCGACGACCTCGCGATACTCCTCGTAGAAGCGGGCGATCTCGCTCCCCTTGGCGTCCTGCACGATCGTCACCTCGGCCGGCGGCGGCTCGACGAGGGCGACCGGCTCGAGATCCGCCTCGCCCACCGCCGACACGAACCCGAGCGCCGCACCCCCCACGGCCGGAACCGCGATCCCCGCTACGAGCAGACCCGCGGCCACCCCGGCCGCAGTAAGCCGTACGATCTTCGTCCCCCGACGCGCCACCAATGCTCCTCTTGTTGACAGAGGGCAGGAGCAAATCAGAACTGAGCGAAAGATGTCTAATAGCGCTATATGGTCGGGATCAATATCCAATTCGGTATGAGCCCTGGTCAAGGGGCAGAAGAGAGAGGCCGTGACCGGATTCGAACCGGCGTCCACCGCTTTGCAGGCGATTCCCTGAACCACTCGGGCACACGGCCAAGCAGACGAACGGTCAGGCGCCGGCGCGCCGGGCCAGACGCTCGTCGAGGTGCTCCGGGCTGGACAGGAACCAGACGTGATCACCCTGGTTCGTCTCATGAACGAAGTCACGCAAGGCCGAGCTCGCCGTCGTGTGCTGGGAGATGTCACCCATGATCACCAGAAGCAGCCGGTACGTCGTGAACTTCTGCATGATGTCACCCGCGATCCGGGTGCGGAGTTGGAAGAAGGCGTCGTCGAGCCGTTCCGCCGGTATGACGATCACCTCGGCGCGCTGCCCCCATGCCTCGCCCACCAGATCGGTGGCGGCGCGTTCGTCCTTGATCGGTTCGCCATCAGGGGCGCATGAGAGAACACGGAATCCCTGAATAAGGGAAAGAGTTTCGGGCATGAAAGTATCCGCTCTTTTCGAAAAGGGAAGAAAATCAAAAGTGCGCGCGGAGGTTATTCGGCTGCGCGGCGAGAAACCGCCTGCGGGGCGGTGTGTGAGGGAGGGTTGCGCGTCAGGCGCGACAACAGCGACAACAGGACGAAGCGGCCGGATCACAGGTGGAGCAGACCATCATGGCCGCTACCTTCCTGTCCATCGTCCGGCTCCTGACCTTCGTCTTCAGGCGGTGGGTGAATTAACGCCTGGTTGTCATTTTCCAAAACGACAATAGCGACGGATATCGGCGACGTCAATCGCGGCAACTCGCGAGGAGGATCAGCGCCTGCTTTCGAGGACCGACTGCGCGTTCGCCATGTCGTCGGTGGCGATGACGATCCGTACACCGCCGAAGGTCGTGTAGGCGAGGTCGATGTTGACGTTGGCGTCGGCGAGCTGCCGGGTCAGCTCGCCGAGGGCGCCTGGACGGTCGTCCATGTCCGCCACGAGTACGGAGCGCTCGTCGGCGATCCCCATCCCGGCGCCTTCGAACGCCTCCCGGCATCTGATGGCGGCCTCGTCATCGACGAGCACGTGTACGACACCCTTGCCCTCTCCGGTGAAAGCCGCGAGGCCCTGGATGTTCACGCCCGCCTCGCCGGTGATCCTGCCAAGCCGGGCCAGCTCACCCGGCTGATCATTGAGGATCACAACAATATCTGTTGGCATCGTCCGCAGATCCTCTCACTAGACCTCAAATGCGACAAAGCGCAAGCGAGGCGACATTAATGAGGAAATTTCCCACTAAACGGCAACGTATCGAGCCTTTGGGCAAAGCTTGTCCGGCGCATATCCCACCCGCGACCATAGGCACGTGAACCCACAGGCGTTCTACCGCGACCCGTACCCCGTCTACACCGAGGCTCGCCGGACGCAAGGGCTTACCTTCGTACCCGAGCTGGACGCCTGGCTGGTGAGCAGGCGCGAAGACGTACGCGAGGTGCTGGGCAATCCTGAGCAGTTCTCATCGGCGGGCGCGCTGCGGCCCGACCACCTGCCGAGCAAGGCCGCGCTCTCGGTGCTGAGCCAGGGGTTCGGCGGAGCGCGGACGGTGCTCGGCGCCGATGGCGACGCGCACCGGCGCCTGCGCCGGCCCCTCGTCAGAGGGCTGTCGCACGCCAAGGTGGCCGCCGCGCTCCCGTTCGTCACCGAGCGGGCCGAGGCGCTCATCGGCTCCTTCGCCGGCGACGGCCAGGTCGAGTGGATGGAGGCGTACGCCAGGCCGCTGCCCGCCGCCGTGATCGGCCACCTGGTCGGCCTGGACCCCGCCGACGTACCTGGCGCGATTCGCGGGGTGCAGGGAGCGGAGAGGCTGGTGTTCACCGAACTGACGGAGACCGAGCAGGTCGAGGTCGCGAACGAGATCGTGGACACGCAGCGGCTGCTCGACGGCTACGCTCGCGCGCGGCGGCGGGATCCGCGTGACGACCTGTTCACGGAGATGGTCCGCGACCTGGCCCCCGGCTCCGAGGACCTCACGCTCGACCAGCGCAAGGAGATCGTGTCCAACGTCCAGAACCTGCTGCTGGCCGGCCACCTGACGACGACCGCGCTGCTCGGCACCGTGGTGCTGAACCTGCTGCGTGATCGCCGCCAGTGGGAACTGCTCTGCGAGCAGCCGCGGCTCATCGCCGCGGCCATCGAGGAGGCACTCCGGTTCGAGGCGCCGGTCCAGGGCTTCCGGCGTACGGTCACCACCCCGGTGACGCTGAGCGGCACCGAACTGCACGAGGGCGACGTGGTCTTCGTGTCCTTCGCCTCAGCCGGCCGCGACGCTGACGCCGCCGCGCGGGCGGACACCGACGTACGGGCGGACACCGACGTACGGGCGGACAGCGATGTGCAGGCGGACGGCGACGTGCGGGCAGACGAGTTCGACATCGGGCGGGAAGCCTTCCGCCACCTGTCCTTCGGCCACGGTCCGCACGGGTGTCCGGGCTCGCAACTCGCCAAGGAACAGGTCCGGATATCCCTGGAAATCCTGATCCGCGAACTCCCCGGCCTGCGCCTGGCCCGCACCGACATCACGATGGCCCCCACCCTCATCCACCGCTCTCCCGAGGCGCTCCTCCTCACCTGGTAGGGGGGTCTGGCTGCACTGTGCCGACGGCCCGGCGGTGCGTTACGCCGACGGGTGGGACGTGTACGCCTGGCACGGCACCCAGGTGCCCTCCTGGGTGATCACGGGTCCGGACGTCCACCGGATCGCCCAGGAGGCCAACGTCGAGGTCAGGCGGTGCGCGATCGAGCGCATCGGCTGGGCCTCGTACATCGAACAGGCCGGCCTGCGCCTCATCGCCGCCGCGCCGGACCCCGGCAACCCCGGGTCGGAACTGCGGCTGTACGACATGCGCAAGGAGACCAAGGTGCTCCTCGCGGTCAACGGGTCCGTCGAACGCGACGGGCACCGCCGCCGGTACGGGCTGACCGTGCCGGGGTTCCTCAACGACCCGCTCGACGCCGCCGGCTGGACCTACGGGCTGTCCGCCGAGCAGTACTCCCTTCTCGTACGCCGAACCTGAGGTGATCCCCATGACTGTGACTCTCGCTTCCCTCTCCCAGCGGACCGGACTCGCCGTGCTCGACCATCTCGAGCAGTCGGTGAGCATCCCCGTCGTCGACGGGCTCCAAGCCCAGGGCGACCTCATCGTCATCCCGCTCTCCGTCGTCGCGTCGTCCGTACGGCCATGGATCCCGACCACCTGGACGGACGTACCGCCCGAAGGGGTCGAACTCCTGCGTGGCGCCGCCGGCGGCAACCCGCACACGCTCGTCGCCGACCCGGGCACCTGCCGCTGGACGGTTGACGTGATGGACTCCGACCGGCTGGCGATCGGCATCTTCGAGACCTCCGCCGTCGCCTACCTGCTGCATCCCGAACACGGGGCCACGGGCTGCACGCCGGGCACGTACGTCATCCGGCGGCAGCGCGAGCACGAGGGCCAGAGGAGCCGCCTCGTGGCGGACTGAATCCACGCCGACACCCCTGCGGCGCACGCGAACCCGGTGCGCCGCAGGCGGTGCCCGATGATGGAGGGGCACGTGTGGACAGTCTGCGGGAGGTTCGGTGGAACTCGGGTTGAGGGACAAGGTCGCCGTCATCACCGGTGGCAGCTCCGGGATCGGCCTGGCCGTGGCACAGGGGCTCGCGGCAGAGGGCGCGCATCTCGTACTCGCCGCCCGTGTCGGCGACCGCCTGGAGGAGTCGGCGCGCGGCATCCGCGAAGCCCACGGCGTGCGCGTGGTGCCCGTCCCGTGTGACGTGGCGACCGCGGACGGCACGGCGATGCTGATCGAGGCGGCCGAAGAGGGCTTCGGGGGCGCGGACATCCTGGTCAACAACGCCGGAGCCGGGTCCAACGAGACCATACTCGAGGCCCCGGACGAGAAGTGGCAGGCGTACTGGGACCTGCACGTCATGGCGGCGGTACGCCTGGCCCGCGGACTCGTGCCCGGCATGCGGCGGCGCGGTGGCGGGGTGATCCTGCACAACGCGTCGATCTGCGCCGTGCAGCCACTGTGGTACGAACCCATTTACAACGTGACGAAGGCCGCATTGATGATGTTCTCCAAGACGCTGTCGACGGAGGTCATCGACCACAACATCCGGGTGAACTGCGTCAACCCCGGCCTGGTCCTCACCCCCGACTGGGTGAAGACCGCCAAGCAGCTGACCGCGGACAGCGGCGGGGACTGGCAGGCGCACCTCGACGAGGTCGCGCGGGAGCACGCGCCGATCAAGCGGTTCGCCACCCCGGAGGAGGTGGCGGACTTCATGGTCTTCCTGTGTTCGGAGCGGGCCGGCTATTCGGTGGGCTCCACTTACTTCGTCGACGGCGGGATGCTCAAGACGGTATGAGCCGGGGTCAGGTGAAGTGCGCCTCGGCTCGTAGCCTGCCGGAGGTGTCCTGGACGCTCAGCTGCCCCGACTCCGGTGAGCCGGAGACGACGAACGGCTCCCCCTCGAAGACGGGACGGCGCAGGCGGTAGGTCAGCCCGGTGATCCGCCGCCCCAGGGCGTGCCGTCGGGGCAGCTCGGCCATGAGGACGGCGAGCAGCGGGCCGTGCACGACGAGGCCAGGGTAGCGCTCGACGTCCGTGCAGTAGCGCTGGTCGTAGTGGATGCGGTGGGCGTTGGCGGTGAGCGCGCTGAAACGGAACAGCAGCGGCGGAGTCGCGGTAACCGCTAGCCGCCACGCGGCATCAGCATCCGCAGGACCAGCTCCGGGCGGCGGAAGCGTCTCGCCGGGAGTCGCCCCCTCGGTCGGCGGGTCCGAGCGGTAGACCAGGTCCTGCTCGTCGACCAGCCGCAGCTCCCCAGCCTGCCGGTACTCGTACCGCACCGTGACGAACAACAACTCTCCCGTCCGCCCCTCCTTCGGCGTGACGGCCGTCAGCTCAGCGGTCCGTACGGCGGGCCGCCCCATCTCCAGCCCCCGCCGCGCCCGCATCCGCCCGCCCGCGATCATCCGCCGCCGATGCGGGATGGGCGGCAGGAAGCGACCCTCGGCCGGATGGCCGTCGAGGCCGAGGGCGGCCTGCGGCGGCCACTCCAGGAAGTACAGCCACTGCCACGGCAACGGCAGCGCCTCACCGGCGGGCGGCGGCGCGTCGAGGACCGCCGCCAGGGCCGCCGCGGGCTGGGGCGAGATGATGTCTTCGCTGGTCACGGGCTTGGGCTGCCAGTCGCGTAGGTAATCCAAGAGCGTCATTCGCCTACCACCTCTTGAGTGCGCGACCGGGCCACCACGGCAGCGGTTCGCCCGGCACCTCATCGGTACGAGGCTATCGGCGAGGCAGGCGACGAAGGGCAGGTGGTCGCCCCAACTGGTCCGGACAGGCGGCAGGTGGTGACCCCAACTGGCGGAAGAGCCGTCCCGACAGCCCCGGGGACGGTTAGTGTCACTTCGGACACGAGGAGTGACGATGACCATGCTGGCGCGGGCCGTTGAGCTCAAGGCCGAGCTGATCCACTTTGCCACCTCCGGCAGGTTCGAGCGCGACCTGAGCGAGGTGCTCGACCGCTTCTACGCCGACGACCCGCCCGCCGACGAGGCCGCGGCCTTCCTGCCCATCGACTACTTCGCCCACCAGCACCTGCTGACCAGTGGCGACACGGTCATCGACCGGTTCCTGCGCGAGCGGCCCGACCTGGCCAGGGCCGAGGTCGAGCTGCTGACGAGCTGGAAGGACGTGGTCGAGGGGGTGTTCGAGGTGCGGGTGGTCGACGGCGCGGCCGTGCGGCTGTTCAACCTCGTGGACGAGCTGGTCTACCGGGCGTTCTCCAGCCTGGGTGAGGCGGCGTTCGAGGAGCTGCGCCCAGGGATGTACGTGGTGGGCAGGCTGGTGCCGCTCGGCCTCGACTGGCTGATCAGCGGCACGCCCGCCGTGCACGCCGCCGGCACGCGCGACACGCTCCTGTCGGTGGCCGCGCACATCGCGCTGGAGCATCCCGACTGGGTGTTCCGCAACCCGGTGCTGCTGACGCGGGCCAGGGAGCTGCAGAGCGAGCAGCGCCGGTGCTTCATCGGCCACTTCGGGGCCGACCTGGTCGTGCTGCGGCCCGCCGAGCTGCCCGACCGTATGCGCGGCTACCTGGCCTACCAGTCGGGTCGCCTGGGCGGCGCGCCGCCGACCACGCGGGAGCTGCCCGTGCGGATGGACGGGGTCGAGACGGTGGCCCTGATCTTCGACGAGGTGGCGGGGCTCGGCTACTACGCCGACTTCGGCAAGCTGGAGGAGGTCTTCCTGGACCCCGGTCTGGTCGCCCGGCGGCCCTATCGCGAGCTGGTCAGCGCCTACCTCCGGGGCGACGCCGTCTCGCCGGTGCCGATCCGGCGGCTGGCCGAACGCGATCCCGAGAAGGCCGGCGCGGTCTTCGCGAAACTGCTCAACAAGCGCGGCTTCGACTGGGAGCGCAGCGGCGAGCTGCTGCTGCGCACCCACAAGCCAGCACATTTCACCGCTCGGCCCCTGCCCACGGTCATACCGGTCACCGAGGCCATCGCCGAACATGTGGGAGCCGCCTGACGCCCCCCAAGGTCAGGAGGCCTTCTCCTCCGGGAGCGGGATCCACTTGTGCGCCCAGACGACCAGCTCGTCTATGACCGGGCGCAGCTCCTCGCCCATCTCCGTCAGGTGGTATTCGACCCTGACCGGCGAGGTGTCGAGCACTCGCCGCTCGATGAGCCCGGCCGCCTCCAGCTCCCGCAGGCGCCGGGCGAGCATCGTGTCGTTGACTCCGGGGATGGCCGCTTTGAGCGCGGCGTAGCGGTGCGCGCCTTTGAAGATCACTTGCAGCACGGCGCCCGACCATCGGGCGCCGATCAGTTCGAGGGCGGTGTGGAACCGGACGCACACCGAATCATTGCTCACGCCGTAGATCTTACCCAACCGCGACCTCATTTGCTAAGAAATGTGTAGTTACTCAATAATGTTGAGAAGCTAGCCGTCTGAGACCGAGGAGCGTCACATGTCCAAGCCCGTACTGCAGGTAGTCGTCGCCAGCACCCGCCCCGGCCGCGTGGGCAGGGTGATCGGGGAGTGGTTCTACGAGCGGGCCGTGGCCGGCGGCGACTTCGACGTCGAGCTGATCGACCTGGCCGAGGTCGGCCTGCCCTTCCTGGACGAGCCGAACCACCCCAGGCTCAAGCAGTACGAGCACGCGCACACCAAGGAGTGGAGCGCCCTCGTCGAGCGCGGCGACGCCTACGTCTTCGTGACGCCCGAGTACAACCACAGCTTCAACGCCGTGCTCAAGAACGCCCTCGACTTCCTGCACCAGGAGTGGCAGCACAAGGCGGCCGGCTTCGTGAGCTACGGTGGCCTCTCCGGTGGCACCCGCGCGGTCAACAGCCTGCGCCAGGTGGTCAGCACCTTGAAGATGATCCCGGTGGTCGAGGCCGTCAACCTGCCGTTCGTTCCGCAGTTCCTCGAGGACGGCACGGTCAAGCCCAACGACGTGATGACCGCCGCCGCCGACGCCATGCTGGCCGAACTCGCCAAGCTCACGAGCGCCCTGCGCCCCATGCGCCTCTCGGCCGCCTGACCCGCCCGCTCCGCGTGGCGCGTCGGATCGCCCGTCTGACCACTCGCCCGACCCGCCTGGCGTATCCGATCACCCGCCCACCCCACCGGCCCCACAGCCTGACCCGCCCGTCGCGAGCGACGGCGAGCGAGCCAAGCAGCCGGTACGGCCTGCCGGGCCGATGCGGCAGGCGAGGTTATGGCGGGTTGTGTCAGGTTATTCGGGTCATTCGGGTTATTTCAGGACTCGTCGTCGTTGTCGATCAGGTTGTCGAGCACGCGGGTCACGGCGTCACCCAGTGGGCGGAACGCCTGGCTGAGCGCGTTCGCGAGCGGGCCGAAGATCTCCGTCACCTCGTGGATCAGGTCTTCGGACTTGCTCTCGGGAGGCGCCCAGCGCATCGCGTCGGCGCTCAACGTCTCCCATTCGTCGACGACACCGTCGATGGCGTCGAGAACATGGTCGGGATCGCTCGGCATGGCCCTCCTCCAAAAGCGCGGGAGTGGGATAAGGCCACGGTACATCCAGTGCGAAATGTGACGCCAGGACGTCAGACGGGAATGGAGGCGCCAGGACGTCAGGCGGGGATCGAGACGCCCACACCGCCGCGCGTCTGGCCGCCGTACCTCTCCTTGTCGGCCGCGATGTCGAGCGGCCGGATGCCGCTGCGCGCGGTCAGCACCTCCTCGGTGAGGAGCGAGGCGGGCACCAGCCACGAGACCTCGAACTCCAGGCCGTCGGGGTCGTGCGCGTACAGGGCCTTCGTGGTGGAGTGGTCGGAGGCCCCGGCCAGCGCGCCCAGCTCGCTCAGCTTGGCCGCGATGCGCTCCAGCTCGTCGAGCGTGTCCACCTCCCAGGCCAGGTGGTAGAGGCCCACGGTGGACCGGCCGGCGGTGGACTGCCCCGCCCGCTCGCCGATCTGGAACAGGCCGAGGTCGTGGTCGTTGGTCGAGCCGGGGGCCTGGAGGAAGGCGGCGCCGGGCATGCCCATGATCACCTCGAAGCCGAGGGCCTCCCGGTAGAAGGCGACGCTGCGCTCGACGTCGCGCACGTACAGGACCGCGTGGTTGAGCCGCTGGACCGGCATGGTGAACCCCTTTCGGCGGAAGCTACCTCTGAGTATATGAGAGTTCAACTAAAATGGGCGCATGACCCGATGGCTGGACGATGACGAGCAGCGCACCTGGCGTGACTTCATGGCCGCGACCCAGTTGGTGAACGAGGCGCTCGACCGCCAGCTCCAGCGCGAGGCGGGCATGCCGCACACCTATTACATGATCTTGGTGGCCCTCTCGGAGGCGCCGGAGCGGTCGATGCGGATGAGCGAGCTGGCCGCCAGGGCGCAGAGCTCGCAGAGCCGGCTCTCCCACGCGGTCGCCCGGCTGGAGGAGCGCGGCTGGGTGCGGCGCCGCCCCTGCGACTCCGACCGCCGGGGCAGCTTCGCCGCGCTCACCGATGAGGGGTTCGCCGCGCTGGCCGCCGCCGCGCCCGGCCACGTGGCGGAGGTACGGCGGAGCCTGTTCGACGTCCTCACCCCCGAGCAGCTGGGACAGCTCGCCGAGATCTGCGCGGCGGTGCGGAACACGCTGGAGCCGTAGCGCGAAACTGTCCCCGCGACGCCGTACGGTTCTCCCGGAAGTCGAACGAGGAGAGCGGATGCACGACACGGATGAGGCGCTGTTCAGGGCAGTCCACGGGATCGCCGGCCGCTTGGCCGGGCAGCCGGTCCCCGTGGTGATGGACGCCTTGCTACGCCAACTGCCCAAGGCCCCCGGCCTGGACATGGCCGAACTCCGCCGAATCGCCGAGGAAATCAGCGTCGGCAGAGACCCTTCGGGCTTGTAACCACGAGGGGCCACGAGGGACCACGACAGATCCCGACGGAGCGTGTGGGCCCTCCACTCCCGAGCGGCGAGCAGCGATGGACCGTGCTGGTCAAGAAGACGCACGTCACGGCGCCCAGCCGGTGAGGCGGAGGAGCGTGCCCCTGGAATGCCGCCGACCCCGGTCGGCGGACGGGCCCTCCCGTGCCTGCCGTAATAAAAAAGACCCTAAATAAACCCCGAGATCACCTCAGGGTCGGGTCAGGGGCGGGGCCTGATGTGGGGGTGGACCGCAGGAGGGAAAGTAGGGCCATGACCGCAAAGAGGCTCTATCCCATCATCGCCTGCGGGTCGATCGTGTTCGCGGTGGTCGGGATCGTGGTCGGGCAGCTGGTGCCCGGCCCCGGCCTGAACCCTCTCAACACGACCGTCAGCGAATACGCCGTGTCCGACCGCGGGGGCGTCACGGAAGCGGCGATGATGGTCCTGGGCCTCGGTTCGCTCATCCTGCTGAAGGCGCTGAAGGCGGCGGACGCACCGGTGCGGGGGCTACCGGAGCGGCTGCTGTGGGTGTGGTCGGGGGCGCTGATCGTCGCCGCGGTCATCCCGACCTCGCCGATCGGCGCCGACCTGACCCTGACGGCGGAGATCCACCGTTACGTGTCCGTGGCGGCGTTCGTCAGCCTGCCCGCGGCGGCGGCCCTGCTGGTGCCCCGGCTGGCGGCCGACGAGGTGTGGAAGCCGATCGCGCGGACCGTCGAGTGGGTGGCCCTGGCGGGCGGGCTCGGGGTGCTGGCGATCACCTACGTGGCGCTGCCCGGCGAGCGGGTGATGATCGGGTTGGTGGAGCGGTTGCTGCTGGGCGCGGAGGTGGCGTTGCTGGCGGTACTCGCCGCGTGGCTGGTACGGCTGGCATGGCGACGGGCCGTCGAACGACCTGCGGGTTTCCGGACATATCATAGATTTGTCGCGAGTCGATCTTAAGAACCGCCTCATTTGGTGCTATTCTCTCCCGCGATCTTCTATCCGGGAGCGGGCGTCATGGCATCTGGCAGATCCATCAGATTCAAGATCTCGACGCTGCTGGTTCTCCCACTGGTTTCTCTGGTCGGACTCTGGGGTTTCGCCGCGAGCACCACCACCGGTGAGGCCATGGGCCTGCTGAAGGTCGACACGATCTGGTCCGGAGTCATCAGCCACGCCGACTTCCTGGTCTACACCATCGAGCAGGAGCGCCTCGCCTCCGCCGAGGTGATCTCCGGCGGCGTCGCCGACCCCGCCCAGCTGGCCGCCACGCGCGGCAAGGTCGACGAGGTCAAGAAGCGGCTCTCCGACGGGGGCCTGTCGGAGACGACGCAGGCCGCCCTCACCCCTGAGATGCGGGGGCGGCTGAAAGAGGTCTTCACGGCCGTCGACCGCCTGCCTGAGATCAGGAAGAAAGTCGACAGCCGCAAGCTGACCCCCGGCGCGCTGATCACCGAATACTCGGCGGTCAGCGACGCGGTCCATCACTTGTACCCATCGCTGACCCTCGGCACGGACGTCGAGCTGGCCCAGCAGGCGCAGGGTCTGATCGCCGCCAGCGAGGTCCGCGAGCTGCTGAGCCGCGAGCACGCGCTGATCATCGCGGCCAACGGCAAGCCGTCCATGGGCGACATGCACATGCTCGCGAAGATCGACGGCACGCGGACGTACATGTTCCCCAAGGCCATGGCCAACCTCGACGCCGAGCTGCGGGCCCCGTTCGAGCAGGTCACCAAGTCCGCGCGCTGGGCCGCGATGGAGCGCGCGCTGGACGGCTACGTCTCGGGCCGGATGCTCGACCCGGCGGTCTGGCGCGGCATGGCCGACCCCGAGCTGAAGGACTACACCCAGGTCATCTGGGACAACGGCGACCGGCTGCTGGCCCGGATGACCCCGGCCGGCATCGCCATCCTCGTACGGGCCGGCGTGGCGGGCGTTCTCGGCCTCATCGCCGTCGCCCTGTCCATCTTCATCTCCATCCGGGTGGGCCGGCGCGTCAGCCGTGAGCTGGCGGCGCTCCGCCGCAACGCGCTCGACCTGGCCGAGATCCGGCTGCCCAGTGTCGTGACGAAGCTGCGGCAGGGCAAGAACGTCGACATCGCGGCCGAGGTGCCGCCCATCAAGATGTGCGACGGCGCGACCAGCGAGATCGACGACCTGGCGAAGGCGTTCGACAGCGTCCAGTACACCGCCGTGGACGCGGCCGTCGAGCAGGCCAAGCTGCGCCAGGGCGTCTCCGAGGCGCTGCGCAACCTGGCCCGGCGCAGCCAGTCGCTGCTGCAGCGCCAGCTCAAGCTGCTGGATGAGATGCAGCGCGAGACCGAGGACCCGGAGGCGCTGTCGCGGCTGTTCAAGATCGACCACCTGACGACCCGCATGCGCCGCCACGCCGAGGGCCTGGTGCTGCTGTCCGGCGGCTCCGCCGGGCGCAGGTGGCGCGGCATCATCCCGGTCGAGGACGTGCTGAGCGGCGCCGCCGCGCAGGTCGAGGAGTACACCCGGGTCCGCGTCTACCCGATGCCGGAGTGCGGGGTCTCCGGCGCGGCCGTGGCCGACCTCATGCACCTGTTCGCGGAGCTGATCGAGAACGCCGCCGCCTTCTCCTCGCCGGGCAACGAGGTGTCGGTCCGCGGCGAGCTGGTCGGCAGGGGCTTCGCCGTCGAGGTCGAGGACCGCGGGCTGGGCATGACCCCCGAGGCCCGGCAGGCCGTCAATGAGAAGCTGGAGAGCCCGCCCGAGTTCGAGGCGTCGCAGACCGAGCGGCTCGGCTTCTCGGTGGTCGGCATGCTGGCCGCCAGGCACGGCATCACGGTCACGCTCAAGCCGTCTCCGTACGGCGGCACCACCGCCATCGTGCTGGTGCCCACGGCGCTGATCCAGGCTCTCCCGACGCCGGTGCGGATGCCCGAGCTGGAGTCGGTGTCCGTCTCGGTGGTCAGGACGCCTCAGGACGTCAGGGCGCCGCACGACACGACGGCCCCCGGCCAGCTGCCCCGCCGCCAGCGCACGGCCAAGCACGGCCCTGAGAGGACCCAGGAGTCGGCGCTGCCCCGCCGGGTGCGACAGGCCAACCTGCCGGAGCAGCTCAAGCAGTCGCCACCCCCCGAGCAGACTGAGGCACGCTCGTCCGAGAGCCGCTCACCGGAGGAGGCCAGGGCCCTGTTGTCCTCGCTCCAGTCGGGTTGGCAGCGCGGGCGGCAGGACAGCGATCAGGATGGGGGATCCCAGTCGTGACCCATGGGCCAGACGAGTGGGTTGACGAGGAGGCCGGCCCGGTTGTGCGGCCGTACGCGGTGGCCAGGGGGCGCACCAAGTCCTCGGCGCCCGAGCTCGACCTCCTGGCGACCGTGTCGGCGACCGGCCTGCCAGTGCCCGCCAAGGCGGAGCTGAGCGGTCAGCACCGCCGGATGATGGACTGCGTCATGGCTCAGACCAGGCCGGTCGTCGAGATCGCCGCCGAGCTGAACCTGCCCGTGGGGGTGGCCAGGGTACTGCTCGGAGATCTGCTCGACTACGGCCTGGTGTCGGCCCGGCCGCCGCTCGCCAAAGCGACGACCCCTACGGAGAGCCTGCTCAGAGAGGTCATCAACGGTCTACGGGCGCTCTAGTTCGCCGACGTCATCGTCCTCAGCGAATGCTCGACCAGCGTGACCATGACCTCCTTGGCCGAAGTGCGCCGCCGCACGTCACAGAGCAGCACGGGCACGTCCTCGTCCAGGTCGAGTGCGATCCGCACGTCGTCCACGCTGTGCCGGTCGGCGCCGTCGAAGCAGTTGACGGCCACCACGAACGGCGTGCCGCGCTGCTCGAAGTAGTCGACGGACGGGAAGCAGTCGGTCAGCCGCCGGGTATCGGCGATCACGACGGCCCCGAGCGCGCCGTAGGACAGCTCGTCCCACATGAACCAGAACCGTTCCTGCCCCGGGGTGCCGAACAGGTAGACGACCAGACCTTCGCGGATCGTGATTCGGCCGAAGTCCATCGCGACGGTGGTGGTGGTCTTGGCCTCCACACCGTCGAGATCGTCGACGCCGACGCCGCGATCGGAGAGCACCTCCTCCGTGCGAAGCGGCCGGATCTCGCTGATCGCGCCGACCAGCGTGGTCTTGCCCACGCCGAACCCCCCGGCGATCAGAATCTTCAGCGCGACGGGGTCCTCAGAGAGCACGGAGTCCATTGATCACTTCCTTGAGAATGCGCTCATTCGGACGCGGCCCCTTTTCCGAGGGGGACGTCACCGAGATGAGGCCGTGGTCACGCAAGTCGCCGAGCAGCACCCGGACGACGCCTACGGGCAGATCGAGCTCGACGGCCACGTCGGCCACCGTGATCGGGTTACGCGCTGCCCGCAGGATGAGCAATTGCTCGGGTTCGAGATCGTACGCCTCCGTGTCGCTGACGACGGAGACGATCGCCATGAGGTCGAACGCCTCTCCGGAGGTTCTGGTGCGCCCGCGAATGAGGGCGTAGGGCCGGACGACCGGCCCCGCGTCCTCGTCAAGCCACCGCGGGGGTTCGTTCATGACGATGTCGCCCTGGGGTTGGTGGATATGTGCTGCCCCACCCGCTTGACGAGCATCGCCATCTCGTAGGCGATGTGGCCGACGTCGACGTTGGCGTCGGCCAGCACGGCCAGGCAGGTGCCCTTCCCCGCCGCCGTCACGAAGAGGAACGCCGACTCCATCTCGACGATGGTCTGGCGTACGTCGCCGCCGCCGAAGTGCCGTCCCGTGCCGCGGGCCAGGCTCTGGAACCCGGCGGCCACGGCCGACAGGTGCTCGGCGTCCTCGCGGATCAGTCCCTTGGAGTAGCCGACCGCCAGGCCGTCGGTCGACAAGATGACGGCCTGCCGTACTGCTCCGACCCTGGTCGTCAGGTCGTCGAGGAGCCAGTTCAGCTCACCGGTGTTGGTCGTCGGCACACTCATGCCTCCCCCTCCTCATTAGCTTCTTCTCGGGCGCGTTGGGTTCCCCGCTGATAGGCGGAGAACAGGTCCCGTACCTCATCGGGAGAGCGCTCTGTCTTCTCTTCCGGTTCCGGCTCAGGCGGCTCGTCCGTCTTGAGCTGGGGTGCCAGGTTTGCCTGTTTCACTCGCCTCGGCAGCCCGGCATGCGTGCCGTTCACCACCGCGAGCGTCTTCTTCTTGGTACGGCTGGGCAGCGCCGGCGCCTCGCCGTCGCCACCCGCCTCGAGTGCGGCCTGGTCGTGGACCAGCCCGCGCGGCACCAGCACGATCGCGGTGGTGCCGCCGAAGGGCGAACGGCGCATCAGCACCTGGATGCCGTGCCGTTCGGCCAGCCTGGCCACCACGAACAGGCCGAGCCGGTCACTGTCGGCCAGGTCGAACTCCGGCGGGTTGGTCAGCAGCGCGTTGAACGCCGCGTACTCGCCCGGAGACAGCCCCAGCCCCCTGTCCTCCACTTCGATCGCGTAGCCGTTGCTCACCAGGTCGCCGCGGACGACCACGGTGGTGGTCGGCGGCGAGTAGATGGTGGCGTTCTCGACCAGCTCGGCGACCAGGTGGGTGAGGTCGGCGGCGGCGGCTCCGTCGAGCGCGCTGCCGGGCATGGCCTCGACGGTGACCCTGGTGTAGTCCTCGACCTCGGCGATCGCCGCCCGGACGATGTCGACCGCGGGCACCGGCTTGCGCCAGGCCCGGCCGGGAGCGGAGCCGGACAGGATGATCAGGCTCTCCGCGTGGCGCCGCATGCGCGTCGTCAGGTGGTCGAGGCGGAAGAGCTCCTCCAGCCGGTCAGGGTCGTGCGTACGGCGCTGCATGCCGTCGAGCAGCGCGAGCTGGCGGTGCAGCAGGCCCTGCTTGCGCCGGGCGAGGTTGAGGAACACCTGGCCGATGCCGCGCCGCATCGCGGCCTGGCTCACGGCGGCCTGTACGGCGGTGCGCTGCACGGAGCCGAACGCCTTGGCCACGTCGACGATCTCGGCCGCGCCGCTGACCTTGAGCGGCTTGGCCTCCTTCTTGACGTTGACCTCTTCGCCCCGGCTCAGCCGGTCGACCAGGGCGGGCAGCCGGTTGTCGGACAGCTCCACGGCCGCGGACCTGAGCGCGGCCAGCTCGCCGGCCAGGCGGCGGCCGAAGCGTACGGAGATGATGATCGAGGCGAGCACGGCGATCAGCCCGAGACCGCCCGCGGTGCCGATCTTCACCATGGTGCTGGTGGCGGCGTCGAGCGCGCGCTCGCTCAGCACCTCGCCGGACGACGCGCCGAGCTTGTCGAGCTGCGTCGTGAGCCGGTCCACGGTCGCGTTCCACGTCGCGCCGTCGGCGGGTGGGGCGCCGCTCGCGATGATGCGCGCCTCCATGGCGGTGAAGTCCCTGAACGGCTCGCCGGCGAAGATCTGCTCGTACGGCCTGCGCAGCGCCGTGTCGAGCCCGGCCTGACCACGGGCGCTGAGGAACCTCCGGGTCGCGACGTACTCGGTGAACGCCGTGAGCTCCGGCTCGGTGAGCCGG
This sequence comes from Nonomuraea sp. NPDC049158, assembly GCF_040648335.1. Classification (NCBI taxonomy): domain Bacteria; kingdom Bacillati; phylum Actinomycetota; class Actinomycetes; order Streptosporangiales; family Streptosporangiaceae; genus Nonomuraea; species Nonomuraea sp. NPDC049158. The sequence continues at coordinate 186,710 of NZ_JBEZDM010000013.1, forward strand.
TGGTCGATGAGCGCGCCGCTGAGGAGCGCGTGCTCGCGGGCGATGATCTCCCGGGCGTTGCCCATGGCCTGCAGCGACGACGCCTGCTGGAAGAGCGGCAGGTCGGGCACCGAGACGAGGTGGTCGTAGAGCCGGAAGATGGCGTCGAGGACCCGGTTGTACTCGTTGAGGCTCGTCAGCCGGGAGCTGATGCCGCCGTCGATGTCGGCGCGGATGGAGCCGAGCCGGTTCAGCTCTCCGGTGAGGGTGTCGAGAGAGGCGCGCAGGTTGTCCTTGATCGCGTCACCGGCCGTCACGGCGGACTTCTGGAAGTCGGCGACGGACTTGTCGGTGCGGGCGCGCTGTGACCCGAGCTCTTGGGTGAGTTGACGGGTGGTGACCGCCACGGCCGATTGGGCCCGCTCGGCTTGGAGCTGTAAGCCCAGGTCGGTGGAGGTGAGGCCGATCGTCTGATAAAGCGTGTTGGCTCTTAGCAGGGCCTGGCCGTCACCCACGGTGAGATTGAGGGCAAAGCCCCAGAGCGCACTCAGAGACAGGAGGGGTAGCAGCAGCAATAAGAAGATCTTGAACCGAATTGACCGGTTATGCGAGCCCATGTCCCAACCTCGGAGTCGAGGGGTATTTGCACACTCTGTGTAAACACACCTCCGGAAGATCGCACAGGAGACTAGCACCGATTATGCTTCCGGCGCAGTGGGAGGAACGCGTTGATTAGCGTGATTACTGGGGCGAGTGCCGGCATCGGCGCCGCGGCGGCGGCCGAGCTGTCACGACGGGGGCACCGGGTAGTGCTCGTCGGTCGGGACGAGGCTCGGCTCAAAGCCGTGGCCGACGGGTTGAGCGGGCCGGAAGCCGATGTTTTGACCTGCGACTACACATCGCTTGACGACGTTCGTAGGCTCGCGGTGGTGCTGCGTGAGCGTTATGACCGAATTGCCGTATTGGCCAACAACGCGGGCGTCATGAGTCCGGGGCGCCAGATTACTGTGGACGGTCACGAGCTGATGGTTCAGGTCAACCATCTCGCCCCCTTTCTGCTGACCGATTCTCTAACAGATCGGGTCGACAGGGTAGTCACCACTTCTTCACGGGCGGGCAGAAGCGGCCGGCTGGACCCGGACGACCTGTCGCGTGAGCGGCGCCGATGGAACGGCTGGCTCCAGTACGGCGACACCAAACAGGCGAACGCCCTGTTCACCGTCGCGCTGGCGGCGCGCGGAGTGGCGGCCACCTGTTTCCATCCCGGCGTGATCCGCACCGGGTTCGCGGCGCAGACGTGGATCATGCGGATGTTCCTGGCCGTGCCCGGCTACGCCAAGCCGCCCGAGTACGGCGCGCGCACGCTGGTGCACCTGGCCACGCACGCCGACGGCGAACAGCGCGCGGGAGGCTACTTCGCGAAGCGGGCTCCGGAGCAGGTCCCTTCCGCGATGTCCGACCCGGCCCTGGCCGAACGCCTCTGGCAGGCCAGCCTCACCGCCCTGAAGGGCTGACACCGCCAGGCCGGCCTCACCGCCCTGAGCGTCACGTCGACAGGGCGCGGCCTCAGCGCCCTGAGTGTCACGTCGGCAGTTCGCTGATGGCCCGGTGGGCGGCGGTGACGGCCGCGTCGGCCCGGGAGGCCGGCACCGAGTCGCAGTTGGCGATCGCGATCCTGCCGAAGCGCCGGCGCGCGAGGTCGGCGGGGAACGGGCCGTCCGGGTAGAAGGCGTTCCACGGGCGGCAGTACTCCGGGGCGTACCCGTGGCCCCAGCGGTTGACCGTGATCGCCTCTATGTCCCTGGCCGGGTCGAAGCCGCCGGGGCCGAGCAGCCGGGCGAGCTGGTCGCGGATGGTGTACTCCAGGCGGCTGTAGGGCGTGTTGAGCAGCTCGTTCCGGCCCGTGGCGGCGCCCGCGGCCGGACCCAGCTCCGAGCGGCACGTGGCGGCCAGCATGCGGACGTTGATCGGGTTGCCGGGCTTCGTCGGGCAGTCGTAGCCGGGCATGGTGACCGGGTGGTCGAGCTCCGACAGGCACCAGTAGGCGCCCGTCCAGCGGGTGCGGTCGATGCCGAGCCGCTGCCACGCCTCCCAGTCGCGCAGTTGCACCATGGCGTCCACCACCGGCATCTTGACCGCGTCGCGCAGCGCCTGCTTCTGGTCCTCGGGCAGGTCCGGGACGAGGTAGGGGATGACCATGTTCCAGCAGGCCAGGACGACCGCTCCGGCGCGGACCGTACGCACCCGGTGGCCGTCGAAGTAGCCGACGGTCGCGGTGCCCGCCGTGTCGGGCGGGCCGTCGTTGCGCGCGCTGACGACCGTGCTCGACAGCCGGAAGCGGACCCGGTTCGCGGGCAGGTCGAGCCGGCCGTAGTCGAAGGAGGCGGTGGTGATGCCGTCCATGGAGGTGGAGTCGGTGAAGCCGGGGATCATCCGGCCGACCATCATGCGGACCAGCGCCTGGTTGCCCTCGGGGAAGTGGTAGATGTTCGGGTCGGCCGCCTTCCACTCCTTCTTCATGCTGGGCGAGCTGAACCGCGAGGGCTTGCCGGCCTCCAGCTTCAGACCCGCGAAACCGGGGTAGTCGCTGCCCCAGGCGTCGATCGCGCCGAACGTCTGCGTGCCGTACCCCCACATGACGCTCGGCATGGTCCGGCAGAACAGCTCGACGTCGGGGTGCACCTGGCAGACCTTCAGCAGGAAGTCCGAGTAGGTCAGCGCCGCCAGACGCTCCTCCTTCCGCTCCTGCGACAGGCCGGGGAACCAGTCGCGCGGCTTGTCGAACAGCATGACGAGGTCCTTCTTGGCCTGCTCGGCGATCGGCAGCCGCCTGACCCACTCTTCGGTCCGCGTCTTGGGGGTGATGCGGACGAGAGCGTCCTTACGGAACGTCTCCCGGTCGCACATCACGCTGCGGTGCATCCCGAGATCGCTGTAGAGGCGTTGGTCGAAGTACCGGTCGAATCGCTTGAGCTCGATGCCGAGCCGGTGGAGCAGTTCCTTGCCCTCGGGCGTCCACACCGAGGGCGTCCGGATCGACCGCGAGCCGCCGCAGCCGACCAGCGGCCCGCCGCGTCCGGCGGGGTGGAACTCGTTGCGTCGCGCGTGCCCGCCGATCTCGTCGTGGTTGTCCAGGATGAGGATGCGGGCCCCGGGGTTCTGGTGGTGCCACTCGAAGGCCGCGCTCACCCCGCTGATGCCGCCGCCGACCACCACCAGGTCGTAGTGCTCGCCGGTGGGCACGGGGGTGCCCGCGTACTGCCAGAAGCGGCCGTCGCGGAGCGCGTGGGCGACGCTGAGCGACTCCGGGGTGCCGCCCCGCAGTCCGGTCAGGCTGGGCGGAGAGACCTCGGCCCGGGGCACGCCCGGCGGAAAGGTCTCGACGGTGCCCGGCGGGCCCGGTCGCGACGTACAGCCCGCCGACGCTCCCAGAGCCAGCGTGCCCACCGCCATGGCGACGCCGTCCAAGAAGTCGCGGCGCGAAATAGGCCGGTCCATCCCGAGGTCGCGCGCCGAGCGCGCGTTCATGTCGCTCATGCGCCGATCCTCAGGACTCCGGGTAAAAGCCGCGTCCTGCCGCGCAGTGCTTCGAGAAACATTTTGCGTGACCTATTACCGCGAATGCCTGTTTGGAGTAGCGTCCGAAATATCACGACGGGGGGAGTCCGGGTGGTCGGCAAGCAGGGCAGGGTCACTGGCAAGATCGGCCCTGGCCTCGTCGGCGAGGTCATGGTCCCGGTCAGAGGCGGCGTGGAGGCTTTCTACGCCCATCCGACCGTGCCTGACGAGGAGTTCTCCGTCGGAACGATCGTGATCGTGGTGGACTACTTCCCACCGCGAACGGTCTATGTGGCCCGAGCACTCGTCTAGGGAGGCCCCCGATGTCCCCCGAGCTCCTACTTCTCGGCGGCGGCATCCTCGTCGCCGTCATCGTGCTGATCCTGCTCTTCAAGGCCGTGTGGCGGGTCGCCGAGCCCAACGAGGCCCTGATCATCTCGGGTCTCGGCGCGCGCCGGCGCGGCGAGGGCCCGGACAGCCTCGGCTTCAAGATAATCACCGGCAAGGGTACGGCGGTGCTGCCCGGCTTCCAGACGTCCAGGAGGCTGCGCCTGGACACCAGGGCCGCCAATCTCCAGGTCTCCTGCGTCACCCAGCAGGGCATCCCCGTGCACATCCGCGGCGTGGTGATCTACAAGGTGGGCGACGACCTGTCCTCGATCGCCAACGCCGCCCGGCGCTTCCTCGACCAGCAGGACTTCATGACCGGCGCGATCCACGAGCTGTTCACCGGCCACCTGCGCTCGATCATCGGCAACCTCACGGTCGAGGACCTGATCCTCAACCGCGAGCGGCTGACCAGCGAGACCAGGGCGTCGGCCGCCGACGAGATGAGCAAGCTGGGCCTGATCGTCGATTCGCTGCAGATCCAGGAGATCGACGACGAGACCGGCTACATCGTCAACCTCGGCAAGCCGCACGCCGCCAAGGTCGCCTCCGTCGCCCGCATCGCCGAGGCCCAGCGCGACCAGGAGGCCACCGAGGCCGAGCAGGCCGCCGCCGCGCGCAAGGCGGCCGCCGTCCGCGAATCCAAGATCAAGCAGGCCGGTTACCAGGCGGAGATGGACCAGGCGGCGGCCAGGGCCAGGCAGGCGGGGCCGCTGTCGGAGGCGACGGCCAGGCAGGAGGTCGTCGTCCAGGAGACGAGGGCCGCCGAGCTGGAGGCGCAGCTGTCGGAGCAGCGGCTGCAGTCGCAGGTCCGCAAGCCCGCCGACGCCAAGGCGTACGAGACCGTCACGCTCTCCCAGGCCGAGCGGGACGCCCGCATCGCCCAGGCCGAGGCGGAGGCGCGGGAGACCGAGCTGCGCGCCGTCGCGCAGGCCTCTCAGGTCAAGCAGGCCGCCGCGGCCGAAGCCGAGTCCGTACGGCTGCGCGGCGAGGCGGCGGGCGCGGCCACCAAGGTCGCGGGAGAGGCCGAGGCCCAGGCCGCTCAGGCGCGCGGGCTGGCGCACGCCGAGGCGGCCAAGGCGCTCGGGCTCGCCGAGGCGGCGGCCGCCCAGGCCAAGGGTCTGGCCGAGGCGCAGGCGATCAGCGCGCGGGCGCAGGCGCTGAAGGAGAACCAGGAGGCGGTCATCGCCCAGCAGCTGGCCGAGCGCTGGCCCGAGGTGGTCGAGGCGGGCGCCAAGGCGTTCGGCAACGTCGAGCACATGGTGGTGCTCAACGGCGCTCAGGGCGTGGAGGAGATGCTGGCCAAGGCGCTCACCCTCGGCGGCACCGGCCTCGGCCTGGCCAGGGCGCTGCTCAACGGCGCGGCCCCGAACGGTTCCGAATCTTCTGGAAAAGCGCAATAACCCGGCGTACTATCACGAATAGGTGAGCCGGGAAGTCTGGTCGGCAGACACTTCTTCCTGGGAGTAGCCATGGACCTGGTCCTTATCGGCGTCATCGCCGCTATCGCACTCATCACCATTGTCGCCTTCAAACTGATCTGGCGCGTCGCCGAGCCGAACGAGGCGATCATCATCTCCGGCTTAGGCGCGCGCGGCCGGGAGACGCTCGGCTTCAAGATCGTCACGGGGAAGGGCGCGCTGGTCGTGCCGGGGTTCCAGACCGCGCGCCGCATCTCCCTCGACAGCCGGGTCTCGCCGCTCGAGGTCAACTGCGTGACCAAGCAGGGCATCCCCGTACACGTACGGGGAGTGGTCATCTACAAGGTGGGCGACGACTTCGCCTCCGTCGCCAACGCGGCGCGGCGCTTCCTCGACCAGCAGAAGACCGTGGACGACAAGACGCACCAGCTCTTCTCCGGGCACCTGCGCTCGATCATCGGCAACCTCACGGTCGAGGACCTGATCATCAACCGCGACGCGCTCACCAACGAGATCCGCACCTCCTCCTCCGACGAGATGAGCAAGCTCGGCCTGATCGTCGACTCGCTGCAGATCCAGGAGATCGAGGACGCCACCGGCTACATCGTCAACCTCGGCCGCCCGCACGCCGCCGCCGTGTCGGCACTGGCCAGGACCGCAGAGGCGCAGCGCGACCAGGAGGCCAACACCGCCGAGCAGGAGGCCCAGATCAAGAAGGCCGCCGCGATCCGCGAGGCCCGCATCCAGCAGGCCGGCTACCAGGCGGAGATGGACCGGGCCGCGGCCAAGGCGAAGCAGGCCGGGCCGCTCGCCGAGGCCACCGCGCGGCAGGAGGTCGTGGTCCAGCAGACGACGGCCGCCGAGCTGGAGGCGGTGCTGGCCGAGAAGCGGCTGGAAGGAGAGGTACGCCGACCGGCCGACGCGCGGGCCTACGAGCAGGTCACCATCGCCGAGGCGGATCGGCGGGCCGCCGTGGCCCGGGCCCAGGCCGAGGCGGAGGGCATCCGGCTGCTCGGGGAGGCCGAGGCCGAGGCGACCAGGCTGCGCGGCATGGCCGAGGCGGACGCGGCGCGGGCCAAGGGTCTGGCGCAGGCCGACGCCATCAAGGCCCGCGCCGACGCGCTGGCGTCCAACCAGGAGGCGGTCGTCGCCCAGCAGCTGGCCGAGCGCTGGCCCGAGGTGGTCGAGGCGGGCGCCAAGGCGTTCGGCAACGTCGAGCACATGGTGGTGCTCAACGGCGCCCAGGGCGTGGAGGAGATGCTGGCCAAGGCGCTCACGCTCGGCGGCGCCGGTCTGGGCCTGGCCAGGACGCTGCTCAACCGGCCCGCGTCGGAGGCGCCCGTGGCACCCGCCCCCGCCCCCACTCCCAATGGAGCAAACTCCGAGGTTGTTCGCGAATCACCTGAATTACGCGAATAGCGCCGTTGCTCGGCTCGTTACTCCGCGCTTCCTCTAGCGTTTTATCGTAAGTCGCTTGAGGGGAGTGGAGAATTCATGCTTAAGGCTCTTTCTCTCATTTGTCTGAGCATGATGGCCATATCGGGATGCGCCGCCGACGAGGTGGTGGGAGCGCCCCTGCCGGACGTGCCCCCGGCCGCCGACCCGTCCGCCACCACGCCCGCCGACCCGTCCGCCACCCCGTCCCGGTCCGCGCCCGGAGCGGCCAGGCTCCGGGCCGGCCTGCTGCCCACCCCCAAGGGGATGAGCCTGGCCTACGGGCCGGAGGCCGGGGCGTTCGGCTCGCTCAAGTCCACCAGGCAGGGTCTTTCCGCCGTGCGCCAGGCCAAGCTCGACCGGCCCGAGTGCGGCGGGGCCGGTCAGCTGGACCTGAGCAAGCCCGAGGTCGCGGAGGCGCCCGCCGCCGTGGTCGCGTTCTCCTCCGGCAGCGATTCGATCACCCAGGCGCTGGTGTCGATGCCCGCCTCCGCCTTCCCCGCGCCGCTGCCCGCGCAGTGCGCCGCCTACGGGGCCGAGGTGCGCGGCACGCGGGTGACCTACCGTACGCGCGACCTGGACATGCCCACGCGGGGCGAGGAGTCCCGGGCCTACCTGACCACCGTGTCGGGCGGCCACGGCGCCGCGCAGGTCGGCTCGGTCGTCATCCGGCGCGGCAAGGTCATCATGAGCATGCTCGTCGTCGGCCGGAAGGTGGCGCCCGCCGACCTGTTCGAGCTCGCCGGCCTGGCCGACCAGAATCTGGCCCGCATCACCAGGTGAGCGTCAAACGAGCACGTGATCGTCCGGCCGGCCCACAAAGGAGAATTGGGCGTTCCTGGTCAGCTTGATGTGGTCGGCCTGCCAGGTGTGCATGGAGGCGTCGGCGCTGCGCCAATAGACGAAGTTGAACCGGTCCGCGGAGTAGATCTTGACGCTGTCCTCTTTCAGCCTGCGGACCAGATGCGTGTCCTCGCCCCGGGTGATGTCCGCGAAGCCGTACGACCGGAACATGTCCGCCTTGCCGAGGAACGTCCCGCCCTGCACGAGGAAGGAGTACCGGTGCTCCAGCCCCGGTAGCCGCAGCATCGTGGTGTTGAGGCCCTCGAAGTAGGAGTAGTGGGCGCCCTTGCCGACCAGCTCCGCGTCGGTGTAGTCGAAGGCCCTGACCAGGTCCGACAGGTAGTGCTCGCCGTACAGGTTGTCGTCGTCCATCTTGGCGATCAGGTCGCCTTCGGCGGCGGCGATGCCCAGGTTCATGCAGGCGCCGAGCGACAGCTCGGCCGAGGCGGGCAGGACGACGACGTCGGAGATGCCCGCCATGCGGGCCTTGTCGGCCACCACCACGGGGTCGATGTCCAGGCCGTGCAGGACCATGACGAGCTGCAGCGGCCGGTGGATCTGCTTGGCCACCGAGGAGATCGCGTGCTCGATCTGCGCGGCCCGGTTGGTCGGCAGCACCACGGAGATCGACCGGGCCTGGGTGGAGACGGGCCGCCCCAGGAACCGGAGAATCTGGTCCACCCGGTGCGTGAACAGGTGCTTGTCGAACACCTCGCGCATCGCCAGGTGCCCCATGCGGGCCCGCAGCTCCGGGCTGTTGATCAGGTGCAGCACCTGGTTGTACGACTCGACCGGCTCGCGGGCGATCGGCAGCAGCTCGCCGAACGTCTCCTCGATCGCCCTGGACCACCCGGAGACGACCGGCGTGGAGCAGGCCGACAGCTCGAACACGCGGCGCGCGCACATCGTGGGCGAGTCGAGCACCGAGTTGACGTTGAGGAAGACCTTGTACATCCGGTAGGCCGCGAGCATCTGGTCGTAGGGGAGCTCGCCCACGATGTGCGGGCGATACTTCTCCGGCCAGGCGTACTTCTCGTCGACCTCGCCGTTGCGGGCGAAGATGTGCAGGCCCAGCTCGCGGATCGGGTCGATGACCGTCTCCATCTGCTCGCGGCGCTCGGGATGCTTGTCGCGGAAGTACATGCCGGCGAAGACGACGTCGTGCAGGCGGCCCTGCTTCTGCTGGATCGGGTTGTGCACGCGGGGCTGGGCGGCGAACTGGAGCACGTCCACCCGATCGTGGCCCAAAGTTTCACGATATTTCGGAACCATGTCACCGTCGCAGGTGAACACGTAGTCGAACAGCTTGGCCGTGTCGATGAAGAACTCGAAGTTCGGCGGGTCCTCCTTGTTCCAGAAGACCGTCGGGATCCCCTCGGCGCGGCACCACGCGACGAGGTCGCGCAGCGGGTCCTTGGGGGCGTTCGTCCCGGTCATCTGGTAGCGCCAGCGGCCCTGGTTCCCGTGCCAGGCCGACTCGCAGAACAGCAGGTCAGGACGCTTCTCGGCGAAGATCTCCGGCCAGTCCTTGAGCCCGAACTCGATCTGGTCCCACTCGTACCTGAACGCCAGCCGCGAGAAGTCGTCCAGGATGACGGCGACCTTGAGGTCCGGCCGGTTCACCGGCCCGACCGGCCACTTCACGGTCGGCACCTCGACCAGCGGCGACCGGTGGTTGGCCGCCGCGACGGCCAAGGTGACGGGGATCGGGGCCTTGGGCGCCCGGTCCTTGGACCTGACCGCCTCCAGCACCTTGCCCGGGCTCTTCGACCCCAGCGCCTCACCCAGCTTGAAGGTCCGCTTGGCCTGGGTGGCCTCCAGCTTCCAGTTCGCGTAGGCGGCCTTGGCCTCGGCGATCTCCAGCCTCCGGCGCAGCTCCCTGATGTCCGCCTCGTAGCGCTCGACGAGCTTGCGCTCCTCGGGCAGCCAGTTCACGGGGCCGAGTCGCTGGTATGTGGGCTCTTCGGGGGTTTCGGCCATGGGGATGCACGCCTTATCGCTTAGCGGAGGTATGTCATGGTACGGCGGGGACCGTACGGAATGAGGGGGTTATTCGGAACGCGCACCCTGTGCGGCGGGCGAGAGATTGTCCCCCTTGAGCCAGGCCGAGATGACCCGGGCGATTCGCGGCCCGGCGGCGCCGTCCCACAGCGGCGGCAGCTCACCCGACGGCGTCGAGGCCCCGTCGGCCAGCGCCTTCCCGGCCGCGGCCGGCAGCAGGGCCGGGGTGACCAGGCGGTTGGTCCCATGCGTGATCGTGATCGGCCGCTCGGTGTTGGGCCGGACCGTCAGGCACGGTACGCCCAGCATCGTCGTCTCCTCCTGCACGCCGCCCGAGTCGGTGACCACCAGCGCGGCGCCCCGGACGAGTGAGAGGAAGTCCACATAGCCCAGCGGCTCGATCACCTTGACCGAGGGACCGTCGACCAGGCCCGCCTCGGCCAGCCGGGTACGTCCCCTGGGGTGGATCGGCACCACGATCGGGATCTGGCGAGCGACGTCCAGCACGGCCGAGACCAGTTCCTTGGCCGCCTCGGGGGTGTCGACGTTCGCCGGGCGGTGCAGGGTCGCCACGGCATAACGAGCCGGTATGTCCAGCCGGGCCACCACGGGCGCCGGGTCCAGCGAGGGCAGCGCGGAGAAGAGGCTGTCGATCATGGGGTTGCCCACCAGGTGCACCTTGGCGGCGGGCACGCCCTCGGCGGCCAGGTGCGAGAGCGCGTCGGGCGAGGTGGCGAAGAGCAGGTCCGACAGGGAGTCGGTGACGATCCTGTTGACCTCCTCCGGCATGCCCCGGTCGAACGAGCGCAGGCCCGCCTCGACGTGCGCGGTGCGTACGCCCAGCTTGGCGCAGACCAGGATCGCGGCCAGCGTCGAGTTCACGTCGCCGTAGACCACCACCAGGTCGGGATCGTGCTGGAGAACGACCTCCTCCAGGCCGACGAGCAGCGCCGCGGTCTGCTTCGCGTGACTGCCCGAGCCGACACCCAGATTGGCCACCGGCTCCGGCAGCCCGAGGTCGGCGAAGAACACGTCCGACATGAGCGCGTCATAGTGCTGACCGGTGTGGATGATGCCCTGCCGCACGCCGAGTTCACCGAGTGCCCGCACCACCGGGGCCGCTTTCACGAAGTTGGGACGAGCGCCCAGAACGTGCAGGACCAGGGGGTTCTCCCTCATTGACCTCGCCTTTCATAGCGGAAGGGAAAAAACGCTGCCTATGGTACGGTCACCGCGTGGCATCCGACGCCAGTCGTGAAGACTCCCCAAGACCAAACGGCAAGGTTTCCGCCAAGTCCGCTAGAGCCGGTGTCGGCGGCCTTATCAGGGGCTTCGTGCAACACCCGATCATCGTCTCCCGCGTCGTCATGACGAAGGTGAAGGCCGATCCGGTGCGCGTGGCACAGGCGGCGGCCGAGTCGCTCCCGCCGGCGCTCCGTCCCGTCGTGGGCAAGGTCGCCTGGCCGGCCGCCCGCCGGGCCAGGCGCGCGGTCCGCAAGTTCAGCATGCGGGTGCTCAAGGGGCCGTGGAACGAGGCCAAGGAGCACTGGGACCAGGGCCGGGTCACCGAGGCCGCGGCCGTGCTCGAAGCGCACACCAAATACCCCTTCGTCAAGCGCAGGGCCGCCTACTACCGGGGTGAGCTGGCCGCGATCAGCCCCGACCCGATCCCGCCGCAGCCCAAGGTGGCCGTCGCCGACCGGGTGGCGGGGCGGGTTCTGCACTGCGTGACCAACGCCCTGCCCTACACCCAGGCCGGCTACACGGTCCGTACGCACCGCATCGTCATGGCGCAGCAGGCCAAGGGCCTGGATCCGCACGTGGTGACCAGCTGGGGCTGGCCGATGCTGCAGGGGCACGCCGACGCGCCGCCGTTCGAGGAGCTCGACGGGATCCCCTACTACCGGCTGCTGCCCGACGGCCACGGCGAGATGCCGTTCGAGACTCGCGGGCGGATCATCAAGGGCGCCGAGGGGGTCACCAAGCTCGTCGCCGAGCTGCGGCCCCAGGTGCTGCACGCCGCCACCGACCACCGCAACGGCTCCATCGCGCACGCCGTACGCGAAAGGACCGGCACGCCGTTCGTCTACGAGGTCCGCGGCTTCCTGGAGGAGACCTGGGCCTCCCGCGACCCCGGCCGGATCGGCAGCCAGCGCCACGTGCTCCAGCGCGAGCGCGAGGCGTTCCTGATGCGCGAGGCCGACGCGGTCGTCACGCTGGCCGAGACGATGGCCACGGAGATCGTCGAGCGGGGCGTGCCCAGGGAGCGGATCTTCCTGGCGCCCAACGCGGTCGACGACTCGCTGCTCACGGCCTCCTACGACGGCGAGGCGTTCAGAGCGGGCATGGGCATCGGCAAGGACGAGATCGTCGTCGGGTCGGTGTCCAGCATCGTGGGCTACGAGGGGTTCGCGACGCTGCTGCGGGCCGCCGCGCTGCTGCGCGACGAGGGCACGCCGGTGCGGGTGCTCATCGTGGGCGACGGCACCGAGCGCGAGAACCTGCTGGAGCTGGTCGGCCAGCTGGGGCTGACGAGCGCGCTCCTGCCGGGCCGTGTGGGCCCGGACGAGGCGCTCCAGGCCCAGGCGGCCATCGACATCTTCTCCTGCCCCCGCGAGGACCTGCGGGTGACCCGGCTCGTCACGCCGCTGAAGCCCGTCGAGGCGATGGCGCTCGGCAAGCCGGTCGTGCTCAGCGACCTGCCCGCGCTGTCGGAGCTGGTCGGATCCGACGGCGCCGGGCTGCTGGTGCCGCCGGGCGACCCGGAGGCGCTGGCCAAGGCGCTCGCCGCGCTCAGGGAGGATCCTGCCAGGCGCGCGGCGATGGGTGAGGCGGGTCGTGCCGAGGTGGCCGCCAAGCGTACTTGGGGCCGAGTTGCCGAAACTTACCGGTCCCTCTACCGCTCCATTACCGAACGATGACCTTCAGATTGGCTGTCTGTTGTGACGGGTTCGGCAGCATTAGGCGTGAGCTAGGTGGACTTGAGATAGCCTTTGCGACCATGAAGTGTTGTTTCCGGCTCTCTAAGGCACTGCTGTGACAGAAATCGACTTGGCTGTCATCGGTCTGGGCTACGTCGGCATGCCGCTCGCCAAGGAGGCGGTCGCGGCCGGTATGCGGGTCGTCGGCGTGGACGTCGACCCCCGCAAGGTCGACGCGCTCAACGCCGGACAGTCCTACATCGATGACCTGACCGATGCCGATCTCGAGCACATGCTGGCCAACGGGTTCAGCGCCACGCTCGACGAGTCCGTGCTGGCCAAGAGCAACACGATCGTCATCTGCGTGCCCACCCCGCTGGACGAGGACCACCGACCGGACCTCTCCGCCGTCGAGGGCGCCACGGGGTCGGTCGCGCGCAATCTGAGCAAGGGCACGCTGGTCGTCCTCGAGTCCACGACGTGGCCGGGCACCACCGACGAGGTGGCCCGCCCGATCCTCGAGACCTCGGGGCTGGTCGCGGGGGAAGACTTCTACCTGGCCTTCTCGCCGGAGCGGATCGACCCGGGCAACCCCAAGTTCGGGCTGCGCAACACGCCCAAGGTGGTCGGGGGCTACACGAGCACCTGCCGCGACCGCGCGACGGCGTTCTACGGAGAGTTCATCGAGCAGGTCGTGCCGGTCAGCGGCACGCGCGAGGCCGAGATGGCCAAGCTGCTCGAGAACACCTACCGGCACGTCAACATCGCCCTCGTCAACGAGATGGCGATCTTCTGCGACGAGCTGGGGATCGACCTGTGGGAGTCGATCGAGGCCGCGGCCACCAAGCCGTTCGGCTTCCAGAAGTTCCTGCCCGGTCCGGGCGTCGGGGGTCACTGCATCCCCGTCGACCCGTCGTACCTGTCGTACACCGTGCGCAAGCTCGGCTACCCCTTCAGGTTCGTCGAGCTGGCCCAGGAGATCAACGAGCGGATGCCGTCCTATGTGGTGGCACGGGTACAGCGTCTGCTCAACAGGCATAAAAAGGCCGTTAATGGCGCCAAAGTGGTTATGCTCGGCGTGACCTACAAGCCGGACATCGCGGATGAACGGGAGACCCCGGCCCTGCCGGTGGCGCGTGCGCTGCTGGAACTGGGAGCCGAGCTCACGTTCGCGGACCCGCATGTCAAGGAGTGGTCGGTCGACGGCACCCCGGTGCCCCGTGAAGAGGACCTGGCCGAGGCCGTGGTCGGCGCCGACGTGACGCTGCTGATGCAGCAGCACGCCGCGTTCGACCTGGACATGGTCGAGGCTAAGGCCAGGCTCGTGCTCGACACCCGCGGTGTTCTCACCGAGGGTGAACGCGTCGAGCGGCTGTAGCGACGGAGGGCTGCGCGCAGTGCACGTGCTCGTCATGACGGTGGTGCATAACCCCGAGGACGCGAGGATCCTGCATAGGCAGATCCGTGCCCTCGTGGATGCAGGTCATGAGGTCACGTATGCCGCCTCGTTCACCGCCCACGGGGTCGTGCCTCGTCCTTGGGTCAACGGCGTCGATCTGCCCAGGGCCGCCCAGCGTAAGCGCATGGCCGGAGTCTGGGCCGCCCGCAGGCTGTTCAAGCGCATGCGGCGCAAGGTCGACATCGTGCTGATCCACGATCCGGAGTTGCTGTTCGCGATCTGGGGCGTGCGTAACCGCCCGCCCGTGGTCTGGGACGTCCATGAGGACACCCCGGCGACGCTCTCCCTCAAGCCGTGGCTGCCGTCGCTGCTGCGGCCCCCGGTACGCTTCCTCGCCCGCATGCTGGAGGGCACGGCCGAACGGCACCTGCACCTGCTGCTGGCCGAGACCGCCTACGCGGGCCGGTTCAAGCACGCCCACCTGATCGTGCCGAACGAGACCTGGGTCCCCGACTCGGTCACGCCGCCCGGCGACGACCGGGTGGTGTACCTGGGCTGGCTGTCCAGGGCCCGGGGCGTGCTCGAGGCCGTCGAGGTGGCCCGGCTGCTGCAGCCGTACCGGGTGGCGGTGGAGCTGATCGGCTACGCCGACCCCTACAGCCGTCCGATGCTCAACCAGGCCGTCACGGAGGGCCTGCTGGAGTGGCGCGACTTCATGCCGAACGACGAGGCGCTGAAGCGGCTCGACGGCGCGCTGGCCGGGCTCTCGCTGCTGCACGACGAGCCGAACTACCGTCACTCGATGCCTACGAAGATCGTCGAGTACATGGCCCACGGCATCCCGGTCATCACGACGCCCTCCCCCCGCGCGGTCGAACTGGTCGAGCGGTACGACAGCGGCGTGGTGGTCCCGTGGGAGGACCCGAAGGCCGTGGCCCAGGCCGTACTGACGCTGAGGGACGACGTACGGGAGCGGCGGGCGCAGGGCGCGCGCGGCTACGCGGCGGCCCGCGCGAACCACCACTGGCCCAACTCGGCCAAGAGGTTCGTGGCCCAGCTCGAATCATGGGCTGGCGTCAAGAACTAGAACTAGCGGCTTATTTTCGGCAGACCACTAGGGCGGTAGGTTCCTCAACGTGCGCTGGCTTCTCGTGCTCCTCGGCGCCGCGATCCTGGCCGCGGTCGCGGCCGTGATCGTCGTGCTGCCCAAGAGCGATCCTCCCAAGAAGGCGGCCCAGCAGGTCAAGGCGACGCCTACCCGCGTCGAGCCCACGCCTAAGGTGAGCGAGGTCACCGACCGGTGTGGAACGTTCGAGACCAAGGAGAAGGCTCCCTACGCCGTCACCGGCTACTGGATCACCCCCAAGTCCAACCCTTGCACCTGGCGCCACCAACTGGAGGACATCCACAACCTCGGCGGCGACACGGTCATCAGGATCGGCTACGGCCTGCAGTTCCGTCCCACCGACGACCAGGGCCGCGTCATGACCAAGGATGAGCAGCTCGACCCGCTCTACAAGGACTGCGAGGAAGACGGCCGGAGCTGCCGCGACGCGGCCGAGCGGGACCTGCGAGCGGCGAACCCGAAGAACCGGATCGCCCGTACGTACGCCTACCGCACCGACGAGTCGTTCGGGCCCGGCCTGTTCCGCTGCCCCCAGATGGAACGCAAGATCACCGTGGGCAAGCGGGTCTACTTCCGCGTGCTCACCCCGATGGACGGCTCCGACGACGCCACCTGCGACTTCACCAAGCCCAAGCCGTACGACCTGATCCTCGTCGCCGGCTCGGACACCGACAGCCTGACGCAACTCCTCGACCTCGGCGAGCAGTTCGGTGTGCGGGTCTTCCCGGCGCTGCCGCTCGCGCCGCGCGACCCCGTGACCCCGACCAGGGCCAACAAAAAGCACATCGACACACTTCGGACGCTGACCCGCCGCATCCTGCAGGACTACGGTGCGCGCTTCGCCGGGCGCGCCTCGCTCGGTGGCGTCTACCAGCCGTTCGAGGTGCAGATGGCCGACACGCTCGCCGGCAACCCCACCCTTGAGGTGTACGCCGAGCAGCACCAGATCGTGGAGCAGGAGCTGGGCAAGCCCATCCTCATCAGCCCCTACCTCGACGCCCGCAAGCGGGTCCCGTTCGGGCAGACGCCCAAGCAGGTGGCCGCGGCGTTCGTGGCGCTGGCCAAGACCGGGGTGGGCATCATCGCGCCGCAGGACAGCCGCGGCACCGGCAAGGTGGGCCTGTTCTGGCCCGACCAGCGCGACACCGAGGTCGATGAGCGGCTGCGCTCCGTCGTGGGCGAGACCACGTACGGCACCGCCTATCACGGCTCGACCCGCGACTACTACCGCGAGATGTCGATCGCCCGCGACCAGATGCTCCAGGCGGGCTTCAACGTGGAGCTCTGGGCGAACGTCGAGGCGTTCGAGCCCTCCGGCGAGCGCCCGTGCGCCCCGCAGGGCACCCGCGGCCAGACCGACAAGAAACGCCTCGACCAGGCCGTCACCATGGCCGGCCGGTACGTTCAGAAAATCGTCTCCTACATGTGGAGCGACTTCCTGACCTGTGGCTCCCCCTCGCTGGAGACGCAGATCACCCAGGACTGGCAGCGTCCGATCGCGGTGGACGCCATCCGGCGCTCCCGCGACATCCAGGACGGCCTGGAGGTGCGCGGATACCACCTCAAGGACGGCACGGTCACCCTGCAGTACGGGGACGAGGTGAAGGAACTGGTGGTCTCCGCGGTGGGCTGGCTCGACGAGGACCCGCTGGAGGATCTGCCGGAGGGCATGCAGACGGCGTGGGTACCGTTCGACTGGGCCCAGGTGCCGCCGGACGAATGGGTCAAGGTCGGCGTGAAACTCCCCACGGGGAAGGCCACCACTGAGCCGCTCCACGTCCGCATCGCGGCGTGAGCGCGCCCGCCGCTGAGGGCGCCCTGGGCCGGTCGGCGTGTAACGTGCCTGCCATGGTCCCGAGCATCCCGGTGAGCGTCGACCTGGTCGTGCTCACCGTGCGCTGCCAGGCCCTGTGCGCCCTCGTGTGGCGCCGGGACAACCCGCCGTTCCTGCGGCGCTGGTCGCTGCCCGGCGGCTTCATCCAGCTCGACGAGGACCTTCCCGCCGCGGCCCAGCGCATCCTGGCCGAACGCGCCGGCCTCCCCGGCGCCCCGGTGCACCTGGAGCAGCTCCAGACCTACGGCTACCCGGACCGTGACCCGCGCCAGCGCGTGGTCAGCGTCGCCTACCTCGGCCTGGCCCCGGACCTGCCGGCCTCGGAGAAGGCCCACATGAGCTGGCAGCCCGTCGACACCCTGTCGGTGATGGCCTTCGACCACCGGCGCATCATGCTGGACGGCATCGAGCGGGCGCGGGCCAAGCTCGAATACACCTCGCTGGGCGCCGCCTTCTGCCCGCCGGAGTTCACGGTGGCGGACCTGCGGCGCGTGTACGAGATCGTCTGGGGCCGCCCCCTGGACCCGCGCAACTTCCACCGCAAGGTCACCAAGGCGGAAGGCTTCCTGGTCGAGACGGGCGACACCACCACCCGCGACGGCGGCCGCCCGGCCAAACTCCACCGCCGCGGCCCCGCCGAGCTCCTTCACCCCCCGATGCTGCGCGGCCGCCCTTAGAAGAGGGTCGATTCGCGCCCGGCGAGGCGCAGTGGCGGCGGGTAGCCCCTCCTCGGAGAGGGGGAGTGCCAGGGCTCGTGCACGTACGCGTCGGGGACTCCGGCCAGCTCTGGCACGTGGGCGCGGACATACCTCCCTTCCGGGTCGAAGCGCCTGGCCTGGCGGATCGGGTTGAACGTGCGGTTGGGGCGAGTGTCGTTGCCCGTGCCCGCCACCCACTGCCAGTTGCCGAAGTTGTCGGCCACGTCGCCGTCCAGCAGCAGCTCGAAGAAGTGCGCCGCGCCTGCCCGCCAGTCGATCCTGAGGTGTTTGACCAGGTACGAGGCGGTGATGAGGCGGGCTCGGTTGTGCATCCAGCCCTCGGCGAGCAGCTGGCGCATGCCCGCGTCCACGATCGGCATGCCGGTCTGCCCCGCCTTCCACGCCTGGAGCGCGTCCTCGTCGTCGCGCCACCGATGGCCGCGCGGGCGGTAGTCGTCCCTGTTGATGCGCGGGAAGGCGAAGGTGACCTGGTGGTGGAAGTCACGCCAGCACAGCTGCCGGACGAAGTCCTCGTTGTCCAGCTTCGACAGCTCCAGCGGCGACAGGCAGCCGAAGCGCAGGTAGGGGCTGAGTCTGGAGGTGGTGTCACCGGCCAGGTCGTCGTGGCCCTCGCCGTAGCGGTCCAGGTGGCGGGCGGCCCATTCGCTCATCCGACGCCGCGCGGCCGTCTCCCCGCCCTGGCCCCCCTCGGACAGCGGGCCCGGTTCCAGCTCTCGCGGCGTAGGCACCCGTTGGGGCGCGGCCAGGACGGTACGGCGGGGCGCCCGCTGCCATGCGCGCCAGTAGGGGGTGAAGACGCGGTAGTGGTCGCCTCCGGCCGGGCGCAGCAGGTCGGGTGGAACCACAGTGACTCCGGGGAAGAGCCTGAGCGCGCCCGCTCCGGCCAGGCGACGTTCTCTGGCCCTGGCCAGCTCGCTGACGTCCGCGCTGGCGAACACCGCCTCGGAGCCGGTCCGCTGCGCCAGACGCGAGGTTTCCGCGACCGTGTCGCCCTGCCGAACGAGTAGGTCGCCGCCGCGCGCCCGCAGTGAGGCGCGCAGGTCAGCCAGGCACCCGGTCAGGAACTCCCCGCGTCGGCCCGCGGGCACGGCGGGATCCCGGACGAACAGCGGGATCACGCGGCGGGCGCGCTCGCACGCGGCGCTCAGCGCCGGATGGTCGTGGACCCGCAGGTCCCGGTTGAACAGCACGATTACCGTCTCCACTCCTAGGTTTTCGCGGGCGGGAGCCGGAGCGGTTGCACGATCTCCGTGTTCTTGGTTGTCGGCCCTCCGCATGGCGAGATTGAATAGATTTTGAATCGCTTATCGTCTGGGGGAGTGATGATCGAGGAATGCTTCGCGATCCATCGGCCGATGGTGCGCGCCTACCTGCGACGCCTGATCCCCGCGCAGGACGTCGACGACGTCACGCAGGCCGTCTTCGCCGACGTCTGGCGCTGCCGGCTCGGCTACGATCCGTCCAGAGGCATGGAGAGCTGGCTGCTGACCATCACGCACCGGCGGGCCGTCGACTACCTGCGGGCACGGCGGTTGGCGACAGTGCCGCTGGAGTCCGTCGCCGAGCCACCGGGGCGGGACGGCCGCGACGACGGCGAGGACCTGGCCAACCGCGACCTGATCGGCCGGGCGCTCGCCGAACTGCCGCAGGCCCAACGCGAGGCGATCCGGCTCGCCTACTGGGAGGACCTGAGCCAGCGCGAGA
Organism: Nonomuraea sp. NPDC049158; assembly: GCF_040648335.1. Taxonomy (NCBI): domain Bacteria; kingdom Bacillati; phylum Actinomycetota; class Actinomycetes; order Streptosporangiales; family Streptosporangiaceae; genus Nonomuraea; species Nonomuraea sp. NPDC049158. Next base: position 206,036 of record NZ_JBEZDM010000013.1, read on the forward strand.
TCGCCGAACGGCTGGACGTCCCGCTCGGCACCGTCAAGGCCAGGACTGCCCGCGGCCTGCACCGCCTGCACGCTCTGCTGGAGGCGGCGTGACCAGGCCCACGCTGGTGACGGGCGCGACCGGGTACATCGGCGGGCGACTCGTGCCCGAGCTCCTCGACGCCGGGCATCGCGTGCGCTGCATGGTCCGCTCCCCTGCCCGCCTGCGTGACCTGCCCTGGGCGGGCAGCACCGAGATCGTGGCGGCCGACACCCTGGACGCCGCTGCCACGCGCGCCGCGCTGGACGGCGTCGACGTGGCCTACTACCTGATCCACACCATGGGTGGCGGGAGGGGTTTCGCCGACGCCGACCGCCGGGCCGCGCGGGTCTTCGCCGCCGCCGCCGAGGCGGCGGGCGTACGCAGGATCGTCTACCTCGGCGGGCTCACCGGCGACGAGAACCTGTCACCGCACCTGCGTTCCCGCGCCGAGGTCGCCGAGATCTTCCTGGGCTGCCGGGTGCCCGCCGTCGTGCTGCGCGCCGCCGTGATCATCGGCTCGGGTTCCGCCTCGTTCGAGATGCTGCGCCACCTCACCGAACGGCTCCCGGTGATGACCACGCCGCGCTGGGTGCGCAGCCGTACGCAACCCATCGCGGTAGGTGACGTGCTGCGCTACCTGCGGGCGTGCGCGTCCATCCCCGAGGAGGTCAACCGCGCCTTCGACGTCGGCGGCCCGGACGTGTTGACCTACGCCGACATGATGCGCGGCTACGCGGCCGCCGCCGGGTTGCCGCCGCGATTCATCATCCCGGTGCCCCTGCTGAGCCCGTGGCTGTCCAGCCACTGGGTCGGCCTGGTCACGCCGGTCCCCGCCACCATCGCGCGACCCCTGGTGGAGTCGCTGCGAAACGAGGCGGTCTGTCGCGAGCACGACATCGCCGCCCTCGTTCCCGATCCGCCGGAAGGCCTGATCGGATTCCGCCGCGCGGTCGCCCTCGCCCTGCGGAAGATCAAGGAGGCCGACGTCGCGACCCGCTGGTCCTCCGCCTCCACCCCAGGCGCCCCGAGCGACCCCCTGCCCACCGACCCCGACTGGGCGGGCGGCAGCCTCTACATCGACCGCCGCACCCTCGCCTGCGACGTCCCGCCGGGCGCGTTGTGGAAGGTCATCGAGGGCATCGGCGGCGGTAACGGGTGGTACTCCCTTCCCGTGGCCTGGCGGGCCCGCGGCGTGCTCGACCGGATCGCCGGCGGCGTCGGGCTGCGCCGCGGGCGACGGGACCCGGGCAGGCTCAGGGTGGGTGACTCCATCGACTTCTGGCGGGTGGAGGAGATCGAGTCCGGCCGCCTGCTGCGGCTGCGCGCCGAGATGCGGCTGCCCGGCCTGGCCTGGCTCGAGCTCGCCGTACGGCAGGAGGACGGCAGAACCGTCTACGAGCAGCGCGCCATCTTCTACCCGCACGGGCTCCTCGGCCACCTCTACTGGTGGACCCTGGTCCCCTTCCACCGGCTGATCTTCGGACGACTGCCCAAGAACCTGGTCACCGCGGCCTCCTGATCAGCTCGCCGCCGCCACCAGCCGGGTCACCGCCTCTTCGAGCGAACCCACCCTTGTCACTCCGCGTGGCAGCCCATCCCACCAGCCGGGACCGCCTACCACCACCCGGCACGGCGGCCGCACCGGCGGCAGCGCCGCCAGCGGGGCCGGATCTCCCGTCGGCGCCCGCTGTGACCAGAGGAAGACCGCGCACGGCCCCAGCGTGCGGATCGCACCGGCCAGCGCCCCGTACGGCGTCCGCGCGCCGAGCAGCCGCACCGCCACCCCCATGGTCCCGGCCAGCACGGCGCCGACCGCGTACAGGGGCAGACTGTGCTGCTCCTCCTCCGCGCACGCCAGCAACACGGGCCGGTGGTTGACCGGCGCCGCGGGCGGTTCGAGCAGCGGATGCAGCGCCGCCAGGACGCCGTCGGAGAACAGGTGCTCGACCTCGATGCCCGCCCCCGTCCTGCGCTGCAGGCGGCTGATCGTGGCGAAGACGGGCAGGACGAGCCGCTCCCACGTCCAGGCCGGGCCGTGCCGCGCGATCGCGGCCGTGACCCCCGCGCCGACGGCCCCGCCGTCCAGCCTTGTCGCGGCCCTGGCCAGCATCGCCGTCGTGGGCACCGGCCCGGTCACCCCGGCTCCGGGTGCGGCGGGCTCGGCCGGTTCGCGCTGGTCCGCCCCCGGTCGCAGACGCAGCGACGCCCGCGCCGCCTCCGCCGGTGCGACACCCTCCCGGATCAACCTGTTCATCTCCTCCAGGCGGAGAAGATCCGTGGCGTCGTAGCGGCGGTGCCCACCCCGGCTGCGGCCGCTCGGGCCGATGCCGTACCGCAGGTTCCAGGTGCGCAACGTGGGCGCGGGCACGCCGAGCCGCCGGGACACGGCACCGATGCCATATCCCGTTTCCACCGAATCCTGATGCTCAGCCATGGCTCCGCCCATTCTTTCGAACGATCGGGCTCCACGGTTGCAGCGAACCGGGTATTCGGCGCCGATGGCCTCGCGGGTGCGGATCTCGCCAGATTTGTTCAGCAGGCTGAGGAATCGCATAATGTTCAGCATGCTGAACAAATGGCGGTCAGGTCGCGCCCTCGTGCTGGGAGTTCTGGCCTGCGCCGTCCTGACCGGAGTGGTGTGGCTGCTCGGGCAGCGCCTGAACGGCATCGCGCACCTGCCGGACCAGGGCGCGTCCTGGTACTACTGGAAACTGCCGGAGCCGACCCTCTGGACCCGGCTGTCGGCCTGGATCCCGTACGCCGCCCACCAGCTCGCGCTGTGGGGTCTGATCTACTACGCCCAGACCAGGGTGCGGACACCCACCAGCGGATTACATCGGGTCAACGTGGCCGCCCTGGCGGTCAATGCGTCCTTCATCGTCCTGCACATGGCGCAGACGCAGCTGTTCTACGACGGCCTCGCCCAGGATGTGTCGATCTTCAGCTCCCAGGGGTCGGTGATCCTCCTCCTGGTCTTCGTTCTCATCATGGAGAACCGGCGTCGCGGCCTGTTCTTCGGCAAGCCCGCGCCGATCGGCGAGCAGATGGTGGACTTCGCCCGCCGCTACCACGGCTACCTGTTCAGCTGGGCCGCCGTCTACACCTTCTGGTATCACCCCATGGAAGCCACCAGCGGCCACCTGATCGGGTTCTTCTACATGTTCCTGTTGCTCCTACAGGGCAGCCTCTTCCTCACTCGCGCACACACCAACCGCTGGTGGACCGTGACGATGGAACTGGCCGTCGCCGTCCACGGCACACTCGTGGCGGTGATGACCAGCGGTCCCCGCGGCTTCTGGCCGATGTTCCTGTTCGGTTTCCTCGGTGTCCTCATCATCACGCAGATGCACGGGCTCGGCCTGCCGCGCGTGCTGAGGTGGGTACTCGCCTTGGCCTACACCTCGAGCGCGATCACGGTGTACGCCGCACGCCATGACGTCGCAGGGGTCCTGGCGGCCGGACGCATCCCGGCCATCGAGTACGTGCTGGTGACCGTGTGCGCCGGGTTGATCTGGCTGGGCCTCGCCGCCGCACAGGCCCTGCGTTCGCGTCCGGCCGTCCGCGCCAGTGGGCGCCCAAGGTCGTGATGCTCGCGGCGGCGCGAGGTTTTGCGACAATGAGCCGGTGGCCGACATCGACTCCTGGCCCACCGGCCGGTTGCTGTCGGTGGCCGCGCGACTGGTTGAAGGGCGCTTCTACGACTTCCTCGCCTCTCATGGGCTGACCCACGCCGGGCTCATCACCCTGCATCACCTGGCCGAGGGCGCGCTGGCGCAACGCCGCCTGGCGGTGCTGTGCCGGGTCACCGACCAGACGATGAGCCGTACCATCGAGCGCCTGCGACGGGCAGGCTACGTCGACAAGCAGGTCGACGGCCAGGACCGCCGGCGCGTGCTGGTGACGATCACGCCCGCGGGGTCCCAGGTCCTGGCCCTGGCCTACGAAGCGGAGCGAGAATCGGAGCACCTGATGGGCGCGGTCGACGACTATGAGCAGTTCAGGCAGCAACTGGTCAAGCTCATCACGACCGTCTGACCGCACGGTGCTCACCGCATGCCGGTGACGTATGCCTCCCGATGCCGCCCTGCCGGCCGGCTTCTTTTAGGGTGAAGCCATGCCTCGTTTCCGCACGATTCTGGACACCATGCCGGCGTACAAGGCCGGTAAGGCGGTGACGTCTCCTGACGGCCGCTCGTACAAGCTCTCCTCCAACGAGTCGCCCTACGACCCGCTGCCGTCCGTGGTCGAGGCGATCGCCGAGGGGGCGCGGCAGGTCCACCGCTACCCCGACCCGGGGGCGATCAAGCTGACGGAGGCCATCGCGGAGCGGTTCGGGGTGCCGGTCGAGCACATCGCGCTCGGGGCGGGGTCCGTCACCGTTGCGCAGCAGCTGTTCGAGGCCGTGAGTGAGCCCGGCGCCGAGGTGATCTACGCGTGGCGGTCGTTCGAGGCGTATCCGCTGCTGGCCGACCTGGCCGGGGTGGTGTCCGTCAGGGTGCCGCTGGTGGGGGAGGACCACGACCTGGACGCCATGGCCGAGGCGATCACCGACCGGACGCGCATGATCTTCGTCTGCAACCCGAACAACCCCACCGGCACCGCGATCCGCCGGGCCGAGCTGGTGGCCTTCCTCGACCGGGTGCCGGACGACGTGCTGGTGGTCCTGGACGAGGCCTACCGCGAGTACGTGCGCGACGAGGACGTGCCCGACGGTCTCACCCTCTACCGCGACCGGCCGAACGTCTGCGTCCTGCGTACGTTCTCCAAGGCCTACGGGTTGGCGGGGCTGCGTGTCGGTTACCTGGTGGGACACGAGCCGGTGGCGTCGGCCATCCGGAAGACGATCATCCCGTTCGCCGTCAACCACCTCGCGCAGATCGCGGCCATCGCCTCCCTGCGCGCGGAGGACGAGCTGATGGAGCGGGTCGACACGGTGGTCAAGGAGCGGACCCGGGTGCGCGAGTCGCTCATCGCCCAGGGCTGGACCGTCCCGCTGACCGAGGCCAACTTCGTCTGGCTGCGGCTCGGCGAGCGCACGCTCGACTTCGCGGCGGCGTGCGCGGCCGTGGGCGTGGCGGTGCGGCCGTTCGCGGGGGAGGGCGCCCGCGTCTCGATCGGCGACCCGGAGGCGAACGACACGTTCCTCGCGGCGACGGCGGCCTTCAAGGCGAGTTGACAGCATACGAGTCTTGGGCCTGTAATGGGCCTCTTGTCGCGTGTCGCCGGCCGGAGGACGTCGGCGGCATGGAGGCACCGGTTGTAGGGGATGATGTCGTGACTTCTCACTTCACAGGCAGCGCCTGATCTGATCGCGCGCCCGCGCGTCGTCCCCACGCCCGGTGGTGCCCCGCACCACCGTCGCACGCGATCCCTTGCACTGCCCCACGGTCCGGCCATCGCCTGACCGGTGTGCTGCCTGACGGTCCGGCGATCGCCTGACCGCCCTTCCCCTCGCGTGCTCATCGAGGCTCTCCGCCCGAGGCCGGTACGGCGTGCCGTGCGCATCCCGCCCGTCGTAACCCTTTCTCACATCTGGAGAGCAAGCAGAGCATGCCCCAAGACTTCAATCAGCAGATCATCGACGAGTTCCGCGCCAACCAGGGACAGGTCGCCATGTTCGACGGCGCCCGGTTGCTGCTTCTGACGACCACCGGCGCCAGGACCGGCGCCGAGCACACCACTCCGGTCGGCTACCTGCCGGACGGCGAGCGCATGCTGATCATCGCCTCCGCCGGCGGGGCGCCCAAGCACCCGGCCTGGTATCACAACCTCCTGGCCACGCCGCGGGTGACGGTGGAGGACGGCATCTTCACCTACCCGGCTGACGCGGCCGTCCTCGAAGGCGAGGAACGCGACAGCGCCTTCGCGCGGGCGGTCGAGATGGACCCCGGCTGGGCGGCCTACCAGGCGAAGACGAGCCGGATCATCCCCGTGGTCGCGCTGACCCCGCGCGGCGGCGGTCCGGACGGCACGCGAGGGGGTGACTTCCTGGTGCGGGTGCACGACGCGTTCCGCCGGGAGCTGCGGCTGATCCGCAAGGAGGTCGCCGCCTCCGGGACCGGCGGCCTGGGCGTGCAGTTGCGGGTCAACTGCCTGACCCTGTGCCAGGGGCTCCATCAGCATCACAGGTTCGAGGACGCCGGGATGTTCCCTTGGGTCGAAGGGCGGCATCCCGAGCTCACCCTCGTGGTGGACCGGTTGCGCGAGGAGCACGGGACGGTCTCCCGGCTCCTCGACGAGCTTCAGCGACTGCTCGCGGACGGCGAGCCGGCCGCGCCCGCCCCGAAGGTGCTCGCGGAGGTGGATCGGCTCGTGACCGAGCTCGAAGCGCATCTCGATTACGAGGAGCGGGAGCTCGTCCCGATCCTGAACGCCATGACCCCTTAAGCCCTGACCTGTTCAGGGGTGAGCCGTTTCGCCTTGGGCCGTCGCTCCGTGGACACCACGAGAGCGACGCCCAGCAGGATCACCAAACCGCCCAGCATGATCTGCCAGGTCACGTGCTCGCTCAACACGAGCGCGCCGAGGAGCACCGCCACCGCCGGGTTGACGTACGCGTAGGTCGACACCAGCGAGATCGGCGCGTTGCTGAGCAGCCAGCTGTAGGCGGTGAAACCGACCAGCGATCCGACCAGGATCAGGTAGACCAGCCCGGCCCACGACCGGCCGGAGACGACGGTGACGTCCAGCCGTTCGCCCACCGACAGACCCGTGACGGCCAGCCCGGCCCCGCCGACCAGCATCTCGATCGTGCTGGCCGCGAACGAGTTGGCCGGCATCGGGATCCGGGCCGACAGGAACGACCCGACCGACCACGACAGCGACGCCACCAGGACCACCACGATCCCGCTGGTGCTCGCCGACCCGCCACCGCCGCTCAGCGACAGTGCCGCCACACCGCCGAACCCGACCAGCACGCCGGCCAGCGTCAGCACCTTCGGCCGATCCCTGGCCACGATCCTGAACACCACCAGCCACAGCGGCACGGAGGCGACGAGCAGCGCGGCCAGCCCGCTGGACACGCTCCGCTCCGCCACGGCCAGCAGGCCGTTGCCGGTGGTCAGCAGGAGCAGCCCCACCAGCGCGGCCCCGCCGAACTGGGCCCGGGTCATCCGGAACGGCGCCCAGCCCTTGCGCGCCACCAGGAATCCGCCGAGGATCACCGCCGCCGTCACGAACCGCAGCGCTCCGCTGAGCATCGGGGGGATGGTCTCGACAGCGATCTTGATGCCGAGGTACGTCGAACCCCAGACCACATAGACGATGACCAGCGCGCTCCAGACGAGCAAGGGAGGGCGGTCAGGGGTGTCCGATGCCATAGCCCATGACAATAGCGGGCGTTCCCGACAGAACGCTGGCGGGTCCCGGACAGCGAAGTCGACGGGAGAGGCTGACGAGAAAGAGGCTTTGGTGCCCCCGTCCGAATCCCGTCGATCGGGGGCGACGCAATACATACCCTCTTCGGACGCGGCCAATCACTAGTTCACATGACCAAAAACACACCCGGCAGAAGAGGCAGGGGGCCCGCCGCCCCAGGAAAGGGGAAGGGGGGACGGCGGACCCGTACCTGGGCGCGATCAGCGAGGCCCGAGCTTCTCCACGATGAGGCGGTAGAGCTGGCGCGGCCGGCCAGGCTGAGGCGTACGGTTGGGCGGCAGCGGCCACGCGAGTCCCTCGTCGACCAACGTGCGCAGCAACCGCCGAGCCGTACGCGGCGTCACCCCGAGCATCTTCCCCGCGCCCTCCGCGTCAACCACGGTGTCGCCGCCCTCCAGCTTGGCGGCGAGCCGGGCCAGCACCTCCACGCCCTTGGGCTTGAGCGCGGTGGAGCCCTGAGGGGGCATCCGCGGCGCCGGGATGAGCGCTCGGCCCTCCCGGTCCACGGCGAAGCCCTGGGCCTGTTTACCGGCCTGTGTACGCGCCAGAGCCGCCCGCGCGTGCGACTCCGCGTCGTGGGTGGTGCGTCCCATGCCCACCCCGACCTCGACCGCCAGCCCCAGCTCGTCGCGGATCCTGGCGGCGAACGGCAGCACCCTGAACCCGTCGGTCGCGGCGGCGATCGAGCCCCTGGTCGCGGTGACCAGATAGCTGTGATCGTCGATCGGCCAGACGGTGGCGTTGATGCGGTTCGCCTCCTGGACCAGCAGCCGGTGCAGCGACAGCCGGAGCTCGTCGCGCCAGTAACGCGGCGCGGCGCGGCGTACCGGCTCGCGTAGCGTCGGCACCTCGACCAGCACCACGGTCAGCTGTGACTCCTCCAGCCGGTGGTGCGCACCGAGCAGCGCTGCGGTGTGCAGCGCGGTGCGCACGGCCGCGGAGGTCGGCCTGATCCTGATGACCGGGACACCGGACGCCTGGAGGCGTTCGGCGACCGCCGGCAGGCACGTGAGCGCGCCCGTGGTGGATCCCTGGCGGGCCAGGCGCTCGTGGTAAGCCGCGATCGTGCCGGTGGCGCCCGGCTCGTCGCGGCTGTGGACATCCGTTGCGGTAATCCCGAGGTCTGTGTACGCCTCCTCGACGTCTGCCCTGGCCACCACGTCGATGCTCACCCGCTGCGGATCGATGCGCGAATCCAACGCCGCCTTGGCCAGCGCGGCGACCAGCGCCGCCCCGCCGAGTTGCACGTAGGTCGCGGGCATCGTCAGCACACCCGAGCGCCTGGCCAGGTCGTAGGGGACCGGGCTGGCGAACAGGCATGCGTCCACGCCGGGCCCGAGCCGCGTCACTTTGTCGGGCGCCTCCTGCTCATCGCGGTAGGCGGCCGCCACCAGGCGGCACGGAAGTGGCGCAGCAGCGTGCCCCATCAGCATGACCCGCTCGACCAGATCGTGGGGTCCGACCACACCAATGGTGAGGTCCGGTGTCATGGCACCCGGGCGTGACACTCGGGGAGTTTCTTCGGCCCTCTCGACCAATGTTCGTCCCATCCTGCTGTCTGTTGCAGTGCTCTCTTTTGGAACGATCGCTCGCGGGGACCATAATGTCACGCCCGACTTTTCCGGAAAGTCGTTCTGGTTGACTCGCTGTGAAGGTATATCAGCAGCTCAACGAGGTATTCCTAACGCTTTTTAGCGGTCGGAAATCTCTTGTGTAATGTCCGCCCCCAGTGCCCGCATTCGCTCGGCGAGATGCGCGTGCCCGCGGTCGATGAGGTATCCGGACTCGATGACGGTCTCGCCTTCGGCGGCCAGTCCGGCCAGCACCAGCGCGATTCCGGAACGCAGGTCGTGCGCCGTCACCCGGGTGCCCTTCAGCGGGGTGGCGCCCCTGACGATGGCCCTGCTGCCCTCGACCTCCACGTCGGCGCCCATCTTGTTCAGCTCGCCGGCCAGCGCGAAGCGGCCGTCGAAGATGCGCTCGTGGATGTAGCTGGTGCCGTCGGCCAGGGCGGCGACCGTCATCATCGGCGACTGGAGGTCGGTGGCGAAGCCCGGGTAGGTGTCGGTGATGATGTTGATCGGCCGTAGCGGCCGCTCGCACCGTACGTGAAGAACCGCGCCTGGCCGGGCGAAGTCGACGCCCATCTGCTCCAGCTTGTAGCGGACGACGCCCAGGTCGAGGCCGGTGCCCACGAGGCTGAGGTCGCCGCCGGTGATCGCCGCGCCCATCGCGAACACACCGGCGTCGAGCCGGTCCGGCATCACGGTGTGCTCCACGGCCTGCAGCTCGTCGACGCCCTCGACGGTGATGAAGCCGGTGCCGCCGCCGCTGATCCGCGCGCCCATCTTGGTGAGCATGTCGATGACGTCGAGCACCTCGGGCTCCAGCGCCGCGTTCTCGATCACGGTGACGCCCTTGGCCAGGGCGGCGGCCATGATGAGGTTCTCGGTGCCGGTGTGCGAGGGGGTGTCGAGGTAGAGGGTCGCGCCCGTCAGGCCCGACGCCTTCACATGGATGACCGTCTCGCCCTCGTCGACGATCGCGCCCAGCCGCTTGTAGCCCAGGTAATGGAAGTCGAGGTTGCGACTGCCGAGATTGCAGCCGCCGACCCCCTCCACGATCGCCTCGCCCAGCCGGTGCAGCAGGGCGGGCGTGAACAGGACCGAGCCGCGGAAGCGCCTGGCGATGTCGGCGGGCAGCACCGCGCTGGTGAGCCGGGAGGCGTCGATCACCAGGGTGCGCTCGGCCTCGTGCAGCTCGACGTACGCGCCGATGGCCTCGGCCAGCTCCACCGCCCGCCGCACGTCCTCGATGATCGGTACGTTGCGCAGAACGGTGCGGCCTTTGGGGGCAAGCAGAGCCGCACCGATCATGGGCAGCACGGCGTTCTTCGCGCCCTGGATGAAGGCGGTTCCACGCAGTGGGTTGCCACCGCGCACGCGGTAACGGACCATTCGTGCGGCTCCTCGGAGGTCTCGGTCTGAGCTGGACCGGGCCAAGAGTAGCCGCTAACCACTGCTGCCCCAGCCGAATCATCCCCTAAAGGGAGCTCCGGTGATGCGCTCGTAGGCTTCCAGATAACGCTGTCTGGTCTGTTCCACAACCTTGTCAGGAAGGCGAGGTGGGGGAGTTCCGGAGCTTTTGTCCCATCCCGATTCGGGCGACAACAACCAATCCCTTACATATTGCTTATCAAATGACGCTTGGGAGCGTCCCGGCTGCCACTGGTCAAGCGGCCAGAATCGTGATGAGTCGGGCGTCAGGACCTCGTCCCCCAGAGTGAGCACCCCGTCGGCGTCACGACCCAGCTCGATCTTGGTGTCGGCCAGGATGATGCCCCGCTCGCGGGCGATCTCGGCGCCGCGCGTGTAGACGGCGAGCGTGATCCGGCGCAGCTCCTCGGCCGTCTCCGCGCCCACGTCGCCGACGACCCGCTCGAAGGAGATCGGCTCGTCGTGCTCACCGACCGGGGCCTTCGTCGAGGGCGTGAAGATCGGCTCGGGCAGCCGGGACCCGTCTTCGAGGCCCGCCGGCAGCTCGATCCCCGAGACCGCCCCTTCGCGCCGGTAGTCGACCAGGCCCGAGCCGGTCAGGTAGCCGCGGGCCACGCACTCGACGGGCACCATCGTCAGCGGCCGGCACAGCACGCTGCGGGAGTCGGGCCCCGGCCCGATGAGGTGATGGGGCACCAGGTCGGCGAGCTGCTCGAACCACCACAGCGACATCTGCGTGAGGATCGCCCCCTTGTCGGGGATCTCGCTCTCGAGCACGTAGTCGAAGGCCGAGATCCGGTCGGAGGCGACCATCAGCAGCTGTCCGTCGTCGGTCTGGTAGAGATCGCGGATCTTGCCGGAGTGCAGGTGCTTCATCGGGCGATGTCCGTCCTGTGGTGCGAGCCGCGCAACCGTACGCGAGAGACCAGCTCGTAGGCGTTGCGGCGGGCCGTCTCCTGGTCGGGGCCGGTGCCGACCACGTTGAGCACCCGCCCGCCGTCCGACAGCACCTGGCCGTCGACCCGCTTCGTGCCGGCGTGGAGGACGTAGGCGCCGCCGATGGGGTCGAGCCCCTCGATGACGTCGCCCTTGACCGGGGCGTCGGGGTAGTTCTCGGCCGCGACGACCACGGCGACCGCCGACCCGGCGCGGAACACCGGCGCCGGATGCTCGCTCAGCCGCCCGGTGGCGCAGGCCGCCAGCAGCCCGGCCAGCGGGGTCTCCAGGCGGTCGAGCACCACCTGGGTCTCCGGGTCGCCGAAGCGGGCGTTGAACTCGATCACCTTCGGCCCCTTGGCGGTCAGGGCCAGGCCCACGTACAGGACGCCCTGGAACGGGTGGCCGCGCCGGGCCAGCTCGTCGATCGTCGGCTGGACGACCTCGCGCATGACCTGCTCGGTGAGCCCTTCGGGAGCCCAGGTGAGCGGCGTGTAGGAGCCCATGCCGCCGGTGTTGGGGCCTTCGTCGCCGTCGTAGGCGCGCTTGAAGTCCTGGGCGGGCTGCAGCGGCACGGCCGTCTTGCCGTCGCAGAGCGCGAACAGCGAGACCTCGGGCCCGTCGAGGAACTCCTCGATCACCACCCGCTCGCACGCCGCCGCGTGCGCGAGCGCCTGCTCCCGGTCGCCGGTGACGACCACGCCCTTGCCGGCGGCCAGCCCGTCGTCCTTGACCACGTACGGGGCGCCGAACTCGTCGAGGGCCTGAGCGGCCTCCTCGGGCGTGACGCAGGCCCGCGCCCTGGCCGTGGGAACGTCGGCGGCCGTCATGATCTCCTTGGCGAACGCCTTGGAGCCCTCGATCATCGCCGCCTGGCTCGACGGGCCGAAGCAGGCGATGCCCGCGGCGCGCACCGCGTCGGCCACGCCCGCCACCAAGGGCGCCTCGGGGCCCACCACCACCAGGTCGGCGCCGAGTCGTAGGGCCAGCTCGGTCACCTGGGCGGGATCGGTGGCCGTGACCGGATGCGGGGCCGAGATCTCCTCCATGCCCGCGTTGCCGGGGGCGCTGTGGAGCTCGGTGACCTGGGGATCGAGCATGAGTGAGCGGCACAGGGCGTGTTCACGCCCGCCGGAGCCGATGACTAGAACGCGCACCGCCCCATTGTGGCAGGGACGGCCCGGCGGCTCCCCGGCGCACCCGCGACAGGAGGGGCTGGGCACTCGAAATGTGGGAATAGGCGGGAATCTTTGTGGAGTTCTACCTGCTCTGAGGATGCCTCGGGGAGTATCGTCAGTCGGGTCCATCCGCCTGTGGTAGCTTAGGGCGGCTTTATGGCATCTCTTGTGATTGGAGGTGGTCCGGGATGAAACCTGGTGATCCCAGCAGTACGTGCTCACTCACGTACACCCTGTATGCCCCCGACCACTCCAATCCGGCAGCCTGATCGTGCCTCCACGTACTTTCGTTGATTGAGGTGACTTTTCGTCGCGCGTGGAGCGTGCCAGGTCGGGCGGAAAGGGACTGCCATGCGCACGTCTACGCTTTTCCGTCGCACCACCCGTCACCCCGTACAGCAGCACGTCTCGCGCCAGCTCACCAAGCCGGTACGTGAGATCTGCGTGCCTCCCGTTGACTCCATCGTCGAGTTCGGCGCCTACATCAAGGGCCGGAAGGTCGCCGCCCCGGGCATCGAGGAGTCGCTCGAGCTGGTCCGCGAGCACAACAGCCGCTCCGACGGCGCCAAGGCGTTCGTCTGGGTCGGCCTGCACGAGCCCGCCGCCCCCGAGGTCGAGTGGCTGGCCGGCGTGTTCGGCCTGCACCCGCTGTCCGTCGAGGACGCGGTCAAGGCCCACCAGCGCCCCAAGGTCGAGCGCTACGGCGACTCCCTGTTCATGGTGCTCAAGTCCATCGCCTACCTGGACCACGACGAGCTGACCGCCACCAGCGAGATCATCGCCACGGGCGAGATCATGGTGTTCCTCGGCGTCGACTTCGTGGTGACCGTACGCCACGGCCGGCACTGTCCCCTCACCGAGGTGCGCGAGCGGCTCGAGGACAAGCCCGAGCTCATGGACCGCGGACCGGCGGGCGTGCTGCACGCCATCGCCGACCACGTCGTCGACCGCTACCTCCAGGTCGCCGACCTCATGCAGCTCGAACTCGAAGAGGTCGAGGCGACCGTCTTCGCCGACGTCAGCTCCCGCGACATCAACCGCATCTACCAGCTCAAGCGGGAGATGCTGGAGCTGAAGCGGGCCGTCACGCCGCTCCAGGCCCCGCTGGCCGCGCTGCCGCAGCGCCGGGTGATCCCGTCGGAGATGCGCGAATACTTCCGCGACGTCGGCGACCACCTCTCCCGCGTGTGCGAGCAGGTCGAGTCGTCGAACGAGCTGTGCAGCTCGATCCTGCAGGCGGCGCTGGCCCGCTCGAACGCCCTGGCCAACGAGGACATGCGCAAGATCTCGTCCTGGGTGGCCATCCTGGCGGTGCCCACGATGATCGCCGGGATCTACGGCATGAACTTCGACTTCATGCCGGAGACCAACCAGGTGTGGGGCTATCCGGCGGTGCTCGGTGTGATGATCACGGCCTGCGTCCTGCTGCACCGCGGCTTCCGCCGCAACGGCTGGCTCTAGACCTTGTGCCGCCTGGGCATCAAACCCCGACGGGCCGCTTGAGCGGTCCGACGGGGCCGGGCAGTCCCAGCCCGCGCTCCCGCCACAGCTCGCGCATCCGGTCGGGATAGTCGGTGACGATCCCCGCCACCCCCAGGTCCAGCATCCGGGCCGCCAGCGCCTTGTCATTGACGGTCCAGACCGCCACGTCCAGCCCCGCCGCGGCCACCTGGGCCATCAGGTCCTCATCGACCATCACGTGCTCGGGCGACAGCGTCGTGGCCCCCGCCTCGCGGGCGGCGGCCGGGATGTCGTCGCCCAGCGGGCCGTTCCAGTGCAGGGTGTCGAGCTCGATCAGCGCGAAGCGCCGCGTGCCCGGCGCCAGCCGGGCGGCGTGGCCGATGATCCGCCAGTCGAAGCTGAGTATCGCCGCGTTGTCCAGCCTGCCGTGCCGGTCGAACTCCTCGAGCACCATCTCGGTGAACAGCTCGGGATCGGCCGTCAGCTCCGGCCTGGTCGGGTCGGACTTGAGCTCGACGTGCAGCCGTACGTCCTCGGCCTCGTAGGCGTTGACCAGCCCGAGCACCGCGCCCAGCGTGGGCATCCGGGTCTCCGGCATCGGCCGCTGCGTCAGCGCGAAGGGGTCGTCGGCGTGCCGGGGCAGCCGCACACCCACGTCGAGCATGCGCAGCTGCGCCAGCCCAAGCGAGTTGATCGGCTTGCCGACATAGGGGAAGTGGGGGTCGTCCTTCGCGACCGGCCGCGTGTCGGCACTGGTCACGGCCGAGACCGTGAGGTCGTGGGTCAACACGAGGCGCCGATCGGCGGTGAGCGCGACGTCGAACTCGAGCGCGTGCACCCCGAGCTCCATCGTGCGGCTCAGCCCCGGAAGAGTGTTCTCGGGCCAGAGGCCCCTCGCTCCCCGATGACCGTGAATCTCAACGCGCACACCGGGGACACTACCTGCCGCGCGCCACGAGCACGACGTGCCACGCCGCGCCCTTTTTGTGGTGTGTATGGCTATTCCTGGCTGAACGTCCACACATAGACAACCTGGTCCTTCTCAGGCACCCCGCCCGCGCCGCTGTACGTGGCCTGGGCCGCCTCGTTGCCCTCATCGGTGGTCACCCACATGCCATGGCAGCCGCGCTCGCGAGCGAGCCGTTCCAGGGCCGCGACCAGCGACCCACCGATGCCCCGGCCACGGAAGGACTCGTCCACGCCGAGCTCATAGAGGAACATCTCGGTCCCCTTGTCGGGGTGGGTGGTCTCGACCCCGGTGATCATCCCGGCGGGCGTCTCGTCCACATACGCGATGAGCAGGTGGTGGCGCTCGTCCGCCAGGAACCTCGCGGTGGCCTCCGGCAGGGGAGCGGAGTCGAAGAGGTGGCCGGCCGCCTCGACGTCCTCGGGCCGGGTGGCGCGACGGATGTCCATGACCGGAGAGTAAGCGCAGGTCGCCGCGCCACGCACGGCATTTATTAGGTCGATAAATGCGACTCTGTGGCAATAAGCTGGCGGTCATGACGGAGGCACTCGAAACGGTCCGGCCGGAAATCGTCCAGGCCTGGGTCGACGGCTGGGTGGTCTCGCGCAGCGCCCCGCAGCCCGTACGGGAGCCATGGGGCCTGCGAGTGGACGTCGGCCGGCCCGGCCACGTCGCCCGCCACGTGCTGCCCGCGCCCACCCCCGGCGACCTGCGGCTGCTGGCCGAGACGATCAGCACGCCGGGCACCTGGCTCAAGCTCTGCGCTCCCGCGGAGGCGGTCGTCCCCTGGCTCACGCCGGCGTGGTCGATCGACGAGCCGGAGTTCATGATGACGGGGCCGCTGGCGCGGGGCCGGGTTGAGGCTCCCGACGGCTACACGCTGGCCGTCACCACCCGGTCGGACGTGACCGTGGCCCGCCTGCTCACGGCGGCGGGCGAGATCGCGGCCCGGGGGCAGATCGCGGTCACCGGGCGTACCGCGGTCGTGGACCAGGTCGAGACCGCCCCGAACCACCGCCGTCGCGGTCTGGGCCGGGTGGTCATGACGGCCCTGGCCGACACAGCCGCCTCGCGTGGCGCCAGGACGGGCATCCTGGTGGCCACGCCCGCCGGTCAGGCCCTCTACCGGAGCATCGGCTGGACGACCCGCACCCCGATGACCGCCGCCGTCCTGGCGGCCTCCTGACGGGCTCCTGGGGCGGCGGCTGAGGTCCTGGGGGCTTTTACGGTCGTTCGGGTACGGCCGGCGACGCGGACCCGGCCGTACCCGTGAACCGGGCGGATCAGACGAGCGGGCGGATCACCAGCGTCTGGTCGCGGCCGGGGCCGACGCCGATCGCGGAGATCGGCGCGCCGCTCATCTCCTCCAGCGCCCGCACGTACGACTGCGCGTTGGGCGGCAGGTCGTCGAAGGTCTTGGCGCCGGTGATGTCCTCCTGCCAGCCGGGGAACTCCTCGTACACCGGCTTGGCGTGGTGGAAGTCCGTCTGCGTCATCGGGATCTCGTCGTGCCGCGTGCCGTCGACGTCATAGGCGACGCACACCGGGATCCGCTCCAGCCCGGACAGGACGTCGAGCTTGGTGAGGAAGAAGTCGGTGACCCCGTTGATCCTGGTCGCGTAGCGGGCGATGACCGCGTCGAACCAGCCGCAGCGCCGGTTGCGGCCGGTGGTCACGCCGTACTCGCCGCCGGTCTGGCGCAGCCACTCGCCCATCTCGTCCTCGAGCTCCGTGGGGAACGGGCCGGAACCGACGCGGGTGGTGTACGCCTTGAGGATGCCGATCACCTTCGTGAGCCGCATCGGCGGGATGCCGGACCCGGCGCAGGCGCCACCGGCCGTCGGCGAGGAGGAGGTGACGAACGGGTAGGTGCCGTGGTCGATGTCGAGCAGCGTGCCCTGACCACCCTCCAGCAGCACGAACTTGTCCTCGTCCAGCGCCCGGCTCAGCACCAGTGAGGTGTCGGCGATGTGCGGCTTGAGGCGTTCGGCGTAGCCGAGGTACTCCTCCACGACGGCCTCGGCCTCGATGCCGCGCCGGTTGTAGACCTTGGTGAGCACCTGGTTCTTCTCGGTCAGCGCGACCTCGATCTTCTTGGCCAGGATGCCGGGGTCGAGCAGGTCCTGGACGCGTACGCCCATCCGGTAGATCTTGTCGCCGTAGGCGGGGCCGATGCCCCGGCCCGTCGTGCCGATCTTGGCCTTGCCCAGGTAGCGCTCGGTCACCTTGTCGAGCGCCTTGTGGTGGGGCATGATCAAGTGCGCGTCGGCGGAGATCAGCAGGCGCTCGGCGGAGATGCCGCGCGCGGCCAGCCCGTCTATCTCGCTGAGCAGGACCCCGGGGTCGATCACGACCCCGTTGCCGATCACCGGCACGACGTGCGGCGACAGGATTCCGGTGGGCAGAAGGTGCAGTGCGTATTTCTGGTCACCGATGACCACGGTGTGACCCGCGTTGTTGCCACCCTGGTAGCGGACGACGTAATCGACGTCGCCACCGAGCAGGTCGGTGGCCTTGCCCTTGCCCTCATCGCCCCATTGGGCACCAACGAGAACGGCAGCCGGCATGGTTCAGTCTCCCGAGCACAAAACGAAACCCCTGGCGCAAGTGCGACAGGGGCTCTTGCGTAGAGAGACTACCCGAGTCGGCCTATTCGTCCCAAGTGCTAGTTCTTGGCCAGCGCGTCGTAGGCGTCCTCACTGCTGTCCCTGAGGAACTGCAAGCATCGTTCGGCCTCGTCCTTCTCGCCGATCGCCTGGGCGGCCCTGGAGAGCGAGTAGAGGCAGCGCAGGAAGCCGCGGTTCGGCTCGTGCTCCCAGGGGATGGGACCGTGCCCCTTCCAGCCGCTCCGGCGGAGCTGGTCGAGCCCGCGGTGGTAGCCGGTGCGCGCGAAAGCGTAGGAGGTGACGGCGTGGCCCTGCGCGAAGTACTCCTCCGCGAGCGTGGCCCAAGCCGCCGGGTAGGCGGGGAAACGGGCCGCCACGTCGGCGGCCTTGGCGCCGGCTTCCAGCGCCTCCCTGGCCTCGGGCAGGTCCGGCAGTTGAGTCGGGGGCGGCCCGGCGAGAAGGTTATCCATAGGACAAGTCATACCCGCCGAGCCGCCGAAGTGGCTAGGAGATCTTCGTCCCAGCGGATTTGAGGTGCTCACACGCCTCGACGACGCGCGCCGCCATCCCGGCCTCGGCCGCCTTGCCGTAGGCGCGCGGGTCGTAGGCCTTCTTGCTGCCGACGTCGCCGTCGACCTTGAGGACGCCGTCGTAGTTGCGGAACATGTGGTCCGCGATCGGCCTGGTGAAGGCGTATTGGGTGTCGGTGTCGACGTTCATCTTGACCACGCCGTAGGAGATCGCCTCGTGGATCTCCTCCATCGCCGACCCAGAACCGCCGTGGAAGACCAGATCGAACGGTTTGTCCTTGCCGTACTTGGCGCCGACGGCGTCCTGGATCTCCTTCAGCACGCTGGGCCGCAGCTTGACGTGCCCCGGCTTGTAGACGCCGTGCACGTTGCCGAACGTGGCGGCCAGCAGGTAGCGGCCCTTCTCACCGAGACCCACGGCCTCGGCCGTGGCCAGCGCGTCCTCGGTCGTGGTGTAGAGCTTCTCGTTCATCTCGCCGACGACGCCGTCCTCCTCGCCGCCGACGACGCCGATCTCCATCTCCATGATGATGTTGGCGCGGTGGCACTTGTCGATGAGCTCCTTGGCGATCTCCAGGTTCTCCTCCAGGGGTACGGCCGAGCCGTCCCACATGTGCGACTGGAAGAGCGGGTCAAGACCCTTGGAGACCCGCTCCAGCGAGATGTCGATCAACGGCCGCATGAAGCCGTCGAGCTTGTCCTTGGGGCAGTGGTCGGTGTGCAGCGCGACCGTCACCGGATATTTGGCGGCGATCACCCTGGCGTACTCGGCCAGCGCCGTCGCGCCGATCACCATGTCCTTGACCGTGGCGCCGGACAGGAACTCCGCGCCGCCCGTCGACACCTGCACGATGCCGTCGCTCCCGGCCTCGGCGAAGCCGCGGAGCGCGGCGTTGAGCGTCTGGGAAGAGGTCACGTTGATCGCCGGATAGGCGAATCCGCCCGCCTTCGCGCGGTCGAGCATCTCGGCATAGACCTCTGGGGTTGCTATAGGCATGCTTCATCTCCCTGAGAAGTACGGCTTCGCGCAGCCCAGTATCCCGGTCCGCTACCCCGCGTGGTAGAGACAACGCGCGGCGGCCGAGGCCGTTCGCGCCAAGGTAGGCTCACCCCGTGGACTGGCTTTCCAACCTCCTGGACCCGACGTGGTGGCTGACGATGCTCGGCGCCTTCGCGACCGTCGGCGTCCTGGCGATCATCTTCGCCGAGACGGGCTTGCTCATCGGGTTCTTCCTGCCCGGTGACTCGCTGCTCGTCGCCGCGGGCATTTTCAGCTCCGCCGCCGCGGCGAAGGGGATTGGCATCGAGCCGCTGTCCTTCCCCGTGCTGCTGATCGTCACGCCGCTGTGCGCGGTGGCGGGCGCCCAGCTCGGCCACCTCATAGGGGTCAAGATCGGCAGGAGACTCTTCGACCGGCCGGACTCACGGCTGTTCAAGAGGGAGTACGTGGAGAAGGCCGAGCACTTCTTCGTGAAGTTCGGCCCGGCCAGAGCGGTGATCATCGCCCGCTTCGTGCCGATCGTCCGCACGTTCCTCAATCCGGTGGCCGGCGTCCTGGAGATGCCGGCCCGCACGTTCTTCATATGGAACGTGGTCGGCGGCGTGCTGTGGGTCGAGAGCATGCTGCTGATCGGCCACTTCCTCGGCAGCCAGGTCGATCCGACCAAGATCGACAAGTACATCCTGCCCGGCGTCTTCCTCATCGTGCTCATCTCGCTGATCCCGATCATCGTCGAGGTCGTGAAGTCCCGCAGGGCCGGCAAGCAACTGCCGGAGCCCAACGGCAAGCACCACCGCGTGCGCTGATCCACACTGGCAATCCGTTAGTGATCGAGATCGACCGCGCCTACGAGTACGCTCCCCCTTGTGGGACGCCACAGGTCAGATCCGATGGGCCTCGCCCGCCTCGCGCTCGCCGTTCTGGCGGCGCTGGCCGTGGTGACGCTCCTGGTCGTCGGCGGTCGTGCGCTGCTCACCTCGCTCGACACGCGCCAGCAGCAGCCCGAACGCGGGAAGGTCGCGGCTCAGCCGCAGGCCAGCGCCCAGGTGCCGACCGTCCGCATCGAGTGCGTGGCGGACACCTGCCCCCTCGTCACGGTCCGCGTACCGGGCGGCGATGTACTGCAATATCGCGACATGAGCAGGGGTGAAGAGGTCAGCTACTTCGAACCCGAGCTCGACGTGGTGCTCAGCGACGCCGCCACGGTCATCGTGACCGAGAACGGCAAGCCCCGCGCGCAGGGCAAGGCCGGCGCGCGGGAGGCGTTCACCGTCCGAGGTCGTGGAGCGTGAACGCGGAGCGGTAGGTGTTTACAGCCCGAGGTCCTGGAGTGTGAACGCGGAACGGTAGTCGAGCCCCTCCTCAGCCATCCGGGGCGCCGCGCCCCGCTCGACGATCGTGGCCACGGCGACCACCTCCGCGCCCGCCTCGCGCAACGCCTCGACGGCCGTCAGCGGGGAGGCGCCGGTCGTGGAGGTGTCCTCGACGGCCAGCACGCGACGACCCTTGACCTCCGGGCCCTCGATCCTGCGCTGCATGCCGTGCGCCTTCTGTGCCTTGCGCACCACGAACGCGTCGAGCGGCCGCCCCTGCGCCGCGGCGGCGTGCATCATCGCGGTCGCGACGGGATCGGCGCCCAATGTCAGCCCGCCCACGGCGTCGTACTCCAGATCCTTGGTCAGGTCGAGCATCACCCTGCCGACCAGGGGCGCGGCCACCCCGTCGAGCGTGATCCGGCGCAGGTCCAGGTAGAAGTCGGCCTCCTGACCCGAGGAGAGCATGACCTTGCCGTGCACGACGGCCTTCTTCTTGATCTCGGCCAGCAGGTTGTCGCGGTCTGTCATGCGTCCCAGCTTAGGGTCCCCGCGTATGTCCAGGCGGCCCGCGTACGGCCGGGGTACGGCCGGCTGGGAGCGCTGCCGGAAGGTCCGGGAGCACTGTCTGAAAATCCGGGAGCACTGTCGGAAGCTTCGGGAGCGCCGGCGGAAGGTAAACCCGATCCTTCGGTTTAGCCGGGACGGTGGCTGCGGAATGCTCGGAGGTAAACTCTGGGTAATCGTGAGGTCACTATGAGTGCAGAATCGCCGCAGAGCGATGCGGATCTTCTCCACGCGGTAAGAGCCGGCGACGCCACCGCCTATCGCGAGCTCCACGACCGCCACGTGGCCGCCGCGCGCTCCCTGGCCCGCCAGCTCGTCAGGGGTGAGGCCGAGGCCGACGACGTGGTCGCCGAGTCGTTCACCAAGATCCTCGACCTCGTCGGCCGTGGCGGCGGCCCTTCGGCGGGCTTCAGGACGTACCTGCTGACGGCCGTGCGACGCACCGTCTGCGACCGTACGCGGGTGGCCGACGGCCAGATACCCATGGGCGGCCCCAAGCGCCAGCTGACCACGGGCGGGACCGAGCGCCAGGCGCTCACGGACGGGTCCGAGCGTCAGGAGGCCATGGGCGGGACTGAGCGCCAGGCGGCCATGGCCGGGAGCGAGTCGCCCGATCCCGGTGTGCCCTTCATCGACCCGGCGCTCATCGGCCTCGAACGGTCGCTGATCGCCAAGGCGTTCCTGTCGCTGCCCGAGCGGTGGCGGGCGGTGCTCTGGCACACCGAGGCCGAACACTCCCCACCCGCCGACGTGGCGCCGCTGCTGGGCCTATCAGCCAACGGCGTCACCGACCTCGCCCGCCGAGCCCTCGCGGGCCTACGGCAGGCGTACCTGCAAACGCACCTGGCCGCGCCGCTGCCCCACACGTGCCGGCTGGCGCTGGGCAGGATGAGCCGCTACGTCCGGGGCGTGCTGGCCAGGCGGGACGTCAAGGCGGTGGACGAGCACGTGAGCGGCTGCCCCGAATGCCGCGCGGTCCTGCTGGAACTGACGGACGTGAGCCGGGGCCTGCGCGTCATCATCGGACCACTGATCACCGGGCCGGTCTTCGCCGGGTACGCGGCGGCACTGGCCAAGGAGAGGACCCCGAGCGAAGACCCGGAGGGCTTTCCGCGCGCACTGGGCCGGCTGGGGCGGGCACCTGGGCGGTTGTTCGGCAGGGTGTGGCAGGCGTCTGGGCCCGTGTCCGGGCCGAGGTCTGGGCAGTTGTCGGGGCGGATGTCTGGGTCTGAGCGGGCGTCCGGGCGGGCGTCTGAACGGGCGTCTGGACGGGTGCGGCGCGTGCCCGCGTACGTGCTTGGTCGGGTGCGGCGGGCGCCGGAGCGCGTGTACGGCTGGGTGTGGCGGCCGTCCGGGCAGGTGCACGGTCAGGTGGGCCGGGTGCCCAGGTCCGTGCTCGGCCAGTTCTGGCGCGTGCCTGGATACGTGCTCGGCTGGGTTCGGCGCATGCCCAGGCACGCGCTCGGCTGGGTTCGGGATGTGCCCAGGCACGCGCTCGGCTGGGTTCGGGATGTGCCCAGGCACGTGTTCGCCTGGGTTGGGCGGGTGCCTGGGCACGCGTTCGATTGGGTTGGACGCGTGCCCACGTACGCACAGGCGGCGGTGGCGGGCGGTACGGCTGCGGCTGTCGCGGCCGCCGCCGCGTTCACGCTGGTCTCGGCCGAGGAGCCGATGCCGAGACCGGTCGCCAAGCCCGTCGCGTCAGCCGGGCCGCCGCCCGTACGGCCGGCCGACAAGCCCACTCGGGTTCCTCCTGGGCGACCAGCCACCCCGTCGGGAACGAGGGGACACCGGGCGCGCTTGCACGCCACGATCGGCGTGCTCGGCGCGCTGGTCCGCGACCAGCCCGGCATCATCGGACTTCGACTCCGCAACTCGGGCAACGCCCCGACCGCCGAACTCACGGCCACCGTGGACCTACCCGCAGGCGTCACGCTGATCCCATCGGGCGATTACCGTCATGGCGCCGCAGCGGGCGTAACCCTGACCCGGCCACGCGGCTCCGACCACGGCACCGCACCGATCCAGCGGAGTGGTTACGGTCCCGGTGTCGCAGCGGGTGGGATGTCGAGCCAACCCGGTGGCTACGGACACGGTGCCGTGACGGACGGGATGTCGATCCAGCGGAGTGGCTATGGCCACGGTGTCGCGGCGGATGGGATGCCGATTCGGCCGGGTGGCTATGGGCACGGTGTCGCGGTGGTTACGCCCGTTGGGACCGTGGATGGCTGGGCGTGTCGTCCGGCCGGGCAGGGCGCCGTGTGCGCCAGGGGGCCGCTTGAGGCGCGCCGTCGCACTGCCGTCTTCCTGCGCGTCCAGGTGGCTTCTCAGGCGCCTGAGGGTGACGGGCTCGCCGTACGGATCACGTCCGGCTCGCTGCGGGTCGGGGCGCGGTCGGCGGCCGGGGTACGGCGGGAGGGCATGCCTGCCAGGTTCGCCACCGACGGCAAGGTGACGGTCAGGGCGGTCGGCAACTCGCTCCTGAGCTGCCCGCTGGAGGACGACGGCTGCGAGGAGGCGCGGCGGCGGGAGGGCGACAGGCGTGACGACGAGTTGTGGCCCATGGCGGTCGTCGACGAGGACAGGGCGCCGGACACCTACGCCTCCAGCGGTGCCACGCTGCGATTGCCTCCGGGTGGTCGGGTCGTGTGGGCGGGCCTCTATTGGTCGGCCAGTGGGGAGAACACGGGGCTGATCAGGCTGCGGCCGCCGGGTCGGCGGCGTTACCTGTTCATCAAGCCCGAGCAGGTGACGGTCCGCGAGCTGCCCTCTGGGCCCGCCTACCAGGCGTTCGCCGACGTGACCGGGTTGGTCGGGAGCGTCAGGCAGGAAGGCATGTGGTGGGCGGCCGACCCGCCGATGGGGGAAGGGGTCGCGCAGCATGCCGGATGGAGCCTGGTGGTGATCGCGACCGACCCGTCCGAGCCGTACAGCCACGCCGTAGTGCTCGACACCCCGACCGTCGTCGGCGGCGAGGCAGGTCAGACCCGGATCCCGTTGGACGGCCTGGTCCCCGCCGCCGTCCCCGCCCGAGGCCCGCGAGACCCGCGAGGCCCCCGACACCTGCGAGAGAGCGTGGCTCCTGCGGCCGTGCGCGTGCGAGGTCTGCGGGACGGCATGGCTCCTGCGGCCGTGCGTGCGCGGATCCCAGGTGGGGGCTCGGCCTCTGGGGGCTCGCCCAGGCGGGTGCCGTCGGGTGGGTTGGTGCCTGCTCGGATCGAGGTGGTGGCCTGGGGAGGTGATGCCGATCTCGATGGTGACCGGCTCTCTCTGGGGTCGGGGCCGCTCACCCCAGCGGGAGGTGACCATGACGCGGACAACGTCTTCGACGGCTCGTCCAACGGTGCCAAAGGGATGACGTTCGGTGTCGACGTCGACACGTTCGGCGCCGAACTCGGCCATGACCCGGCGCTGGCCATCGATACGCGGAAGGATGTGGTGTTGTTCGCGATCGCCGCCGTCAGCGTGCGTGCACGGTCGTGACGTACGTGCACGATAGTGACCAAAGTCCGACATATTGGTACGGTCAGCCCGAATGCACCGGCGTATGGTCAGGGCAGGGGCGAATCGTCGGGATTAACCTCGCGCGATCACCCGCTTTCATTACCCTGAGAGAGGGCCGCCCGCGAGTCCGGCTCTGACGGTGCACAGTCTGCTAGGTCGGACCACCAGGAAAGGGGCCGTGTCAGTGGATCGCTGCGCGCTGTTCGTGGACGCTGGCTATCTGCTGGCCGACGGCGCGATGGCCGTGCATGGCACCCGCCATCGTGAAGCCGTGGCCTGGGACTATCCAGGGCTCTTGCAGCTCCTGTCAAACCTCTCGCGCGAGCGCACCGGCCTGCCGATGCTCCGGTGCTACTGGTACGAGGCGACCGTCGAAGGCCGCCGCACACCGGAGCACGACGTGCTCGCCGACATCCCCGGCCTCAAGCTCCGTCTCTCCCGCATCCGCCCCGGCCGGCGCGAAGGCGTCGACGCCCAGGTGCACCGCGACCTGATGACGCTCGCCCGCAACAGCGCCATCTGCGACGCCGTCGTGGTCAGCGGTGACGAGGACCTCGCCCAGGTCGTCAGCGACGCGCAGGACCTCGGCATCCGGGTGACCGTGGTGCACATCGCCGTAGACGGCAGCTGGGCGGTCTCCCGTACGCTCATGCAGGAGAGCGACGACCTCATCGAGCTGGGCGGCGTCCACATGCGCCCCTACGTCAACATGGTGACCGGCGCCATCGAGGCGTCCAACGGACACCACCAGCCGGTCAGCAACGGTCACGCCGGCCACGCGCAGCGGGAGCTGCCGCCCGCCCAGCCGAGCGGAGGCAGCCACGCCGCCGACAGGGCGAGCCAGGCCGGCACCAACGGCATGATGCCGTCGGCGGGGCGTGGCCAGCAGCAGCCGCCGCCCAGCTACGCCAACTACCAGCCCGATCCGACGCCGTCGGCCGCCCCGGTGACCGGGCCCATTCCGCAGCAGCCGCAGGCGCCGACGACCGGGCAGTTCGCGTCGCAGTCCAACGGGACCTACCAGCCTCCGCCGCCGCAGTCCAACGGGACCTACCAGCCCTCGCAGCTCGGCGCCTACACCGGCCCGCAGCCCGCGCCGGTCTCCCAGCAGCCCTCAGCCGCCACGGCGGGAGCCACCACGCTGTCCGACGCCGTCAAGGCCGCCCATCGGGAGGGGCACGACTTCGGCGAGTCCGTTGCCCGCGACGCGCCGGCCCTGTGGCTGGAGGCCGTGCTCGCGCGCAAGCCGCGGATGCCCTCCGACCTGGAGGCCCGCCTGCTCCAGGGGTCGTCCCTGCCGATCGACTTCCTGCTGCACGACGAGGTACGCCACGCGCTGCGCCGCGGCTTCTGGGATGCCTTGGAGCGCGCCAGGCATTAGCCTGACGCGCCCTGAGGCCGGTGCCTCTCGGCCTCCGACGTTCAGAGGTCAGGCCGCTGACGTCCAGACGTCAGCGGGCCTCTGAGAACGATCTCAGCGCCTCGGGGCTTGGTCTAGAGACGCCCCCGGCAAGGGACGGCTACCGGCTAGGGGACGGCGCGGCGGCTTACGACAGGGCGTCGAAGCCGGAGCGCAGATGGGCCAGTCGTTCGGCGAGGTCGGCGAGCGGGACGGACAGCGTCGGGTCGTGCGACTTGTTGGCCAGCTCCCGCACCCTGCTCAGCTCGTCCTCCGCCGCCGTCAATCGCCGCGACAGCTCGGGCAGGATCGCCGCCTGGTCACCAGCACCCGGCGGCAGCTCGCCGCTCAGCCGCTCGCGCAGCATCGACGCCTGCTCGGCCAGCCGTTTGTTCATGTTGTACAGCTCGGTGAACACCGACACCTTGGCCCGCAGCACCCACGGGTCGAACGGCTTGGTCAGGTAGTCGACCGCGCCCGCCGCGTAGCCGCGGAAGGCGTAGTCGGGCGCGCTGTCGACCACCGTCAGGAAGATGATCGGGATGTTGCGGGTCCGCTCCCGCCGCTTGATGTGGGCGGCCGTCTCGAACCCGTCCATGCCGGGCATGCGCACGTCGAGCAGGATGAGCGCGAACTCGGTGTTGAGCAGCGCCTTGAGCGCCTCTTCGCCGGACCTGGCGCGTACGGGCACCAGGTCGAGCGAGCTGAGGATCGCCTCAAGGGCGATCAGATTCTCCTCGCGGTCGTCGACCAGGAGGATCTTGGCACGATCCGGCATGGATCACGCCCCTTCGGCGGTGGATTCGCCGGTGGACCGCCCTCGGCCGAGCCAACCGCGCAGCCGTTCGAGCAGCCGGTCGACGTCAACGGGCTTGGGTACGTAGTCGGACGCGCCCGAGGCGATGCTCTTCTCGCGATCGCCCCGCATGACCTTGGCGGTCAACGCGATGATCGGGAGATCGGCGAACTGCGGCATGCGCCTGATGGCCGAGGTCGTGGCCCAGCCGTCCATCTCCGGCATCATGATGTCCATCAGCACGAGAGCGACGTCCTCGTTCCGTTCGAGCTGTTCGATTCCTTCCCGACCGTTTTCAGCGTAGACGACCGTGGAGCCATGCCGTTCGAGGACGCTGGTGAGGGCGAACACGTTGCGGATGTCGTCGTCGACGATGAGGATCTTCGCGCCGTTGAGCGGGTCGTCGCCGTGCCACTGGCTGCTCTCGGCGGGCGGCTCGATCAGCTCGGGCAGCGGCAGGTCGAGCGGCATCGGCGGCTCGTGCAGCGCGGCCGCCGTCTCCTCGACCGGCACGGCGAGCAGTTGCCTGCGCTCGACCACGGCGTCGCTGTCGGTCTCGGCCAGCGGGCCGGTGTAGGAGGCCGGCAGGTAAAGGGTGAACGTGCTCCCCTTGCCCAGTTCGCTGTCGACGTGGATCTCACCGCCGAGCAGTCTGGCGATCTTGCGGCAGATCGACAGGCCCAGCCCGGTGCCGCCGTACTTGCGGCTGGTGGTGCCGTCGGCCTGCCGGAACGCCTCGAAGATGACCTCGCGCTTGTCGGGCGCGATGCCGATGCCGGTGTCGATCACCTGGAAGGCCAGCAGGTCGTAGGCGCCGTGCAGGGTGTCGTCGTCGAACTGGACCCCCGCGGGCACCGGCGTGACCCGCAGCTTCACCTCACCCTTCGGGGTGAACTTCACCGCGTTGGACAGCAGGTTGCGTAGCACCTGCTGCAGGCGCTGCTCGTCGGCGCGCAGCTCCTGCGGCACGTCGCTGTCCACCTCGACGGCGAACGCCAGCCCCTTGTCCTGGGCCAGCGGCGCGAACGCCGCCTCCAGGAGGTCGACCATCTTCGGCAGCGACACCTGGATCGGATGGATGTCCATCCGGCCGGCCTCGACCTTGGACAGGTCGAGCATGTCGTTGATCAGCTGGAGCAGCGCGGAGCCCGCGCCGTGGATCGTCCTGGCGAACTCGACCTGCTGCGAGGTCAGGTTGCCCTCGGCGTTCTCGGTCAGCAGCTTGGCCAGCACGAGCAGGCTGTTGAGCGGTGTGCGCAGCTCGTGGGACATGTTCGCGAGGAACTCGGACTTGTAGCGCGAGGACACGGCCAACTGCTCGGCGCGCTCCTCCAGCGTGCGACGGGCCTGCTCGATCTGGAAGTTCTGGATCTCGATGGCGCGGTTCTGCTTGGCCAGCAGCGCCGCCTTGTCCTCGAGCTCGGCGTTGGACCTGCGCAGCTCCTCCTGCTGGCGCTGCAGCTCGTCGGAGCGCTCCTGCAGCTCGCGGGTGAGCCGCTGCGACTCCGTCAGCAGGTCTTCGGTGCGCGAGTTGGCGATGATGGTGTTCATCGTGACGCCGATGGTCTCGACGAGCTGGGTCAGGAAGTCGAGGTGCACCTCGCCGAACGGGGTGAAGGAGGCCAGCTCCAGCACGCCCAGGACGCGGTTCTCGAACAGGATCGGGAGTACGACGATCTGCGCGGGCGTCGACTGGCTGAGACCGCTGTCGATGGTGATGAACCGCGGCGGCACGTCGTCGAGGACGATGTGCCTGCCCTGGGCCGCGGCCTGGCCGACGATGCCCTCGCCGACCGCGAAGCGCTGGCGCGGGCCGCGGTCGGGGCGTACGCCGTAGCCGCCGATCAGCAGCAGCTCGTGCTCGCCCTCGGGATCGACGCCGTAGAAGGCGCCGTAGCGGGCCGACACCAGCGGCGTCAGCTCGCTCATCGTCAGCTTGGCCACCTCGAACAGGTCGCGGTGGCCCTGCATGAGCCGGGAGATGCGGGCCAGGTTGGACTTGAGCCAGTCCTGTTCCTGGTTGGCCTGGGTGGTCTCGCGGAGGTTGGCCACCATCGAGTTGATGTTGTCCTTGAGCTCCGCCAGCTCGCCCTGCGCCTCGACGGCGATCGAGCGGGTCAGGTCGCCTCTGGCCACGGCGCTGGTCACGGTGGCGATCGCGCGTACCTGGGTGGTCAGGTTGCCGGCCAGCTCGTTGACGCTCTCGGTGAGCCGCTTCCAGGTGCCCTCCACGCCCTCGACCCGCGCCTGACCGCCGAGCTGGCCTTCCGAGCCCACCTCGCGGGCGACTCGGGTCACCTCGGAGGCGAACGAGGACAGCTGGTCGACCATCCGGTTGATGGTGGTCTTGAGCGCCAGGATCTCGCCCTGGGCGTCCACGTCGATCTTGCGGGTCAGGTCGCCGTTGGCGACCGCGGTGGTCACCTCGGCGATGTTGCGCACCTGGTAGGTCAGGTTGTTGGCCATGAAGTTGACGTTGTCGGTGAGGTCCTTCCAGACGCCGGACACGCCCTGCACCCGGGCCTGGCCGCCGAGCTCGCCCTGCGTGCCGACCTCGCGCGCCACGCGGGTCACCTCGTCGGCGAAGGACGACAGCTGGTCGACCATCGTGTTGAGGGTGTCCTTGAGCTGGAGGATCTCGCCCTGCGCGTCAACGGTGATCTTCTTCGACAGGTTGCCCTGGGCCACCGCGGACGAGACCGCCGCGATCTGGCGCACCTGGGAGGTCAGGTTGTTGGCCATGGAGTTGACGTTCTCGGTGAGGTCCTTCCAGACCCCGGAGACGCCGCGTACCTGTGCCTGGCCGCCCAGCTGCCCCTCGGTGCCGACCTCGCGGGCGACTCGGGTCACCTCGGAGGCGAACGAGGACAGCTGCTCGACCATCGTGTTCATGGTCGACTTGAGCTCCAGGATCTCGCCCTGGGCGTCCACGTCGATCTTGCGGGTCAGGTCGCCGTTGGCCACGGCCGTCGTCACCTGGGCGATGTTGCGTACCTGATAGGTGAGGTTGTTGGCCATCGAGTTGACGTTGTCGGTGAGGTCCTTCCAGACGCCCGACACGCCCTTCACCTCGGCGCGCCCGCCCAGCTTGCCCTCGGTGCCGACCTCGCGCGCCACGCGGGTCACCTCGTCGGCGAAGGACGACAGCTGGTCGACCATCGTGTTGAGGGTGTCCTTGAGCTGGAGGATCTCGCCCTCGGCGTCGACCGTGATCTTCTTCGACAGGTTGCCCTGGGCCACCGCCGTGGCCACGGTCGCGATGCTGCGTACCTGGCTGGTGAGGTTGTTGGCCATGAAGTTGACGTTGTCGGTGAGGTCCTTCCAGACGCCCGACACGCCCGACACCCGGGCCTGGCCGCCGAGCTGGCCCTGTGTGCCGACCTCGCGGGCGACTCGCGTGACCTCCTCGGCGAAGCCGGACAGCTGGTCCACCATCGTGTTGACGGTGTTCTTGAGCTCGAACATCTCGCCCACGGCGTCGACCGTCACCTTGCGGCTCAGGTCGCCCTTGGCCACGGCGGTGGTCACGACCGCGATGTCACGCACCTGCGCGGCCACCCGGGAGGACATCGTGTTGACGGCCTCGGTGAGGTCGCGCCAGCTGCCGGACATGCCGCGCAGGTTGGCGCCGCCACCCAGCCGGCCCTCGGTGCCGGCCTCCCTGGCCACCCGCGTGACCTCGGAGTTGAACAGCGCGAGCTGGTCGACCATGCCGTTGATCGCCTTGCCCAGGCGGCGCACCTCGCCGCGGGCCGAGCGGTCGAGGTCGATCCGCCGCGACAGGTCGCCCTTGGCCACGGCGTCGATCACGTCGGCGGCACCGCTCACCGGGCTCACCAGGGCGTCGATCAGCATGTTGACCGATTCGACGCTCTCCGCCCAGGCGCCGACTCCCGGCCCCGGCGTCAACCGCTCGCCGAAGCGACCCTCCTTGACAACTTCCTTGCGGACGCGCACCAATTCGTTGGCGAGATGTTCGCGACGGTCGGCCACTTCGTTGAGCAGCAACCGCACCTCACTGAGGATGCCGGCCGGGGCGTGCGGGACCCGGCGGCGAAAGTCGCCGTCCCGCCAGGAGAAAAGGGTCTCCAGGATCGGGACGAGGTCCGACTCGGTGTAAGTCCTCTCCTCAGAGCTCAGTGCGGCCTTGGCCGTTGTCATGGGTCCTCCTTCACTCCCGGGGTGCCACCGCGAGTGATTCAAGTCTGTCACGATGAGTAGCTCATAGTCCCGTCCTTGGATTTACCCCAAGTCAGCAGGAAGTGTGGTAGGCACGATGCGATGACTGGTACTCCCCATGCGGTGTTGGCCGCTACGTTCGCGCCCGGCGACACCGCTGTGACGGCTGCGATGAGGTTCACCCGTGAGGTGATGACCGCGTGGGCAGTCGGCAGCGTGCTGCATCTGGCCGAGCAGGTCGCTGGTGACCTGGCACAACAGGTGGTTGACGAGCCGTTCGAAGTCATCTGGAAGCATTTTGGCGACGCCGTGCAAGTCGAGTTGAGACAGCGGAGCATCTCGCAGGGCGACCCGAAGGCTCCGTCTGTGGGGGTGGAGGAGTGGGGAATCACCTTCTCAGGTGATTCTCGTGTCCATTGGGCAAGACTCACGCTACCCGGCTCGACGGACAGAGTGGCATCCGAATGGCTGGAGGAGAGCGCCAGGGGGCCACATTGGCTGGGGTTCCTGGCTGACGCGAGTGACCTGCTCGCGGGCACCCTCGACCCCGACATGGTGCCGGCCATCATCGCCCAGATCGTGGTGCCGCGACTGGCGAGCTGGTGTGCCGTCTACACCTCTGACTCCGCTGTCGGACCGCTGCGGCTGGTCTATCTCTGGCACGCCGACGAGGCCAGGATCGACGGGCTGCGCGAGCAACTGGGCGACATGGACGCGATGATCTCCGACGCGCACGTCACCTCCACCGTCCACCTGGCCGACTCGCAGGTGCTCGCGGTCCCGCTGACCGCGCGCGGCCGCGGCCTGGGCATGATGTGCCTGGGCCGGCCCGACCGCTTCCCCGACGAGGTCATCCAGTTCGCCGAGGACATCGCCAGGCGGGCCGCGCTGGCCACTGACAACGCCCGCGTGTACGCCCAGCAGGCCGCGGCCAACCGGGCGCTCCAGCGCAGCCTGCTCCCGCCGAACGAGCCCGAGGTGCCCGGTCTCGACTACGGCGTGGTCTACGAGCCCGCCGGCGAGGCCAACGAGGTCGGGGGCGACTTCTACGACCTGTTCAAGGCCGGCGACGACACCTGGCGGTTCGCGATCGGCGACGTGTGCGGCACCGGCCCGGAGGCCGCCGCCGTGACGGGCCTGGCCCGCCACACCCTGCGCCTGCTCGCCCGCGAGGGCTACGGCGTGGCGGCGGTGCTGGGCCGGCTCAACCAGGCGATCTTGGAGGAGGGCGAGCGGGCCAGGTTCCTCACGCTGCTGCACGGCGACATCACGCCGGTGCCGACCGGTCTTGAGGTACGCCTGGTGTCGGCCGGTCATCCCGAGGCGCTGCGCCTCAAGCCGAGCGGCGTGGTCGAGACGGTGACGACCCCGCAGTCGCTGCTCGGGGTCTTCCACGAGGTGGTTTTCGAGGCCGACACGCTGCACCTCGACCACGGTGACGTGCTGCTGGCGGTGACCGACGGTGTGACCGAGCGGCGCTCAGGCGGGCGGCTGCTCGACGACGACAGCGGGCTGGCCAAGCTGCTCGCCGAGTGCGCCGGGTTGTCGGCCCGCGCGGTGGCCGAGCGGATCCGCAGAGGGGCGGCCGACTTCGCCACGGAGCCGAGCGCGGACGACCTCGCGATCGTGGTCCTTCGCGCCCGCTGACCCCCGTTGTCCTTCACTCCCGCTGATCCTGATGGGCGCGCCCGCTGAATTGGGCGCGCCCGCCGATCTTGACGGGTCAATTCAGTTGACTAACGGGCCTGACAAATTGTCGATTATCAGTGTGGATTTACATGCTTGCGGGCGAATTCAAGCTGTAGTGCGATTTGCGCGATCCGTTCGGACATGACCAGCGAGCCACGGATGGCGTCGTAGGCGTACACCTCGTGCTCCCGGCCATGCTCGGCCAGTTTCGCCACATACTTCTCGATCTGCCGCAGCGGGCAGCGGCTGTCGTTCTCGCCGGCCAGGATCAGCACCGGGCTCTCCACCCGGTCCACGTACGTGATCGGGGAGCTGGCCGCGTAGCGCTCGGGCTGGTCGTCGGGCGATCCGCCCAGCAGCGCGCGGTGGTAGGCGCGCAGGCTCTCGGCCTCGTCCTCGTAGGAGGTCTGGTGGCAGGCGATCGGCACCGCCGCGATGCCGGCCGTCCACAGCTCGGGCTGGGTGCCGAGGCCGAGCAGCGTGAGGTAGCCGCCCCAGGCGGTGCCCGTCAGCAGCATCCTGGTGGGGTCGGCGATGCCGCGCTCGACGACGTGCTCGCGTACGGCGGCGACGTCGGCCAGCTCGATGTGGCCGATGTCGCTGTGGAGCGCGTCGCGCCAGGCCGAGCCGTAGCCGGTCGAACCACGGTAGTTGACCCGCACCACCGCGAAGCCGGCGTCCACCCAGGCCGCGACCTCGGGGGAGAAGGCGTCGCGGTCGTGCGTGGTCGGGCCGCCGTGCAGCAGGAAGACGGTCGGGAACGGCGCGGCGCCGGACTCGGGCCGGGAGACCAGCGCGTGGATCCTGCCACCGGGGCCGGGCACGTCGAGGTCCTCGACGGGCACGCTCGGCGGCGCCGAGGGGCCGCTGGAGTTGAGCACGACCTGGCCGTTGCTGGAACGGATCACCGGTGGCCGGGAGGCGCTGGACCAGGAGTATTCGACGTTGCCGCCGGGGCGCGGGGCCGCGGCGTCGATCACGCCGTGGGGCGTCTCCAGCAGGGTCAGGCCGCCGCCCGCGAGGTCGTAGCGGTGCAGGTAGCTGCGGGCGCGGTTGTCGCGCAGGATCAGCAGGCCGCGGCCGTCGTCGTACCAGCTGGCGGTCAGCTCGCCGGAGTCCTTCATCCAGATCTCGCGCTGCTCGTCGGTCACCGGGTCCCAGACCAGGGGCGCCTGACGCTGACGGCGCTCGTGCAGGGCGAGCATGCGGCGGTCGCCCGGCACCGGGGCGAACTTGAGGCCGATCACGCCCTTGTCGGGGCCGTCGTAGAGCTCGCCGACGACGTCGCCGTTCTGGCGTACGACGCGGAGCGCCGGATGACGGAAGTCGCCATACTCGGCATGATTTATCGCGATAAGTGAGCCGTCGAGGGACATGTCGGCGACCCAGGCCGCCTCGGCGTGCTCGTACAGCAGGCGAGACTGTTCGCCGGGCTTCACCAGATGGATCCTGAACGAACCCTCGCTGGCCAGGCTGATCGCCGCGTGGCCCGCCATGGACAGGGCGATGCCGCCCGGCTGGCCGGGCTCGAGGTCGGGAGCGACCTGCTCGTCGGGGCCGCCGTTGAACGGCTGGCGCCACCACAGGCCGAACTCGTCGCCCTCGGTGTCGGCGAACCAGTAGATCCACTGGCCGGTGGGGTCGATCGCGGCGTGGGCCGTGCCCTTGGGCCGGTCGGTCACCTGGCGGTTGGCGCCGCTGGCACGGTCCCAGGCGTAGACCTCCCAGGTGCCGGTGGCGTTGGAGCGATAGATCGAGCGGTTCGGGGCCAGCCGTGCCCAAGAGGGCAACGTCATGCGCGACGCTCGGAACCTGGCCTGCCAGCGTTCCTCGGCCTTCATCCGGCGCGCCCCCCTCCCTCTCTCACCCCGCCTCCGGGCGTGGGTTGCCGTCCAGTATTGCGCTTGTCTCGCGGAAATACTCCGGGAATGTGGGGGAATTTCGGACTAAATGCCCCATCAATAACACGAGTCGCAGATGTCCGTCAAGGAACAGCCCTTGATCGCGGCGAGGCCTCGAAGATAGACAGGTGGAACGCGGCCTTGGCCGTCACTTTTTCCCGCTTTTTCACAGCAAACCGTGAGAGAAAGCTGGAAATCCGCTCCGTCAGCTCGGTCGCCTCAGTGTGCCACGCGCTCGGTCCCATCCCCACCACGCCGGCGATCTCGTCAGGGCTCAGCTCCAGGTCGAACTCGACCGTCCGCCGCTCGGTCTCGTCGAAGCCCTCCAGGCTCCTGGCCAGCCGCCGCTCCTTCTCCTCGTCAACGGAGAGCAGCCCCAGTTCCTGGACGAGCGGGCTCAGATGCGCCTGAGCGGGCGTCACGACCATCACCGCGCCGCCAGGCCGCAGAACACGCCGGAACTCGGGACCGTTCCGCGGCGCGAACACGTCGATCACCACGTCGGCCACCCCGTCCCTGATGGGCAACGGCCGCCACACGTCGGCCACGAAGGCCCCCGCCCTCGGATGCGCCCGAGCGGCACGCCGCACGGCGTGTTTGGAAACGTCGAATGCCATCCCGATGCCACGGTCCACCGCTCTCAGCACCGCCGCCAAGTAATAACCGGTCCCGGCTCCGGCATCAACGATCACCGGCTCCGGCGCGTGATCGGCGTCCTGCCGCGCCGTCCCTGCTCCACGAGCCACTGCGGCACTACGGTACGCCTTCTCGGCCGCCGCGTCCGGCAGTGCCGAGAACCTATCCCTACGGAAAGCATCGTCTTCCCGGCCATTGGCGCCGACTATCCTCAACCGCACACTCTCGGCGAGCGCGTCGGCGAGCGGAGCGTAGTGTCCGGTTCCCAGGAACTCGGCCCGCGCCGCCACCATCGCCGCGCTGTCCGCCGTTCCCGGCGTCCGCGAGCCGACCAGCAGGCTCACGTAGCCCTGCTTGGCCACGTCGTACGCATGGCCCTCGGCGCAGCGGAGCGTGTCACCCGCCGACCACATCTCACGGGCACAGACCGGGCAGGCCAGGTATTTGATGATGTCAGCAAGCATGCGCCCATTGTCATGTCCCGGGGGGACCTGACGCGCCAGGGGGTCAGGCGCCGGCCTCGAGCAGGAAGGCCGCGTTGGAGGGTGTCTCGCGGAGCTTGCCGACCAGCAGCTCCAGCCCCTGCTGCCGATCCAGCGCGCCGAGCATCCGGCGGAGCTTCCAGACCACCTGCCGCTCGCCGGCCGGCAGCAGGATCTCCTCGCGGCGGGTGCCGGAGATGCCCAGGTCGACCGCGGGGAAGAGGCGTCGTTCGGCCAGGTCACGGGCCAGGTGCACCTCCATGTTCCCGGTGCCCTTGAACTCCTCGTACAGGCTGTTGTCCATGCGCGACCCGGTGTCCACCAGCACGGTGGCCAGGATCGTCAGGGAGCCGCCGCCCTCCACGTTGCGCGCGGAGCCGAAGAAGCGCTTCGGCGGGTAGAGCGCGGTGGCGTCGATGCCGCCGGTGAGCACGCGGCCGCCGCCGGGGGCCAGGTTGTTGTACGCGCGCCCGAGCCGCGTCAGCGAGTCGAGCAGGACCACGACGTCCTCGCCGTTCTCCACGAGGCGCTTGGCGCGTTCGATGGCCAGCTCGGCGACGGCGGTGTGGTCGCGGTCGGGGTGGTCGAAGGTCGAGTAGAAGACCTCGCCGTGGATGGAGGCGCGCATCTCCGTGACCTCTTCGGGCCGCTCGCCGACGAGCAGCACCATGAGGTGCGTCTCAGGGTGGTTGCGCGCGATGGCCGCCGCGAGCGCTTGCAGGACCATGGTCTTGCCGGCCTTGGGCGGGGCCACGATGAGCCCGCGCTGGCCCTTGCCGATCGGCGCGAACAGGTCGATGACGCGGGTGCTGAGCGACTCGGTCTCGATGCGCAGGCGTTCGGTGGGATGGATCGGGGTCAGATCCGCGAAGTGCGGACGGTGCCGCCAGTCGGCGGTGCCGTTGACGTACTCCACCTGGACCGGTTTGCCGCTCGCGACGGTGGCGACGACGTGGTCGCCGGGGCGCAGGCCGAGCTGCTTGATCCGCTCGGGCGGCACGCGGACGTCATCGGGGCCGGGCAGGTGTCCCGCGCGGATGAAGGCGCCCTTCTCCCGTACGTCGAGCAGGCCACTGACCTGCCGAATGGGGGCACCGGAGCGCGGTTTGGGAATGGTTTGAACAGACATGATGGACCCTCCTCGAGGGCATCGCCGAAGAAAGCCGGCGAGTGTGAAGAATGAGCCGGGCCCGGCAACACCGGAGCGGGCTATGAGGGAAGTGGCGGAGCGAGGAGCTCAACGCCGCTGGCAACGTATCACACGTTCCGGCCCATACAACACCTAGCCCGCTTGGGCTATTCCCGGGGGGTTCTCGCCTCTTCCGCCTCGCCGCCGAGGGCGCGGCGTAACAATGTTCTTCTCGGTGCCGGAGTGCTGCGAATTACCCGCAGCAGGTGTGCACGACGACACAGATCGCCCATCAATGCACCGGCAACCTGTCAAGTGAGATGCAGGGCCGCTGCAATCTGATGAGGCTTTCATAGAACCACGAACTCCTTGGGGGGATCACCATGAAGACCAGCACCCGTTGCCCGCGGTGTCACAACGAGCTCGACGAGGGCCCGATCATCTACAGGTGCGCCCACTGCAGCCGCGCCGTCTACGCCGCCGACCTCGAGAACGAGTACGTTCCGCGCCAGCGCGTGGCCGCCTAATCTGGGCGAATGCCACATCAGCCGCGCACGATCTCCGGCGTCGAAGTGACGCCTCTCTGCGACGCCGTGGGTCCCATGGGCCCGACGATCCGCCGCCCGCTCGCCGAGATGTTCCCGGGGGGAGGGCTCGTGGACGAGCCGTGGATCCTGCACTTCCACTGTTACCTGCTACGCGACCGGGCCGGCCGGGTCACCCTCGTCGACACCGGCATCGGTGCCGCGGACTCACCGGCGTCGAGTTGGGCGCCGGTGCCGGGGACACTGCCCGGTGAGCTGGCCGCCGCCGGCGTCGAACCGGCCGACGTCGACACCGTGATCCTCACGCACCTGCACAGCGACCACGCCAGTGGCGCGGTCGCGGACGGCCGGCCGCTGTTCGAGAACGCCAGGTACGTTCTCCAGCAGGCCGAGGTCGACGCGGCCCACGGCGCGATGCTCGACCAGATCGTCACCCCGATCAAGGGCCGGCTGCAGGTGGTCGACGGCGACACCCAGGTCGCG
This sequence comes from Nonomuraea sp. NPDC049158, assembly GCF_040648335.1. Classification (NCBI taxonomy): domain Bacteria; kingdom Bacillati; phylum Actinomycetota; class Actinomycetes; order Streptosporangiales; family Streptosporangiaceae; genus Nonomuraea; species Nonomuraea sp. NPDC049158. The sequence goes on from NZ_JBEZDM010000013.1 coordinate 243,731, forward strand.
CCGGGCGTACGCGTCCAGCTCGCCCCGGGGCACACCCCCGGCCACCAGATCGTCCGGCTGGGCGAGCTGGCGATGACCGGCGACCTGGTGTTGCACCCGGCGCAGCTGGCCGATCCGAGCGTGCGTTACGTCTACGACGACGACCAGGCGGCGGCGGCCGCCACCCGTGCCGAGGTGCTCGGCGCGCTGCGGGCCGAGCGCGCGGTCCTGGCCACCGCCCACTTCAGCGACCCGTTCCTGGACCTATAGCTCCCTGTAGACCCGTTCCTGGACCTCAGCTCCCTGTAGGAGGGTCCTCAGGCGGGTACGGGCTGGTCGGCCAGCAGGTCGGCGGGGAGGCTGACGAGCGCGGTGAGCCCCCCGTACGGCGAGACGTCGAGCGTGACCTTGATCCCGTTCCTCGCCGCCAGCCTGGCCACCACGAACAGCCCCAGCTGGTCACTCTGCGCCAGATCGAACTCCGGCATCTCGGCCAGCCGCGTGTTGAGCTCGTCGAGCTCGACCCTGGTCAGCCCGAGACCGCGGTCCTCGACCTCGACGATCACCCCGTGCGGAGTGATCGTGGTCCGCAGGTCCACCCGGGTCTGCGGCGGTGAGAAGAGGGTGGCGTTCTCGATCAGCTCGGCCATCAGGTGGGCGACGTCGGTGACCGCCGAGCCGACCAGGGAGACGGGCGGCGGCTGCAGCACCTCGACCCGCGGATACTCCTCGACCTCGGCCACGGCCGCGCGCAGCACGTCGTGGATCGGCACCGGGTTGCGCCAGCCCCGCCCGGGCGCCTGGTCGGACAGGATGATGAGGCTCTCCGCGTGCCTGCGCATGCGGGTCGTGAGGTGGTCGAGCTTGAACAGGTCGCCGAGCGTCTCGGGCTCCTCCGCGCCGCGTTCCATGCTGTCGAGCTGCAGCAGCTGGCGGTGGAGCAGCGTCTGGTTGCGCCTGGCCAGGTTGACGAAGACCTGGCTGACGCCGTGACGCAGCCTGGCCTGGCTCAGCGCCGCCGTCACGGCCGTGGCCTGCACGTTGTTGAACGCCTGGACGATGTCGAGCACCTCGCTGGTGTCCGTCCTCACCTCCAGCGGTGGCAGCTCGTCGGGCGTCGGCGCGCCGACGTTCGTACGCAGCCGCTTGACCAGCGCCACCAGCCGTACCTCCGCCAGCTCGGTGGCGGCGTCGCGGAGCCCGGCGAGCTCGCGTACCAGGCGGCCGCGGAAGCGGAGCGACAGCAGGATGGAGGCGATGACCGCGAGCAGGCCGACGCCACCCGCCACGCCGATCTTGATCAGCACGTTGACGGCCGTGGGCGTGACGCGCTGCGTGATCTCCCGTACGGCCTGGCGCTGGTTGCGATCGACGACCGTCCACAGGTTGTTCGCGTCGACGGGCCAGGTGGCCGCCGCGGCGGGCAGGCCGTTCGTGGTGGCCTGGCCCATGATGGCGTCCTCCGCGCGCATGAACTCGCGGTAGGCGGGCGAGGAGACCAGCTGCTCGTACGGCCCGCGCAGCTCGAAGTCGAGGTGGGACAGCGCCTGGGTGTAGAGCAGGCGCCTGGTGGCGACCATGCCGGTGAACTCCCGGCGCTCAAGGGTGGTCGCCTTGCCCCGGTCCAGGACCACGGCGATGATCGCCCGCTCTCTCGACAGCAGGTCCTTGGCCTCGCCCAGCATGGTGACCGCGCGCGCCTGCCGGTAGAGCGTCATGTCCGGCATGAGGATCATCGCGTCGTACATGCGGAAGGAGGCGTCGGCGATCTGGCTGTAGCCGTCGATCACGTCGAGCGGGGCGGGGTTTCCGCCGTCGACCTGGCGGCGGATCGCGGGGAGCGCGTCGAGCCGGTCGTACAGGGCTCTGAGCTGCACGGCCATCCCGGATGAGATGGCCTGCTGGTCGCCGGCCAGCTTGCGGAAGTCCGCGACGGCCGTGTCCGTCCGGGCGCGTTGCCTGGCCAGCTGGGCGGCGCCGCGCTTGGTCGTCAAAAACTCGACGGAGGCCAGCCGCTCGTTCTGGAGCTCGACGTTGATCTGCTCGGACGGGTCGGCCAGGTTCGTGACCAGATCGTTGATCTCCAGCAGGCGCAGGCCGTCGCCGCCGGTCAGTGTCGCCGCGAAGGCCCATAGGCCGACCAATGACGTGAGCGGGACGATCAGCAGGATGAGGAGCTTGATGGCGATGGGACGGCCACGCGTGGGGGGCATGCGACCTCCGGAGGCATGATGAGATCGCCTCGCAGAGTACACCCCCTTTTACCGGGATTTCTGGCGACGGCTCGGCGCGAGGGCCCTGACGCCCCCGCGCCTGCCGCGCTCAGGGCTACCGCCGCCTCGGGTTCTCGGCGCCACCGGCCACGAGCCGGTCGGTCGACTCGGACTCGTGCCCAGGCTCGGGCCGGCTTGCGTGCTCAGGCGCGCGTACCTGCTGGGGCACGCGCAGGTTCTGCGTCTCGCGCATGTTCTCCGGCTCGCGCACGTGCTCAGGCTCGTGCGCGGCGGTCTGCTCGTGTTGCAGCTTCCGCTCCAGCTCGCGCTTCTCCTCTTCGAGCCTGGCCACCCGGCTGGAGGCCTCGGCGCGCGCCACGCGCTTCTGGCGGCGACGCTTGGCCGACCGGCGGGAACCGGAGCTGATCATCGCGATGCCCAGCAGCAGCACGGCCGTGGTCACGGCGCCGGCGATGAACATGCCGAACGAGTTGAATTCGAACGTATAGCCGAACAGAATGTACCTGGAGGTCTCCTCGGCGGCGACCAACGCGATGGCGCCACCGGCGAGCAGGACCAGGAGTAGACCCAGCAAGATCATTTCAGCTCACTCCCTGTCGTCAGAGCGAGTCCCTACTGCCCCGGCTCGGGCGGACTATGCCGCGCGAACGCCGATCTGGCCGGGGTTTCCAGGTCATCATGGAGATCATGAGACCTGAGCCCGGCCAAGTGCTGCACTTCTCCGAGGACCCGACGATCGAGTTGTTCGTGCCGCACGTGGCGCCGACCTCCGCCCTGCGCGAGCCGTACGTCTGGGCGGTCGGCTACGAGCGCTGTCCCGACTACTGGTTCCCGCGAGCCTGCCCGCGGGCGATGGCCTGGAAAACGGACGGCACCACCGCGGCCGACGCCGACCGGATCATCGGCGCGGGCTGCGGCGACCGGGTGCACGCCATCGAGTACGGCTGGCTCAAGGCGCTCATGGACGTCGGTCTCTACGCCTACCGGCTGCCCGCCGGCCCCTTCCGCGCTGTCGGCGACGACGGACACGCGCTCGTGGCCGAGGTGCCGGTGAAGCCGCTCGGCCCCGCGGAGCCGGTGCCGGATCTCCTGGACCTGCACGAGGAGGCCGGGATCCAGCTGCGCGTGCTGGACAACCTCTGGCCGTTCTGGAACGAGGTGACGGCCAGCACGCTGGGCTTCAGCGGGATACGGCTGCGGAACGCTCGTCGATGAGCGCGGCCAGCTCGGCGGCCGACATCGAGCCGGGCGGCAGCTTCTCGCGCGCGTGGCGGTTGGCCTCGCGCTGGAGCACCTCGTTGGCCGGGGTCGGGATCCCGTACTCGCGGCCGAGCAGCACGATCTCGCCGTTGAGGTAGTCGGCCTCGATCGAGCCGCTGGACCTGGCCAGGCTCTGCCAGGAGGATCCGCCGCCGCGTTCGATGCCCTCGATCGGCCGCACGTCCACCTTGTTGCCGCGGACCTCCGCCTGCTCGCTCGGCGTGGCGTAGGGGATGCCCGCCTCCTCCAGCACGGCCATGCCCTCGGCCCTGGCCTGCTCGGTCAGCGCCTCGCCGCCGGAACCGCTGCGGCAGACCGCGTCGACGGCGTTGTTCAGGTTGCCGAGCAGCTTGGCGTACTTCCAGCGCATGACGTCGGGCGCGTCGAGCCCGTACATGCCGCTCTTGTTGAGGTCGGTGACGAGCTGCCGGGAGATTTCATCCACACCCTGTGGATAACGTCCGACATGCAGCATGCCCGAGTACGGGTGGCCGAAGGCCGCGACCGTTCCGGGCTCCAGGTGCGAGGCGGGCAGCCACACGCACATGCCGTACACCTTCTCGAACCTCCGCAGGACGGCCCGCTCGTTGTCGACGCCGTTCTGGGCGCACACCACCGGCAGGTGCCTGGGCCACGGGTCGAGCGCGCTGATCGTGTCCTGCGACTTGGTCGCCACGATCAGCACGTCGTCGTCGCGCGTCGGCACGGAGCCGTCGGCCACGGGCACGTCCAGGGTCTCGGTGGAGTCGGGCGTGATCAGGAGCAGCCCGCCGCTCTTCAGCGCCTCATAGTGGGCGCCGCGCGCGACCAGCACAACCTCGTGCCCGCCCTGGAACAACCGTGCTCCGATAGTGCCGCCAACTGCTCCTGCTCCGATGACTATGTAGCGCATGATCCGAGAATGACACCGTTCACTCGGCGAGCGCCACCTGGGCCTGCGGAGACATCGCCCCCCTGGTGCGCTCCCGGAGGATCGTCTTCAGTACGCGCCAGCCGTCGCGTACGGCGTGCAGGTTGCTCTCGCCGTGGATGCGGGAGTGCTCGTGGCTGGGCACCTCGCTGATGCGGAGTCCGGCCTGGGCGGCGCGGACGTTCATCAGCGTCTCGATCTCGAAACCGTCGCAGTCCAGTGCCATCGCGTCCAAGTGGCGGGCCCAGAACGCGTTGTAGCCGTAGCACAGGTCGGTGTAGCGCGTGCCGTACAGCAGGTTCGTCAGGCCCGTGAGGACCTTGTTGCCGAGCGAGCGCAGTGGGCTGATGTCGTCGGAGCCACCACCGGGGGCGTACCTGGAGCCCTTGGCGAAATCGGCGCCGTCAACCAGCGTGCTGACGAAGGAGAAGATCTCTCCGCCGTCGGTCGAGCCATCGGCGTCGATCATGACGATGATGTCGCCACGTGCCGCCGCGAATCCCTCAATGAGGGCGTTGCCCTTGCCGCGTCCCGACTGCGCCACCACGCGCAGGTCGGGCCGGAGCCGCCGGGCCACGGCTACCGTGTTGTCGGTCGAGTTGCCGTCGACAAGGACTACCTCGTCGATCCAGGTAGGCAGCGTCGCGAAGACGTGAGGGAGATTGCCGGCCTCGTTCATCGCAGGAACGACTACAGTGACGCTCACGGCGAAGGGCTTGTTCATGCCCCGAAGGTGCGCTGGCCCGCATGCAAGCCGCTTGACAGCTTCTTGCATTGATCGCGGATATATGTATATGTCCGCATATAGAGTCCCGGGTTTCCCGCAACTGAGGCACCCGGATATTTAGCGGAGCAAAGGAAGCCGTCCGGTGTGGCGCTCCACCACCTCGCGCGGGCCGAGCAGGCTGACCGCGTAGTAGGGCGGGTCCTCGGTGCGAGCGAGTTCGGCCAAGTAGTCGTCGTAGACGTTCGTCCGCTGGGCGATGGCCGCCATGTCGGTGACGACCAGGTCGGGCTCGGCGGCGGCCTCGGCCCGCACCCGGCTGACGATCGCGGCGGGCGCGGCCAGCACCGTGCAGCCGATCCACGGCAGCCCGGCATGCGCGTGGCCGCCGGCGTCGGTGCCGCCCGAGCCGAGGATCGCGGGCACCGTACGGCCCACGGAGGCGGCGAGGCAGGCGGCGGCGTTCGCCTGGAGGCCGCGGGGCAGGTCGCGGTCCATCACCATCACCCACTTCACCGGGAGCTCCCGGGTGGGCAGGTCGCTACGGTGGTCAAGGCTGTCGATCCAGTCTGCGAGCGCGGTCATCCTTCTCTCCTTCTCCGAACTTATGAGGGGAGATTGCACTTTTCTCTGCTGGATCAACAACTCAGGGTGGGCGATTCCGAAGAAAGTTCGGAGATTCGTGTCAGGATGCGGTTGTGGACGAACTTGATACGGCCATCGTCGTCGAGTTGCAACGCGACGGCCGCCAGACCAACCGCGAGCTCGCCGAGCGGATCGGCATCGCGCCCTCGACCTGCCTCGAACGGGTGCGATCCCTGCGCGGCAACGGGGTGATCGAAGGCTTCCACGCCGAGATCAACCTGGCCGCCATCGGCCGCCCGGTGCAGGCGCTCATCCACGTACGGCTGCACCCCAAGATCCGCGAGTCGGTCGAGGGTTTCCGCGACTACGTGGCCACGCTGCCGGAGACGCTGGCGATCTTCGTGGTGTCGGGCGGCGACGACTTCATCATCCAGGTGGCGGTGCGCGACACGGGCCACCTGCGCGACTTCGTGCTCGACCACGTCTCACGGCACCGCAACATCGCCGACGTGCGTACGTCGCTCGTCTACGACCACATCCGCAAGACCTCGGTCGAGGTCCTCCCACCCGAACGCCCCAGCCCACCCCGCACCGGCCGCAAGTAACCGCACCCGGGCGACCGTCAGACGGTCGTCTCCCGGGCCTGGCCACCCCTCATGCGCCGACCAATTTCCGGACCTGGTCGGCGCCGACGGCCAGGAGGAGGGTGGGGAGGCGGGGGCCGGTGTCGCGGTTGATCAGGAGGCGGTACAGCAGGGCGAAGAAGGCGCGCTGCGCCGCCTTCAGTTCGGGCGTGGCCTTGGCGTCGGGCGCCAGCCCGGCCCGCACCTTCGGTACGCCGTAGACCAGCGTGGTCAGCCCGTCGAGCGACCAGTGCTCGTCGAGCCCGTCGACCAGCAGCCGGAGCGAGTCGCGCTCGTCCTCGTCGAGCGCGGCGAGCAGCTCGGCGTCGGGCGATTCGCGCACGCGGGTGCGCTGGTCGGCGGGGACCTGGGTGTCGACCCAGAGCTGCGCGCGGTCGAGCCTCGGCCGGGCCTCGTCGAGCGAGGTGAGCTCGCCGTCGAGGTCGCGCAGGATCCGTAGCGTCTGCTCGTCGTCGCCCGTGGTGATGTCGACGATGGAAGCAAGCGTCCGGTACGCCACCGGCCGCGGCGTGGCGGCCAGCGGGCCCTCGGCCGTGCGTACGGCCCGCTCGTAGGCGGCCAGCTCGGCGGGCTGGGCGGCGTCGGTGGCGACCTTGCGGCCCAGGCTGTCCCATTCGTCGTAGAGCCGCTGGATCTCCTGGTCGAAGGCGATCTTGAAGGACTGGGACGGCTTGCGCCGCGCGTACAGCCAGCGCAGCACCGGCGCCTCCATGATCTCCAGCGCGTCGGCCGGAGTCGGCACGTCACCCTTGGAGCTGCTCATCTTGGCCATGCCGGTGATGCCGACGAAGGCGTACATCGGGCCGATCGGCCGCTCGCCGCCGAACACCTCGCCCACGATCTGCCCGCCGACGACCCAGGCCGAGCCCGGGGAGTGATGGTCGACGCCCGAGGGCTCGAACACCACGCCCTCGTACGCCCAGCGCATCGGCCAGTCGACCTTCCACACCAGCTTGCCGCGGTCGTGCTCGGCCAGGCGCACGGTCTCCCCGAACCCGCACTCGCACACGTACGCCAGCTCCGTGCTGTCGTCGTCATAGGCGGTGACCGTCGTGAGATCCCGCTCGCACAGCTCGCAATAGGGCTTGTAGGGGTAGTAGCCGACCGGCTCGGTGCGGGCCGTCTCCTTGGTGCGGTAGCGGGCCAGGACCGCGTTGATCCGCTCCCGCTCGCGCATGGCGAGCAGGATCTGCTCGCGGTAGGTGCCGGCGGAGTAGTGCTCGGTCTGGCTGATGCCGGTGAAGGTGACGCCGAGCTCGGCCAGCGCCTCGGTCATCGGCGCCTTGAAGTGCTCGGCCCAGTTCGCGTGCTTGCTGCCCGGCGGGGCGGGCACCGAGGTCAGGGGCTTGCCGATGTGGTCGGCCCAGGACGGGTCGATGCCCGCGGGCACCCTGCGGAAGCGGTCGTAGTCGTCCCACGACAGCAGGTGCACGCAGTCGAGGCCGCGGCGGCGGATCTCGTCGGCGACCAGGTGCGGAGTCATGACCTCCCGCAGGTTGCCCAGGTGGATCGGCCCGGACGGGCTCAATCCCGAGGCGCAGACGATCGGTTTCCCCGGGGCACGACGCTCCGCCTCGGAGATCACCTCATCCGCGAACCTGGAGACCCAGTCGGTCTCCGTAGTGTCAGCCATCGCGCCATTCTTGCGGTTGGCCCGCGATCAAGCCAACGAAATGCGAGGTTCAGGCCAGGGGTACCTGGCCCAGGGGAGTGTCGAGCACCGCCCGCAACGCGATCTCCGGGCCCTCAGCGATGTCCAGTTCGACGCCCAGCGCGGTCAGGTCGCGGCGGAGCGCGGCGGGCTCCGGGTGTACGGCGCTGAAGGCGGCCAGGCCCAGCCGGGGCAGTCCCGACGCCGCTGGGTGGGTGGTGCCGCCCCAATCGATGAGGAACGGCACCGGCCTGACCGGCGCGGGATCGTCCCGCCTGGTGAGCCGCCACTCCAGCAGGCTGCCGTCAGGGGTGCGCCGGGACAGTGGCTCGACGTCGCCGGGGTCGTAGCCGTGCTCGCGGGCCTGCCGTACGGACTTGTCGAGGTCAGCCGGGTGTACGGCCCAGGTGATGAGCTGCGGCTCGGAGAGGGTCTCCAGGTCGAAGACGGAGCGCTGGAGGCCGTCCGCGGCGTCCGGATCGGGGCCGATGATCTCCAGGTAGGAGGTCTCACCGAAGGAGACCAGGTAGTTGGCGGTGCCGCCGGGGTGACGGCCCCCGGCCGCAGGGGTGACCCCGGTGCGCTCGGCGAAGTCGGCGACGCCGAGCAGGAGGTCGGGTACAGCGTAGACGAGGTGGTCGAGATGCGGATCGGTCACTGGTCTGCCTTCCGGTCGCTGGTGGGCTCTCCTAGCGAGAGCATGAGCCGGTTCGCCCAGTTGAAGAAGGCCGCCGCGTGAATCGTGTCGCTGATCGCCAGATCGTCCAGCCCGGCCGCGCGCAGCGCCTCGATGTGCTCGGCGCCGAACTCGGACGGCGTGGCCGCCAGCGCCACCGAGGCGTCGATGACGGCCCGCCACCGCCCCTCCTGCGCCGCCGCCACGCCCTCGTCGAGCAGCCGTCGTACGTCGTCGGGCCGTTTGGAGTAGTGCGCCGCGAACCGTGCGTGCACGGAGGCGCAGAAGACACACCCGTTGCGGCGCGAGGTGGCGGTGGCGGCCAGCTCGCGCTCCGGGCGCGGCAGGCCGCCCTTGGTGTTGTAGAAGATGTCGTTGTCGGTCTTGGTCCGCGCGTGCAGGATCTCCGGGTCGCGGGCGAGCAGCCTGAAGTAGGGCGAGGCGGCCCGGGCCTCGTCGACCAGGGCCTCGCGGTGGGCCTCGGTCAGCTCGTGCTCGGCCAGCGGCGCCAGCCACGGCTTCCAGCCCAGCTGGTCGGTGGTGAAGCCCAGTCGGTCGGTGGTGAAGCCGGTCATGCGGTGGTCTCCTTCTGGGCGGCGCCGAGCAGCCGCAGGCCCGCGACCACCCGGATCTGGAAGCTGAGGAAGGCCACGAGCTGCGAAAGCGTCACGATGGCCGTGTCGCTCCAGCCCGCGTCCGCGAGCGCCCGCAGGTCCTTGGGATCGGCCTCGCGCGGGCGGAACACCAGCAGGTGCGCGTGCTCGAAGGCGGCGGCGAGCCGCGACCCGAGCGCTTCGGGCTGCCGGGTCCGGTAGCGCAGCCCCTCGTCGCTCTCGGCGGCGAGCGGTCCGTCGGCGGGGTAGGTGCCGTAGGGGCCGGTCGTACTCCCGGCCTCGATCTCCAGCCGGACCGCGCCGAGCAGCTCGGGGGCCAGCTCGGCGAGCCGGTCGGCGTAGAAGCGGGCGGTACGGGGATCGCTGTGCAGGCCGGTCACGAAGGCCGCCACCGCGTCCCGCTCGACCAGCGAGACCGCGCCGGGCACGTCAGGGGTGAGCAGTGCGTCGAAGCCGCGCTGGGCGTGCTCGCGGGCGTCCGGCCGCCGGTCACGCAGGCGATCGAGCGGGGAGTCCGGCTCGATCCCCACCAGGTGGTCGATAACGTCGATCATGTAGTGCTCAATTCCGTGGAGGTCAGGTGGCGCTCGGTTGGGGTGGGGGCCCGGTGGAGCTCGGTTGGTGTGGAGGTCATGCGGGGCCTGTTCGCGTGGAGGTCATTTCCGTCGCGGGAGCCGGGGCCCAGCCGAACGCGGGGGCGACCTCGGTCGCCAGCAGTTCGATGGAGCGGAGGATCAGCGGGTGCGGCGGGTCGACCGAGTGCACCTGGAGGACCAGGTCGGTGACCCGGTCGAGCGTGGGATCCGCCTTGAGGCTGTCAATGACGTCCTGCGGGGTGCCCACGTGCACGTCGAAGGCGGCGATGCGGTCGCGGGAGGTTTCGAAGGGCAGCCGGGCGCGGCTCAGCCCGCGTTCGGCGTAACGCAGCGCCTCGGCCCGGCTGTCTGCCACGAACGCGGTCCGCGAGGCCACGATCCGGGGCGCGGTGCCCGTGGGCAGGTTCTCGTAGTAGGCGTCCACGATGGGCCGCTGGATCTCCGCCAGCGTCGCCTCGGGATGCTCCTCGGGGCGTGGCTGGGTACGCGAAAGCATCAGCCCGTTGCCCGCCCGGCCCGCCCTGGCGCCGCCGCTCACCGAGAACGTCGCCTCCCAGACGGCGTCGAGCAGGCGCGGCGCCGCGGGATAGAGCCGGTTGCCGCCGCCGAGGTCGCGGCCCGACCAGGCGTCGACGAGCACCGCGAGATGCTCGGCGTAGACGGCCGCCCGCCGCGCGCTCTCCTTCCCGAACGCGGTGAACGACGACGGCGTGCCGCCGCTGCCGACGCCCACTTCGAGCCGGCCGCCGGTCAGCAGGTCGAGTACGGCGGTGTCCTCGGCCACGCGTACCGGATGTTCGAGCGGCAGCGTGATGATGCCGGTGCCGAGCCTGATCCGGCTGGTACGCGCCGCGACATGGGCGAGGAAGACCAGCGGCGCGGGCAGCCCGCCCTCCGCGCCGTCGAAGTGGTGCTGCGCCACCCACGCCGTGTCGAACCCGAAGGACTCCGCGTGCCCGATCTGCTCGGCGGCCAGCCGGTAGCGCTCGTCGGCGGGCACCTCGTCGAGCAGCCGGCTGAAGAATCCCAGCCTCATCGCACCGGCTCCGGGATCGCGGCCAGGAGTTCGCGGGTGTAGTCGTGCCGTGGGTCGGTGAAGACCCGTTGTGTGGTTCCGAATTCCACTATGCGTCCCTTGTTCATGACGGAAACGGTGTGTGAGATCTGGCGCACCACCGCGAGGTCGTGCGAGATGAACAGATAAGTCAGCCCCAGATCACGCTGGAGCTCTTCGAGCAGGTCCAGGATCTGCGCCTGCACGGTCACGTCGAGCGCGGAGACCGCCTCGTCGAGCACCACGACCCCCGGATCGACGGCCAGCGCGCGGGCGATGGCCACGCGCTGCCGCTGGCCGCCGGACAGCTCGCGCGGCCTGCGGTCGAGCAGGCTCTCGGGGAGCGCCACACGTTCCATCAGATCACGCACCCTGCGGCGGCGGGCGGCGCGGTCCCCGCGCCGGAAGTTGCGCAGCGGCTCCTCCACGATCGCGGCGATGGATTGGCGGGGGTCGAGCGAGCCGTAGGGGTTCTGGTAGACGAGCTGCACGTGGCGCCGGAAGTCGCGCTCTGTCCCTTTTCCGGCGACCGTCCCCGCGCCGGCGATCGTGACGGTGCCAGAGGTGGGCTCGGCGAAGCGTACGACCATGCGGGCCGTGGTCGTCTTGCCCGATCCGGACTCGCCCACGAGGGCGTGCGTGGTGCCGGGGCGTACCTCGAAGGACACCCCGTCCACGGCGCGGAACGGACGTCTCCCGACGCGGAACTCCTTGACCAGGTCGCGGACCACGATCGCGGGCTCCACCTCCGTAGGCTCCTCGACCGCGCGGAACTCGCGTACCGACAGCGCCGGCGCGTCGCGCAGCAGCTGCCCGGTATAGGCGGCCTGCGGATCCGACAGGACCTGGCCCGACGGGCCTTGCTCCTCGATCCGGCCGTCCTTCATGACGATCAGACGGTCCGAGCGGTTCGCGGCGATGCCCAGATCGTGGGTGACCAGCAGCACCGCCGTACCGAACTCGGCGCGCAGGTCGTCGATGAGGTCCAGGATGCGCCGCTGCACGGTCACGTCCAGCGCGCTCGTCGGCTCGTCGGCGATGACGAGCCTTGGTTCCAGGGCGATCGCGATGGCGATGAGGACCCGCTGACGCATCCCGCCGGACAGCTCGTGCGGGTATTGGCGGGCGCGCGTCTCCGGGTCCGGCAGGCCGACGCGGGTGAGCAGATCCACGACGCGGCGGGAGATCGTACGACGGTCGCCGCGTTTGTGGATGCGCAGGACCTCGCCGATCTGGGCGCCGACGGTCTTGACCGGGTTCAGGGAGTTGGACGGGTCCTGCGGGATCAGGCCGATCTGGGCGCCCCTGATCGATTCCATCCGGCGGGTGGACCAGGTGGCCAGGTCGGAGTCGCCGAGCAGGATCCGGCCGCCGTCGAGGGTGGCGTTCGGGGGCAGCAGGCCGATGATCGAGTGGGCGGTGGTCGTCTTGCCGGAGCCGGACTCGCCGACCACCGCGACCACCTCGCCGGGCTCGACCGTGAACGAGATCCCCTGGACCGCCGGCCGGGCGTCGTAGGAGACCGCGAGGTCGCGTACGTCCAGGAGGCTCATTGGTTGGGGCCTCCAATGGACCAGCTCATGTCGTGTTCCTTCCGATCGAGCGGCTGATTCGGCTAGCGGCCAGTACGACGGCCACGACCACCACGCCGGGCAGCGTCGTCAGCCACCACGAGGTGGCCAGGTAGTTGCGGCCCTCCGAGATGAGCAGTCCCCATTCGGGCGTCGGCGGCTCGGCGCCATAGCCGAGGAAGCCGAGCGTCGAGATGGCCAGGATCGCCACCCCGAACTGCAGGGCGGCCAGCGCGATGACCGGGCCGAGCGAGTTGGGCAGGACGTGCCGCCAGAGCACGGCCGGGAACCGGCCGCCGCTGCCGAACGCGGCCTCCACGTAATCGGACCGGCGCACCCGTACGACCTCCGAGCGCGACAGGCGGGCGAACGCGGCGACCGACCCGATGCCCACCGCGACCGCCACGTTGACCGTGCCGGGACCGAGCAGAATGATCACCGTCAGCGCCAGGAGCAGGCCGGGCACGGACAGCAGGACATCGGCCACCCGCATGACGGCGTCGTCGAGCAGCCCGCCGGTCGACCCGGCCAGCAGACCGAGCAGCGTGCCCGCGAGCAGGCCCACGGCGACGGCGACGAACGCGCCCGACAGGGAGTGCACGGAGCCGTGCACCACGCGGGCGAACAGGTCGCGGCCCACGGCATCGGTGCCGAACAGGTGCTCGGTGCTCGGCGGGCGCAGCTTCTCGGCCGGTACGCCGGCCAGCGGGTCGTACCCGGTGAACAGGGCGGGCACGACGGCCCAGAGCACGACAAGGGCGATCGTCAACCAGGACAGGGCCTTCACGCCGCCGCCTCCCAGAGCACGACAAGAGAAAGGATCTTCACGCCGCCGCCTTCAGCCGGGGGTCGAGAACCGGGAACAGCAGGTCCACGCCCAGGTTGACCAGGACGAACACGGTGCTCGCGAGCACCACGACGGCCAGCATCACCGGCGTGTCCTGCGCGTTGACCGCCTGCTCGGTCAGCCGCCCGATGCCGTTGCGGCCGAAGACCGTCTCGGTGACGACCGACCCTGCGATGAGCTCGCCGAACGTCATCCCGGCGACGGTCAGCGCGGGCAGCATCGCGTTGCGGGCCACGTGCCGCCACAAGATCCACCACCGCGACGCGCCCTTGGCGGCCACGACGGGTACGAACGGCTGCGTGTACACCTGGTCTATGCCGCGTGCCAGCACCTGCGCGATCGGCGCCGAGATCGGCACGGCCAGTGTCAGCACCGGCAGCAGGAGCTGCTGGGTCGGGCTGCCGCCGATCACCGGCACCAGCCCGAGCCGGAAGGAGAACACCTGGATCAGCAGGATCCCCAGCCAGAAGGCGGGCACCGAGACGAACAGCGACGGCACCGCCAGCAGCGCCCCGCGCAGCCAGGACGTACGGCTGTAACCGGCGGCGAAGGCGAGCACGACGGCGATCAGCACGGCCAGCGCGAACCCCGCCGTGGCCAGCTTGGCCGTCTCCGGCAGCGCCTCGGCCAGCCGTTCGACCACCGGAGTGCCGGTGTCGATCGAGTAGCCGAAGCCGCCGCGCAGGAAGCCGAGCAGCGTGTGGAGGTAGCCGATGATCGGCGGGTCGCCGCCGCCGTAGTAGGCGCGGATCTCGGCGATCTGCTGGGGCGACAGCCCGAGTTCCGGGTTCTGGAACTTGATCAGGATCGAGTCGCCGGGCAGTAGCTGGAGGAGCACATAGCCCGCCGTGAAGGCGGCCCACAGCACCAGCGCCGCCTGCCCGACGCGCAGCAGGACGTATCGGGTCACCGCTTCGACAGCCAGACCGAGTAGAACGTGGGCCTGGCCACCGCCTCGAAGGCGACACCCTGGACGTAAGGGGCGGCGCCGTAGACCTGCGGCTCCTCGAACAGCGGGATCGCGTAGCCCTGGTCCACCACGTAGCGCTGGATCTCGCCGACTTTGGCGTCGCGGGCGGCCTTGTCCGCCAGGGCCGACTCCTCCTCCAGGAGCTTGTCGAGCTTGGCGTCCTTGGACAGGATGACGTCGCGGTTCTGGCTGTGGAAGTGGCTCTTGATCACGTCCTCGTCGGCGCGGCCGACCATCGAGTGGGCGATGGCGGTCTTCTCCGCGTTCTTGATGTCGACGGCCTGGGTGCCGGCGTCTGCGGGCCGGATCTCCAGCTTCACACCGATCTTGGTCCACTGCTGGGCGATGAGTTCGAGGGTCTGCTTGGACAGCGGTTGCGGGCCCGAGACGAAGACGCCCAGCTGGAGCGGCTTGCCGTCCTTGGCGCGGATGCCGTCGGCGCCGCGCGCCCAGCCGGCCTTGTCGAGCAGGGCGTTGGCCTTGGCCGGGTCGTAGGCGAGCTCCTTGGACAGGTCGACGTACCCGTGGGCGAGGTGGCTGAGGACCGAGGTGGCGACCGGGTAGCTCGGGGTGAACAGGGTGTCGACCACCTCCTTGGCGTTGGTTCCGGCCTGGAGCGCCTTGCGTACGTCGAGGTCGCTGAGGATGCTGTTGCCGGGCCGCAGGTAGAGGCCGTTGTTCACGCCTCTGGTCGGCTCCGCATAAATCTTGAAATTCGCGTCCTTGACGGTTTTTTCGTCATAAGCCTGGACGTAGCGGACGTAGTCGGCCTGGCCTGAAGTGAGCGCGCCCACCCGCACGTTGTCCTCGGGCGTCACGATGATCTTGATCGTGTCGAGGTACGCGCGGCCCTGGTGCTTCGACGACGCCGGCGCCCAGTTGTAGTCCTTGCGGGCGGTCAGGTCGATCTCCTTGTCCACGACCTGTTTCGCCACGGTGAACGGGCCGGACCCGATGACGTTCTTGAGCTGGCACTGCTGTTCGTACGGCAGCGAGATCGTTTTCTTCGACACCAGGCCCGCGCCGATGACCGAGGTTCCTTGCAGAAAACCGGGTGACGGCTTCTTGAAATGGAAGCGCACGGTTCTGTTGTCGATGACCTCACTGCGTTCGTAGTTGTTGACGAACTCGGCCGGGGGCAGCTTGAGGTCGGTGTCGCCCAGGCCGTAAACGTCGAAGTTGGCGGCCACGGCCGAGGCGTCGAGCGGGCTGCCGTCGCTGAACGTCACGCCGTCGCGCAGGTGGAAGGTGTACTCGGTGGCGTCCTTGTTCACCTCCCACTTGGTGGCGATCCACGGCTCGATCCGCAGTGTCTTCGGGTCCTGCCAGGTCAGCTTGTCGGTGAGCTGGTTCAGCACGCCGCCGTTCGGATAGAACCCGGCGGCGGGCAGGTAGAGGCAGGTGGGCGGCTGATGCTCCAGGTAGGTCAGCGTGCCCCCGTAGACGGGTGCCCCGCCGGTGGCCTGCGCCTGGACGGCGGGACCGCCGCTGCCGCAGGCGGCGAGGAGCCCCGAGACGGCCAGCCCCGAGGCGGTGAGCATGGTGAGCGCGGCGGAACGCATGGGACATCCTTCACGGTGGTCGCTGGAACTAAAACCACCATATCCTACCTAGATAGTAGGTATATAACCCACCTCCGCCCTCTCAGCGGCCTGGCTGAGCGCCGCGTGCTCAGTGGCCTGATCGAGCGCCGCGTGCTCGGCGGCCTAGCTGAGCGCCGCGTGCCGGGCGGGGGACGTCAGCGGGGGGACGCTATTCGCCCGTCACACCGTCGATCTGCTCACGCAGGATGTCGGCGTGGCCGTTGTGGCGGGCGTACTCCTCGATCATGTGGACGAGGATCCACCGGTGGGAGCAGTCCTGCCCGTGGCGCTGTGCCTTGCCCAGGGCGTCGAGCGGCACCTCGGCCGACACCTCGCGGGCGTGCTCGATCTCACTCTGCCAGGTCTTGAACGCCTCGTCGGCCGAGGCGGTGTCGACGTCGTCGAAGTCCGCGTCCTGGCGGGCATCCTTGCCCCACAACTTCGGGACGTCCTCGCCGTTCAGCACCCCCCGGTACCAGGCCCGCTCCACGTGGGCCATGTGGCGGACCAAACCGAGCAGCGACATGGTCGACGGCGGAGCCGAACGCTGCCGCAACTGCTCCTCCGACAGACCCTCGCATTTGACAGCCAGAGTCTCGCGATGCCAGTCGAGCCAGTTGGTGAGCATGGCGCGCTCATCGGCGATGAAGGGGGGCGGGATGCGATTGTCACTCATGCTGGGCAAACGTAGCTGACCGGCCGAGTTACCGTCGAAGTAGACCATCCAGGACGGCCTGTTTGGCGAACCAATAGCTGGAACCAGGAGTCGAACGGGTCAGGGGCGGAAACGACGGGGGGTCGTGATCATGAGGCGTCTGGTGGCAGCGCTTGCGGTGGTCACGTTGACATCGACATCGTGCGGGGGAATCGGGCAGGCGTCCCAGGTGTGGCAGGCCTCCGTCCGGTCGGAGGACCCTGTCGCGACGGTCGCGCCGACGTGGATGCGTGGGCTGCGGGTGGTTCGCGACAACGGCAACGAGGGATCCTGTGCCTGGTCGACCACGTACCCGCAGGTGCCGGGCGCGCAGCCGCTGACGGACGCGCTGCGCCGGCTGGTCGAGGCGCGGCGGGCCACGTTCCTGAAGTGGGCGCGGGAGAGCGGGTGCGGCGAGCAGGCCGGGAAGGCGCCGGAGCTGAACGTCGGGTTCGGCTTCGTGGCGGCCTCGGGCGATGTGATCGGGGTCCGGTTCACCGTCTACCAGCTCGGGGGCGCGGGCGACGGCAAGTCGACGACGTCGCTCTGGTACGACGGGGTCAAGGGCCAGGTCGTGCCCGCCATGTCGCTCATCGACGCGGCGTCCATGAGCGGGTTCGAGGCGCTGGCCGACAAGGCGCTGGCCGAGAAGGTGCCGGATGGCATCGACCGGCCGGCACGGCTCGCGGACCGGAGCGCCCAGACGCTCGACGACCTGGGCTTCACCAAGGACGGCGATCTGGTCGTGACCTTCGACGAGGGGGAGGTGGCGGCCGGGGCCGTCGTGCAGGTACAAGCCGTGTTGCCGCGCGCCGAGGTGGAGCCGCTGCTGTCGGACTTCGGCCGGCGGGCGCAGGCTCAGGTCATGCGTCCGTCCGGCCGCATGGCGCTGCCCGGATATACGGCGGACGGCTCGGTCGACTGCCGCCGGGTCAAGTGCGTGGCGCTCACCTTCGACGACGGCCCGAGTCCGTACACCCCCAGGTTGCTCCAGTACCTGGCCAGGTACCGGGCGCGGGCCACGTTCTTCGTCGTCGGGCAGAACGTGGTCGCGCGCCCCGGCGTGGTGCGCGGCGTCGTGCGGGCCGGGCACGAGGTCGGCAACCACAGCTGGTCGCACCGCGACCTGACCAGGCTGTCCGCCCGTGAGGTGCGAGCGGACCTGGCCAGGACCGACCAGGCGATCCGGAAGGCGACCGGGGTGACGCCCACGCTGGTCCGCCCGCCGTACGGTGCCTTCGACCGCGTCGTACGCAGGCAGTCACCGCACCCGCTGGTGCTGTGGAGCGTGGACACGATGGACTGGTTGTACCGCAACAGCGGCCACGTGACCCGTGCCGCGGTCGGCCCGGCGCGACCCGGAACGATCATCCTTTTTCATGACATCAGGCCGACCACCGTGGCGGCGATCCCCCAAGTACTGAAGAGGCTGGCCAAGCGCGGCTTCCATTTCGTGACGGTCAGCGAGTTGTACGGCGGCCACGTCCCCGCCCTCGCCTTCCGCGGTCCGAGCCCGAGACATCCATGACCCCTCAGATGTGGACGTACTCGTAGTCGAGCGGCCGGCCGTTGATGCCGTTGCGCGGCGGGGCCAGCCAGGCGGCGATCTTGCCGGGTTCGTAGACCGGCCGCATCAGACTGTGGACGTACGCCTTGTCGGCGGGGGTGGGCAGCCAGCGGTCCCGGTCGTGCTCCCAGGTCGCCCGGTCGACGAGGCGGCCGTCCGGGGTGAGGTGGTGACCGGCGAACGCGCCGACCTGGCGGTTGAAGCCGACATACGGCAGGTACAGGGTGGCGACGCCGTCCAGGATGCGGTTCCACCGGGTCAGGCCGGTGGTGCAGTCGGCGATGTACTCCCCGCGCAGGTCGGCGTTGAGCGCGGTCAGCGCGGGCAGGCGCACGTCGGCCAGGCGGCCGTCCACGACCTGCTGGACGGTGGTGGCCGCCTCGGTGAGCAGGTGGTCGTCCTTGCGACGTTCCTCCTGCCAGCGGCCCTTGAGCCCGGCCGTGTAGTAGTTGGCCACGTTCGTGGAGGTCTCGCCGCCGAACAGGTCCAGGCTGACGCTGTAGTGGAAGTTGATGTACTTCTGGATGACATCAAGCGGGATGCCGCCATATTTCTGGATGTCGTCGGTGTCGTGCTCGCGCATCAGCGTCGCGGTCCGCTCCACCACCCGGTCCACGCCGGTGGTGCCGACGAACATGTGGTGGGCCTCCTCCTTCAGCATGAACTCACACGTACGGCTGAGCGGATCGAAGGCGCTCTCCTTCAGCGTGCCCAGCTGGTATTTGCCGTCGCGGTCGGTGAAGTAGGTGAACATGAAGAACGACAGCCAGTCCGGCGTCTCCTCGTTGAAGGCGCCCAGGATGCGTGGCGAGTCCTCGCTGCCGGAGTTGCGCAGCAGCAGTGCGTCGGCCTCGTCGCGACCGGCGCGGCCGAAGTAGGCGTGCAGCAGGTAGACCATGGCCCACAGGTGCCGGCCCTCCTCGACGTTGACCTGGAACAGGTTGCGCAGGTCGTACAGGCTGGGCGCGGTCAGCCCGAGGCGGCGCTGCTGCTCCACGCTGGCCGGTTCGGTGTCGCCCTGCACCACGATGAGCCGCTGCAACTCGGCGCGGAACTCGCCGGGCACCTGCTGCCAGACCGGCTGTCCCCGGTGCCGGCCGAAGGCGATGCGCCGGTCGGGGTCGCGCTCTGCCAGGAAGATGCCCCACCGGTATTCGGGCAGCGCCACGTGGCCGAAGTGCGCCCAGCCCTCCCGGCCGACCGCCACCGCCGTGCGCAGGTAGACGTCCTGGGTCGGCAGCGCCGGCCCCATCTCGCCCCACCAGCGCAGGAAGCCGGGCTGCCAGGACTCCAGCGCCCGTCGCAGCCGCCGGTCATCGGCCAGGTTGACGTTGTTCGGGATGCGCTCGCCGTAGTCGATGGACATCTCACACTCGCTTCCGGTCGAAGGCGATCTCGCTGTCGTACGTCCTTATCTCGACATTATTTTTTTGCCGCGTCAAGCATCTGTAGCATTTAATAGGGTGGGCTGGGAAAGCGCTTCCCCATGCCGGAGGTCCGATGCCCGCGCACCGCATTCACGACACCGAGCCCGCGCTTACCTGGGAGGACGCGTTCCTTTCCGGTAACGGCGAGTACGGGATCATGGTCTACGGCGAGCCGCACGCCCAGCGCGTGGTGTTCGACCATCACCGCTTCGTCCTGCCCAACGGCACCCGCGACCTGCGCCCGCCCGCGATCGCCGACCGGCTGGGGGAGATCCGCGAGCTGATCCTGTCCGGGCGGGCCGCCGAGGCGCAGCGGGTGGCGGCCGACGGGCGGGGCCTGGCCTGGACGCAGGCGTTCCATCCGGGGTACGAGCTGGTCGTCGAGGGCCCGTGCGCCGGGCCCTATCGGCGCGTCACCGACTTCGCGACCGGGGAGATCGTGGTCACGTCGGGCCTCGCGACCGGGGAGGTTGCAGGCACATCGGGCTCCGCGACCGGGGAGGTCGCAGGCACGTCGGGTGGGCGCGCGCACCACGCGTTCGTCTCGCGGGCCGACTCCGTGGTGGTCCAGCGGCTGACCGGCGAGCTGAGGCTGTGTCTGACGGGCGACCTGCCGGGCAAGCCCGACGATGTCGTCTACCAGACCACCGCTTACGAGAAGGGTGGGCACGTCTTCCTGAGCGCTCGCGGTGCCTACCCGGCCGGGCTGGGCGCCGCCGGGTTCGAGGGGCTGACGCTCGTCCTGGCCGCCGACGTCTCCGTGTCGGGCGATGCGGTGGTGACGCGGGGCGAGACGCTGCTGCTGACGAAGCTGGACCGGTACGAGGAGCCCGGCTGGGGCACCGACCGGCTGGAGGCCGCGCTCACCGCCCTGGCCGGCCACTCGTACGACGAACTGCTGGCGCGGCATGTCGCCATCCATCGGCCCATCTACGAGCGGGTCACCCTCGACCTGGGTGTGGCCGAGAACCCGTCGGTCGGCGAGCTGATCGCCGAGCCGCCCGGCCCCGCCCTGATCGAGCGGTTGTTCCACTCGGGCCGCTACCTGCTGCTCAGCTCCTCGGGCGTGCTGCCGCCCCGGCTCACCGGTCTCTGGCTCGGCGCGTGGGGAGCGGCCTGGTCGGGCGACTTCACCACCGACGCCAACCTCAACCTTCAGGTGGCCGGGGTGAACATCGGCGCGATGCCCGAGCTCATGACGGGGTACGCCGCCCTGATCCGCGACCAGATCGACCACTGGAGGGTCAACGCCCGCGAGATCTACGGGGTCGACGGCATCCTCGCGCCGAGCCGTACCGACGGGGAGAGCGGCTACCTGTTCCACTTCGACGAGGACTGGCCGTGGACGATGTGGCTGTCCGGGGCCGACTGGCTGCTGTACCCGCTCCATGAGCACCACCAGGTCACCGGTGACCTGCCTGACGAACTGCCCGGCTGGCTGGCGGAGGCGGCGGCGTTCTGGGAGGGGTTCCTGGCCGGGTCCGACTTCGTGATCGTGCCGTCGTTCTCGCCCGAGGTGGGTCCCGAGGGCTCTTCGTACGCGAGCGTCAACGCGACCATGGACATCGCGGCGGCCAGGCACGCCCTGGGCCTGGCCGGATCCCCGCTGGCCGAGCGGCTGCCGCCGTACCGGATCGACGAGCGGGGCGCGCTCACGGAGTGGGCCTGGGACGCGGCCCCGCACGAGGATCACCGGCACGTCAGCCACCTCTATCCGGTGTGGCCGCTGCACGAGATCAACCCCGACGACGAGCCGGAGCTGGCCGCGGCCGCGCACCGCGCTCTGGAGCTGCGCGGCGACGAGAACCTGTCGGCCCACGGCAGCCTGCACCGGGCACTGGCGGCGGCCCGGCTGAAGGACGCGGGGCTGGCCCAGGCCAACCTGATGAAGATCCTGGGCACGGACATGCTGTTCCGATCGCTCATGACCTCGCACAACCCGGGCCGGGAGATCTACAACGCCGACGCCGCGCACACCCTGCACGGGCTGGTCATCGAGCTGCTGGTGGACTCCCGGCCGGGGGCCGTGGAGCTGCTGCCCGCCGTACCCGAGCCGCTGGCGAAGGGGACGATCCGCGGCGTCGCCTGCCGGGGGCGGGTCGTCGTCGAGGAGCTGACCTGGGGTGAGGGGAGCGTGCGGGCGGTGCTGCGCTCGCCGGTGGACCAGCGGATCACCCTGATCCACCGCGCCTCCGGGCACCGGGAGGAGGTCGAGCTGGTCGCGGGCGAACCGCGCCTGGTGGCCATCGACGGCTGAGGCCCGTGAAAGCAGATCGCCCCATCGGTTGAGTAACAGGTGTGACTGCCAACATGACGGCTCGGCTCCGGCTCGTTGATCCCTCGGGGGCGATCAGCGACGCGGACCTGGTGGAGGCGTCGTACCGAAGACCCGAGCGGTTCGGGGAGCTCTACGACCGCTATATCGGGGAGATTCACGCGTACCTGGGCAGGCGGCTCGGTCAGGAGGCCGCCGACGACCTCGCCGCCGAGGTGTTTCTGGCCGCGTTCAGGAAGCGCACCACGTTCGATCGCGAACGGGGGGAGGTGCGCCCCTGGTTGTACGGCATCGCCTCCAACCTGATCGCGGTGCACCGCCGTACTGAGACCAGGAAGCTGGCGGCGCTGCGCCGCAGCGCGGCCGCTCCCGAGGGCACGGACCACGGTCACGAGGAACGCGTGGTCAGCCGCGTCGACGCCGCGAACGAGCAGGCGCGGCTCACGGCGGAGCTGCAGGCGCTCTCGGACGGGGACCGGGACGTGCTGCTGCTGAGCGCCCTGGGCGAGCTGAGCCATGAGGAGGTGGCCCAGGCGCTGGGCATCCCGTACGGCACCGTCGGGTCCCGTCTGTCACGGGTGCGCAGGAAGCTCCGGGCCGCTCTGGGCGGCGTCAACCCCTTGCTTGGAGGCTCTGATGGATGATTACCGGGCGGTGCGCGAACTGCTGCCCGCGCCGCCGCTGTCGCCGGAGGTCCGGCGGGCCGGGCGCGAACGGCTGGCCGGCGTATTCGCTCACGAGGGGGCACGGCGGCGCCGCAGGACCGCCAGATGGAGCACGCTGGGGCTCGGCCTGGCCGGGGCGGCGGCCGTGGCCTTGCTGGCCACCAGCTCCGTGTCGCCGGGCGGGTCGCCCGCCACGCACAGTGCGGTCGCCCCGATGAGCGCCAACCAGATCCTGCTGGCCGCCGCGACCTCGGTGGCCGCGACGCCCGACGCGGGCTCCTGGTGGGGCAGCAAGTTGATCGACGGCCGCGAGTTCTACGACCCGGGCCACCACTACCTGCTGCGGCAGAGCAAGTCGATGGAATCCTGGATCCCAGCGGATCCGGAGGCCCTTACCTGGTACCGCGAGACCTACCTCGGCGCCGTGCTCGCGAACTCCGAGGGCGAGGCCGCCTGGCGGGCCGCCGGCGCGCCGACGACCTGGACCTACGGACAGGGCAAGACTCCCGGCCTGATCACCGACGACCGGGCCGAGGGCATCGTCCGGGCGGCGCGGGGCAAGCCGTGGACCTTTTCCAGCGAGGACTGGGACTTCCGCATCGTCCTGGCCGGTAAGCCGCTGACCAGGATGAACGAGGTGCCGACGACTCCAGAGGGGCTGCGCGCGCTCTTCTCCGACGTGGACGGCCGGGCGCTCGTCGACAACGCCGTGAGCCTGCTCGTGTACGCGCCGGTGACGAGTGAGACCCGGGCCGCCGCCTACCGGCTGCTCGCGTCGCTGCCCGGGGTCTCGGCCGTCGGGCAGGTGACGGACACGCTTGGACGTACCGGGCAGGCACTCGAATACCAGTCCGCGCAGCGTCCCGTGACCGAGTACGCGGGGGGCACTCGTACCCGGCTGGTGATCGATCCGGCCACCGGGAAGCCCCTCTCGATCGAGACGCGCGCCACGGACGATGGCCGTCTCCTGGAGTTCACCGCGATCCAGGAGAGCGTCTGGACAGATGACAACCCACTGAAGGAGCAGAAGTGAGATCGCTGATCGTCGCCGTCGCCGGTTTGGCCTTCACCGGAGCGCTCGCCGTACCCGCGCAGGCGACCCCGCCCGAGGGCAAGTACTGGCGGGTCGACACGATCCTGAGCAGGACCCATCCGCGTCCGGTCGGCAGCGGTTACTGGCTGACGCAGCGGGAGGTGTCCACCAACTGGCAGCCACCTGAGGGCAAGAGCTGGTTCGGCTTCCGGACGCTCGGTGCCCGGCCCAAGACCAAGAAGGACGAGGCGGCCTGGCGCGCCGACGGCTCCCCGACCTCGTGGACCTACCGTACGGAAGGCATGAAGATCTCCCTGTCCACGGAGCCCGGTGAGGGGCAGGTGGGGCCGACGAAAGGCGCCCCCAAGGGCTTCCACCTGGGCCGGAAGTGGGTGACGTACCAGCAGCTCCAGGATCTGCCGTCGGATCCGGCCGCCCTCAAGGAATATGTCGTGGCGGACGTGAAGACCTGGACGAAGGAGGCCGCGGACGAGGCGAAGACCACCTCCCCGAACTCCAAGATCGGCGACTGGGAATCCCAGCTCGACCGGTACGTGGCCATCGACCTGAGCCGGATGCTCTGGGAGAACCCGGTCCCGCGGAAGGTCAGGAGCGCCGCCTTCCAGGCGTTCAAGACCACCAAGGGTGTCACCGACCTCGGGCGGGCCCAGGATTCGCTGAACCGCTCCGGGCAGAAGTTCGCCCTGCCGACGCTCACCACCAAGGGCACCGTGCTCAAGCAGCAGCTCCTTGTGGACACCAAGGCCATGATGCTGCTGGCCGAGTACACCGACACCACGGTCAATGGGAAGCCGTTCCCGGCCAAGACCAAGGTGGAGACGTACAAGGTGGGCTGGACGAACGAGCAGCCCGCCGTCCCGGACGCCAAGTAACCCCGCGATGACTCGCCCCGGGCTCGGGGCGAGTCATCGCCAGGCACGTACGGGTTATCAGCGCACGACGGTGCAGCCGACCCACTTGATGACGTGCTTGTCCTTCTTCGTGAAGAACTCCGCGCCCTGCTTGCTCTTGAAGGCGCGCTTGTGCAGAACGCCCTTCTCATCGCGGAACCGGACGTTGACCCGGCCGCCTTCGCGGTGCTTGACCACGCACTTCATCTTCTCGTCCGCCCCGCAGGCGTCATCCTCGGGGCCCAGCCGCTCCGAGAAGACGCGCACCTTCTTATCCTTGACGTCCTTACCCTTGATGAGCCTGCCGTCCTCGTCCGCGAACCGGCCGTCCTTGAGGCTGATCCTCTTGCCCTGCTCGCCCTTGAACACGACGTCGGGCTCGGAGCACTCCAGGATGGGCGTGAGCTGGTCGCTGGTGATCAGCTGAGGCTGCGACGGGTCGTCCGAGGCGAATGCCGGAGCGGACACGGCAGCGGTGGTGCCGAAGGCCGCCACGGCGATGATGGCGGCACCGAGTGCGCGTCTCATGTGACTCTCTTCTCTGACGGTTCTCTGAGGGTTGTGAGCTGTGACGACCGGCCGGTCACGATGAAGACTGCCGGGCGGGGTGTTAATTCCGTGTATGACGAAAATTGACTGCCTGTCTTGACGATCTCGCAGGCGGCGGCTAGCGTCGTCTCATAATTGACAGGAAACTTTCCTATAAGTTT
Organism: Nonomuraea sp. NPDC049158; assembly: GCF_040648335.1. Lineage (NCBI taxonomy): Bacteria > Bacillati > Actinomycetota > Actinomycetes > Streptosporangiales > Streptosporangiaceae > Nonomuraea > Nonomuraea sp. NPDC049158. Next base: position 268,911 of record NZ_JBEZDM010000013.1, read on the forward strand.
CGTGTCGGGCCTCCCACCCACCCCCAAAACCGCCGGAGGTCGGAGCACTATGAGACACACGATCCGGAAGAAGGGCCTCGCGGTCCTGGCGGCGCTGTTGCTGCCGCTGACCGCCACGGTCACCGCACCTACCGGCGCGTACGGCGCCAGCTCGGTCGCCTTCGCCGCCGCCTGGGCCCCGTGGACCGCGTACACGGCAGGGACCCGCGTCACCTACAACGGCGTCGACTACGAGTGCATCCAGAGCCATACCTCCCAGCCCGGCTGGGAGCCGCCCAACGTACCCGCCCTGTGGAAGCCGGTCACCGGTGGCGGCACCGACACCACCGCGCCGTCCGTGCCCGGCAACCTGCGTTCGACGGGCACCACCTCCAGCAGCGCCTCCCTGGCCTGGAACGCCGCCACCGACAACGTCGGCGTCACCGGCTACGACGTCTATCGCGGCTCGACGCAGGTGACCACGGTCACCGGCACCACCTACACCGACAGCGGGCTCGCGGCCGCCACCAGCTACACCTACACGGTCCGCGCCCGTGACGCCGCCGGGAACGTCTCGGCCGCCGGTAACTCCGTCACCGTCACCACCTCGGGCGGCACCGGCGCTCCCGGCCAGCCGGGCACGCCCAGTGTCACCGGCTCGACCGGCAGCTCGATCGCCCTGTCGTGGGGCGCCTCTTCCGGCACCGTCACCGGTTACCGCGTCTACGAGGGGAGCACGGTCAAGGCGACCGTGACCGGCACGTCGGCCACCATCGGGTCGCTGGGCGCCTGTACGTCGCACACGTACACGGTCAAGGCGTACAACTCGGTGGGCGAGTCCGCGGCCAGCGCCCAGGTCACCGGCGCGACCACCGGGTGCACCGGCGGCGGCAACAAGGTGCTCGGGTACTTCGTCCAGTGGGGCGTCTACCAGCGCGGCTACCACGTCAAGAACATCGACACCAGCGGCTCGGCCGCCAAGCTGACCCACATCAACTACGCCTTCGGCAACGTGACGAACGGGCAGTGCGCCATCGGCGACAGCTACGCCGACTACGACCGCTTCTACCAGGCGGGCGAGAGCGTGGACGGCGTCGCCGACACCTGGGACGCGGGCGCGCTGCGCGGCAGCTTCAACCAGCTGCGCAAGCTCAAGAAGAAGTACCCGAACCTGAAGGTGCTCTTCTCCTTCGGCGGCTGGACCTGGTCCGGCGGCTTCGGCCAGGCCGCCCAGAACCCGGCCGCCTTCGCCAACTCCTGCTACAACCTGGTCGAGGACCCGCGCTGGGCGGACGTGTTCGACGGCATCGACATCGACTGGGAGTACCCGAACGCCTGCGGCCTCAGCTGCGACAGCAGTGGCTCGGCGGCGTTCAAGAACGTCGTGTCGGCCCTGCGCTCCCGCTTCGGGTCCGGCAACCTCGTCACCGCGGCCATCACCGCCGACGGCACCAGCGGTGGCAAGATCGACGCGGCTGACTACGGCGGCGCCGCCCAGTACGTCGACTGGTACAACGTCATGACGTACGACTTCTTCGGTGCCTTCGCGGCGCAGGGCCCCACGGCCCCGCACTCGCCGCTCACCTCGTACGCGGGCATCCCGACACCGGGCTTCTACTCCGACAACGCCATCCAGAAGCTCAAGAGCAAGGGCGTGCCGTCGAGCAAGCTGCTGCTCGGCATCGGGTTCTACGGCCGCGGCTGGAGCGGGGTCACGCAGTCCGCCCCCGGCGGCACGGCGACAGGACCGGCGCCCGGCACGTACGAACAGGGCATCGAGGACTACAAGGTGCTCAAGACCCGCTGCCCGGCCACCGGCACCGTCGCCGGTACGGCCTACGCCTACTGCGGCGGCCAGTGGTGGAGCTACGACACGCCGAGCACGATCGGCGGCAAGATGAGTTACTCGAAGAGCCAGGGCCTGGGCGGCGCGTTCTTCTGGGAGCTCAGCGGCGACACCACCGGGGGTGAGCTGATCACCGCCATGAAGAGCGGCCTGGGGTGACCATCTTCACCTCCTGAGGGCCTCGTCTGGGCCGGTTCCGCGTGGCGGAGCCGGCCCTTTCGCCTTTCGTACCTGGATGGAGGGTTGACCCGGGATCTGCGTGGAAATCTTGAGATCATAACGCTTCGTGATCGCCCACTAACTGTCAGCTCATGATCCCCGGGGGTGATGATGATGGAGATGCTTCCGCCGTCAGCGTTCATTCGCAGGACGCCGACTCCGCCACGACGGCGGTGGGGATCGGCGTGCATGGCGCTCGCGCTCGCCGGAGCCATGGGTTTCGGCAGCGGGCTCGGCTACTCGGTGGGCCGGACCGTCCAGGAGCGTCAGTCGTCGCTGCCTCCGCGGGTGGCCGCCATGTCGGTCACGACCGGTGAGGCCGCGCCGCCGGCCGCCGAGCAGGTTCACGCGGCGCCGAAGCCCGCTGCCCCTCCCGCTGCCCGCCCAGTCGCCCGTCCGGCCGCTCATCGGGTCGCTCATCGGGCTGCCCGGAAGGCTGCCCATCCTGCTGTCGAGCGGAAACATCGCTTGAAGACCGCGAAGACCCGCCATCGCGTCAAGACCGCGAAGACTCGCCATCACCCCGTGCATCGCGCGAGAGTCGAGCATCGCTCGGCCTGCGTCCGGCTGCAGGGACTCAGGGAACGGCTGTGCAGGACCCTGTTCAAAGAACACTGACCATCGGGGGTCGCCGGGCGAAGAAGACGAACTCCAGGCCGGGCCGGTCGGGCGCACCACGGACTTCCTCCACGGTGTACCCATGGGCGACCAGCGCCGCCTCGACCTCGTCACGCTCGCGGAAGCGCAGCGTCGAGTGCGAGGTCAGCACCTGCCCGTCCGAGCCGAAGACGTGCGTCCCGCGGAATGTCACCAGCGGCCCGCTGACGTCGAGCACATCGCACCAGCTCTCCACCGCGCCGACGCCCTGGATCTCGGTGACGTTGTACGTCGCCGCGCGATCCCACCCCTCCCAGGCGCGTTTCGCCGGATCCCGGGTCTCGAACACGAGATGCCCACCGGGCCGCAACGCGTCGTAGACCCCACGTAACGTCCCCTCCCAATCTGGCGGGTCCACGATCGCTTGGGCGACATTTCCCGTCATGGTGGCCAGATCTACCTGCATCGAGGGAAGGGCCGTCGCGTCACCGTGGAGCCAGCGCACCCGGTCGCCGTCCGGCTTGGCCCGCGCGAGATCGAGCGACGCGCGGGCCGGGTCGACGCCTATGACGTCGATACCGCGACCGGCCAGGAGCAGCGCGAACGTCCCCGTCCCGCACCCCACGTCCAGCAGGGTACGGGCACCGAGCTCATGGACGATGGCCACATACGCGTCCAGATCACCACGGTCGGGTTCGAGCGCGTCATAGATCGAGGCCAGACGCGGATGTTCGAACATATCGTCAGCCATCAGGCCACGGTATGCCGCAGAGTGTGCTCGGCTGTACTCAGTTTCCGGCCAGCTTCTTGGCGAGCTCCTCATCGGAGTTCGCCTTCACGAGCCGGCAGGGCGCGATCGGGCTGCCGGCCTTGGCCAGATAGGGGAGGAACGCATAGTTCATTCCGGAGTAGTTACCCGGTCGGATCTCCAGGACGAGCGTCTCCTCCGGGCGCATGAAGCGTGGGGAGATCACGAAGGTGTCCTTGTTGATCGGCGCGGCGACGTCTCGGGAGCGCCAGTTGTCCGGCTTGTCGAACTCCTTGCGCTGCTGCTCGGTCATGTTCTTGGTGCTCGGTGGGTCGTAGGCCAGGTCCGCGCCGATGAAACGCCCACGTGCGCACTGCTTGTCCGCTTCCGTGAACGTCACGTCAGCCGCGATCCCCGCGCTCTTGAGCTTGGCCTCCAGCCCGTCGGGGTCCCGGAACTCCTTGACCGTCACCTGAACGGTGCCGTCGGAGTTCTTCACCACCGCGTACGCCGCACTCGACGTCCCTGAGACCAGCGGCACGGCCACCAGCGCGGCCGCGGCGATGCCCGCGACGGCCAACCCCGCCAGCACGGGACGACGCAACGGTGAAACGGTGCTCCTGCCGGGCAGCCAGGAGGACTGACGGCTTGCGGGCGGGGTCGCCACGATCTCCGCGAGGAGGTCCTGGACCCCCTGGTCCATGGCAGGCTTGGTGTACTCGGCGGCCGGATCGATGGCGGACACCATGCGGTCGATCTTGTTCATCGGGTCTCTCCCCTCAGTGCGGTCATCACGGTGACCCCATCCGTCGTGGTCGTGTCGAGCAGCCGGGCCAGTCGTTTACGGGCCCGATGCAGCCGGAGCCGGGCGGCGGTGCTGCTGCAGCCCAGTACCTTGGCGATCTGCGGGCCGGTCAGCTCCTCCCAGCAGGCCAGCGCGAGCACGTCCCGGTCGGCCGCGTTCAGGGCGGCGAACGCGGTCCGTACGGCCTCGGTCCGTGGGTCGGCGGCCGTCTGCCCCTGTCCGACAGCCAGTTCGCCACGGAGCCGCGAGGCCAGCGCGGTACGGCGCGACTCGCCGCGCCGGTGATTGGCCAGGACCCGCCGGGCCGCGCCGTACAGCCAGAGCACGGCGGCATCGCCCTCGGGTACGTCATCCAGCCGCCGCCACGCGGCGAGGAAGGTCTCCGCGATCACATCGGCGACGTCGTCCACCGAATCTGCACGACGTATCGCATAGCGGTGTACCGCCGGATAACAGGCGAGATAGAGCGCCTCGAAACGATCTCGCGTGTCGGGTGGCACGCGTTGATCCTGCACGGGTGTCTCCTAACCGAAGAATGCCGGAACACCTCACTAGGTGTCCGGCACCTCCGCAAGTGTTTCCACCTGTGCCCAGGGGCCCCTTGCGTCTGAATAACAGATAACGGTTGAAGAACGCAGCATGGCGATGCGGTGTGCGGTAGAGCAGCATTGAGGTTGTGGCAGGGATCTCCGTCTGGCGGCGGGCGAGTCTGCGTCACGGGCCCTATGTGGCCCGGGCGATGGCCGAGCTGCGCTCCTGGCCGGCACTGGCGGTCAGCGACACCCGGCGCGGCGTGGCCTTCGCGGTGCGGGGCACCGAGATTTTGCGCCCGTCCGGCCGGGACGAGGTGCACCTACGTCTGACGGCGGCGGCGATCGACCGGCTCGAACCGCATCTGCGGGTCTGTGACCAGGTGCACGCCTGCGCCGATCGCGCCTGGGTGGCCGTGCAGGTGGACGCCGAACCCGACCTCGAACTCCTGCTCGCCCTGACCAGCGTGGCGATCAAGGCGCACGCCTCGTAAGCACTCTGCCCACGGCCGACCGGCTGGCCGTATCGCTCGCCGGAGCCCGACGTCAGGCTGCCGCGTGGACCCGCAGACCGGCCTTCCGCCACACCTTGAACAGCCGCCTGGCCGAGCCACCCACCGGCCCGACCGCCTCATAGAGCACCTTCGATGAGACCGGCTCCGCCGTCTCCACGGCGTTCACCACGTCGTCCGCGCTGATCTCGTACCGTTCCCACAGCGAGCGGTCCTCGCGCGGGTGCAGCCCGACCAGGATGTGCTTGCCGGCCGCCGCGAGGCGTTCCGCCGCGGCGAGCAGCAACTCAGTGCCGGGGGCCGAGCCGCCGGTACCGCTGGACTTGGTCACGCTGGTGAGCACCAGGACGGTGCCCTCCTCCGGGTTGTGCTTGGGCAGGTCGTCGGTCTGTGGCGTACCCACGACCGTGATCGGGCGGCGGACACCCAGGTAGTCGTCGTACACCTTCGCCTCGGCGGGCGACGACGCGGTGATCGCCCGCAGCCGCTCGCGGAACTCCTTGGCCCGCGGCGCCTCCACCGGCAGCTGGTAGGCCAGCGAACTGGCGACCAGCGGCAGATGGCGCAACCGCGCGGCACACTCGGCGGGCCAGTCGCCGGCGCCCGTCACCACGAGCAGGTCGGCCTGCGGGATCTCGTCAGGCGTCGCGACCGGGACCGGATCACCCGGCTTGATCCCTGACCGATCGGGCACCAACTGCACGACCTCCCACCCCAGACGGCGCGCCTCGGGCAGCAGCGGAGCCGCGTGGTAGGTGCCCCACGGTTCGTTCGTGGCGATCAGTACCCGGAGCCCCGTCCCCCAGGCGAACGCAGCGGACCCGCCTGAGATCGAGGCTCCTATGGCTGGACCTGCTCGGCCAGGATGCTGCTGATGGCCTGCTCCGCGGTGGTGTGGATGTTCAGGGCCGATGACAGGCCGGTGATCTCAAGGATGCGGGCAGGTGCGCCGCGCACGGACGCCAGATGGAGGGCGGCACCTTGTTCGCTCAGGGCCGTGTTGAGGCGCAGCAGCAGGTGCAGGCCCATGCTGTCGAGGAAGGTCAGCCCGTCCAGGTCGAGCAGCAGCGGCTCGCCGGGCCGGAGCTGCCCGCTGAGGTAGGTCTCCAATTGGGCGGCGTTGGTGGTGTCCACCTCGCCGGTCACGGTGATCAGCACGCCGGTGATCAGGCGCTGGCTGTCCAGGCTCAAAGGGGGCATGGCGGCTATACGGCCTGCTCAGCAGGCCGCCGACGGCGGCGCGACAGTCATGACGTCCTCTCAGGGTTGGCCGAGTACGGGCGCGATTCCTTCCTCGCATCCGAACTGTAATCCCGAAGACCGATACCGGAAAGAGTTTTCCCCATAGGATCTTCTGGGAAGAGAGGGTACAGTCCGCCCCGCAGCCGCTGATAACCGCCGGGGGCGGAGAAGGTGAAGACCTGTGAGCGCATCCGACGACCGTTCGTCCGCCTGGACGTTCCTTACCCATCACGCGCGCGTCCTGCTGGAGATCGCCCGCAACCCACAGGCGCGGATGCGCGACATCGCCGCCGGCATCGGCATCACCGAACGCGCCGTGCAAGGCATCGTGACCGACCTGCACCAGGCCGGCTACCTCTCCCGCGACCGGGTCGGCCGCCGCAACCACTACAGCATCAACCTCGACGAGCACTTCCGCTACCCGACCGAGGCCGGCCTGCCGATCCGGCTGCTGATCGACATGTTCACCCAGCACGACCTGCCCGGCCGCCCCTCACAACCGCACGAACCTCGACCTTGAGGAGCGGCGCACTCGCGTGCGACCGCAAGGGTCAGCGTTCGTCGGCGGGGTAGTCGGCCGAGCGGCTCACGTCGGCCCATTTCTCGGTTTCGGCGGCGCGGATCTCGGCGGCCTTCTGGGCCGAGGCAACGGCGTCGCTGCCGAGGAGGAGCCGTCGAGGTGGGTCGTCGTCACGGACGACGTCGATGATGACCTTGGCGGCGCGGGCGGGGTCGCCGGGCTGGGTGCCGTCGGTGTCGCGCCGGTAGCGGTGGATGGCGCCCACGGTCTGCTCGTAGTCGGGGCCGACGGGGTGGATCTCCATGGAGGAGCCCTGCCAGTCGGTACGGAACGCGCCCGGCTCGACGATGATGACCTTGACGCCGAAGGGCGCGACTTCGTTGGCAAGGACTTCGGAGAAGCCTTCGACGGCGAACTTCGCGGTCTGGTAGGCGCCCATTCCAGGAGTGCCGCCGACACGTCCTCCGATGGAGGAGAACTGTACGAAGACTCCTGATCCTTGGGTACGCAGGACGGGCAGGGCGGCCCGTGTGACGTTCACCACGCCGAAGAGATTGGTCTCGATCTGGGCGCGGAAGTCGTCTTCGGCCATCTCCTCGATCGGTGCGCTGTTGCCGTAGCCGGCGTTGTTCACGACCACGTCGAGGCCGCCGAAGGCGTCGGTGGCCGCCTTGACCGCCCGGGAGGCCGCGGCGGCGTCGGTGACGTCGAGTGCGACCGCTCGGATCCGGTCGCCATGGCGGGCCACCAGGTCGTCGAGTTGCTTGGGGCTACGTGCGGCGGCGATGACCTGGTCGCCTGCCTCGAGGACGGCTTCGGTGAGCCGGCGTCCGAGACCGCGTGACGCTCCGGTGATGAGCCATGTCTTGGCCATGAGTGAGTCCTCTCTAGATGTCTCATCAATGTAGCACTTATCGTCTTAACATCCGCATAAAGGTGACGTAAAAACGCTCCATGTGCCACATAAGGGGGTATGTTGGGCAGGTGAGAGCAGACGCGACGCGCAACCTGGAACGCGTCCTGAGCACGGGCGCCCGCATGCTCGCCGACGACCCCTCGGCGACCATCGCCGCCATCGCCGCGGAGGCGGGAGTGGACCGCCGCACCGTCTACCGCCGCTTCGCCTCCCGCGAAGACCTCATGGCCGCCGTCTACGGAGCGCGCTACGACGCGGTCGAGGCGGCCATCGAGGCCGCCAGGCTGCGCGAGGCCCCGGTAGCGGTCGCGCTGCATCGCTACGTCGAGGGCATCATCGCCGTCAACCGCAAATGGCCGGTGGAAACGAGCCTCATGCTCCGCGAGGCGACGATCCTCGAGCGCCGCCGCGGCCTGATCGACGAGGTCGATGCCTTCCTGCGGCGCGCCACCGAGGAGGGCCTGCTGCGCTCCGATCTGCCGCGCGGCTGGGTGGCCACGGTCCTGCCGCCGCTGATGGAGCATGCCGCCGAGAACCTGTCCGAGCTGAGCCCGGCACAGGCCGCCGACGTCGTGGTCGACACCCTGCTGCGCGGCGTCGGCACCCCACAGGCACGTTGACCCTGTGCGCCCGATCGGAACGGCTGCTACGGTGATGAATGCTCGTGTTCAGACCTTAGGAGACCAGGCATGGCAGGTGACGACGACATCTCCGGGTGATACCGGAGGTTGACCGGCCCCGGCAGGCGCGCATGACCGCCGCCGACGTGGCCCTCGTCGTCGTACCCCCAAACCTGTCCCCTTGCCGGGCCCTCTTCGCACGCCCGGGTCTCGTATCGAGGTCTGTCGCATGTCCGATGCGTTCATCATCTGTTCCGGCCTGTCCTTCTCCTGGCCTGACGACACCCCTGTCTTCAACGACCTGTCCTTCACCGTGGGCGGCGGCCGTACCGGCCTCGTCGCCCCGAACGGCGCGGGCAAGAGCACGCTGCTCAAGCTGATGGCCGGTGAGCTGCGGCCCTCGGGCGGCGGGGTCGCCGTCGAGGGCGTGCTCGGCTACCTGCCGCAGAACCTGCCCCTCGTCGGTGAGCCGACCGTGGCCGAGGTGCTCGGCATCGCCCCGGTGATCGCCGCGCTGGACGCCATCGAGTCGGGCGACCCGAGCGAGCAGCACTTCACCACGATCGGCAACGACTGGGACATCGAGGAGCGCACCCGAGCCCAGCTCGACCGGCTCGGCCTCGCGGACATCGACTTCGACCGGCGCCTGGGTACGCTCAGCGGTGGCGAGGTCGTCTCGCTCGGGCTGATCGCGCAGCTGCTCAAAAGTCCCGACGTGCTCCTGCTCGACGAGCCGACGAACAACCTCGACCTCGCCGCGCGCCGCAGGCTCTACGACGTGCTCGGCGAATGGACCGGCTGCCTGCTGGTGGTCAGCCACGACCGGGCCCTGCTCGACCGCATGGACCGCATCGCCGAGCTCGACCGGGGCGAGGTCCGCTTCTACGGCGGCGACTTCACCGCGTACGAGGAGGCCGTACGCGCCGAGCAGGAGGCCGCCGAACGGAACGTGCGCAGCGCCGAGCAGGACCTCAAGCGCGAGAAGCGGGAGATGCAGCAGGCCCGCGAGCGGGCCGAGCGCCGGGCGGGCAACGCCGCCCGCAACCTCAAGAACGCCGGGCTGCCGCGCATCTTCGCCGGGAACATGAAACGCGGCGCCCAGGAGTCGGCCGGCCGGGCGGGCCAGATGCACGCCTCCCGGGTCAGCGACGCCCAGGCCCGCCTCGACGAGGCCGGGTGGGCGCTGCGCGACGACCAGAAGATCACGCTGGAGCTGCCGGGGACGAACGTGCCCGCCGGACGCACGGTCTTCCTCGGCGAACACCTGCGGGCCCGCGGCCTGTTCGCCGAGCCGGGCCTCGACCTGACCGTACGCGGCCCCGAACGCATCGCGCTGCGCGGCCCCAACGGCGCGGGCAAGTCCACCCTGCTGCGCCTGATCAGCGGCGAGCTGGAGCCGGACGGCGGCACGACCAGGCGGGCCGACGGGCGGGTCGCCTACCTGTCGCAGCGACTCGACCTGCTCGACGTCGAACGCACCGTGGCGGAGAACCTGGCCGCCTTCGCCCCCGGCATGGCCGCGGCGGAGCGGATGAACCTGCTGGCCCGCTTCCTGTTCCGCGGCGCGCGTGCGCACCTGCCGGTGGGGGTGCTGTCCGGCGGCGAACGGCTGCGGGCCACCCTGGCCTGCGTGCTGTGCGCCGAGCCCGCGCCGCAGCTCCTGCTGCTCGACGAGCCGACGAACAACCTCGACCTGGTCAGCGTGGCGCAGCTGGAGGGGGCGCTCATCGCGTATCAGGGAGCGTTCGTGGTGGTCAGCCACGACGAACGTTTCCTCGCCGAGATCGGCGTACAACGGTGGCTGGAGCTGGCGGACGGTCGCCTCCTGGAGACCGGGGGTCCCGCTGGTGAGTGAGGCGCTGCTCGCCCGCGATCTCGTACGGACGCTGGGCACGCGGCGCGTGCTCGCCGGCGTCTCTTTCACTGCCGCGCCCGGCGACAGGATCGGCCTGATCGGCGAGAACGGCGCCATCAACCAATGTCGCCATGGTCGACCGAGCCGCTGTCGTCCGCGACGCGGACCTCGCCTAGACACCTACTCGTCCACATCTCACAGCTCGGGGAGGAAGCGCTTCAGGAAGCCCGGACGAACGCGAGGAGTGCCTGCTTGAGCTTGGACGAGAACGGCAGGGGGTCTGTGTAGTGGGCCGCGGTCCGGCTGGGGTCCTCCTTGAGTACGTGGTTGATCCCGGTCAGGCGGACGAAGTCGGTGGCGGCGGGGGCTTTCGCCAGCCCCGCGGCCAGGTGCTCGACGTCGTCGCAGCTCACCTGGATGTCCGCGTCGCTGCAACTCAGCAGAACCGGGGTGCGCGCCTTGAGCCGGGCCGCCAGTTTGGCCGGGTCCTCGCGGTCGACCTCCGACAGGAACTTCGCGTTCTCCGGGGAGAGCACGTTCGACAGGCCGCCGGGCAGGTTCGCCGCGACCGTTCCGTTGGCGCGCAGCGACGCGACAGCCCTGGCCAGGGCGTCCTCGACCTCGGCCGCCTGGGCGGCGGTGATCTTCCCTGCCTGCTGCTGGGCCTTGATCTGGGCGGTGATCTGACCGCTGAGGATGTCGAGGTATCGGCGGCTCAGCGGTTCGAGCAGGCCGAGGCTGTTTACGTGTGTCTTCGATTTCGATTTGGTGGCGAGCAGGAGAGCGAACAAGGCGCCTTCGCTGTGCCCGATGACCGTGAGCCGCCGTTTGTCGGTCCCGGGACGCCTGGCCAGGAAGTCCAGCGCCGCCGCGGCCTCGTGCTTGAACGGGGCGATGCCGATGTCGGCGATCTTGGACGCGTACGGCCCGAGGCCGGTCTTGCCGCTCGCGAGCTTGTCGTAGCGCAGGCTCGCCACGCCGCCGGCGGACAGCAGCCCGGCTAGCGTCTTGTACGTGTCCATCCCGCTGAGCCCGGGGCTGTTGCCGTCGCGGTCGGTGGGACCACTGCCCGCGATGATCAGGGCAGCCGGGACCTTCGCGCCTGGCCGGGCCGGATGGCGCCAGGTGCCGTAGACGGTCATCCCGTCCACCTGGAAGCTCACCTCCTCCTCGACCCAGGCGGGGCTAGTACGGGAAGCGGGGGAGGCGGTTACGCGGGTGACCGACCCGCTCCCGCACCCGCTCACCACAAGGGCGAGCGCGCAGAGACCGGCGCCCAGACGCGGCGCGCGGTCGTTCCGTGCGCGTACGAACTCAGTTAAGAACATCGCAGGGTCACTCCATTTCTTGATCCGAGTGATTTACGCAGGGTCGGGACGCCGGAGGAAAAGCCCGGCGACCTTGCCGTGACCGTCGTAGGCGACGCGGGCGGTCAGGTCGCCCGCCTCGAAGGACAGCGGGATGTCCACGATGGTGTGGTCGCCCGCCTGGTGGGGCACCGGTTCGCCCATGCCTTCGTACGCGCCGACCATGCCGATCGCCTGTGCCCAGGTCGCGGCCAGTTGGGCCGCGCTCAGGCCGGCGGCGACCGTCTCGTCGAAGTCGCGGCGTACGTCCTCCCAGCGGCCGTCGGTCAGGTCCGCGACCAGGGCGGCAGCGCGGTCGGCGGCGCCGGGCAGCATCTTGTCGGTCATGGGTGTTCCTGTCCTTGGGTCGAGTGGTCGGCCGAACCGCTGGAACGCCGCCTGCCGGCTGGAGCCGAGCACGTCGCCGATCTCCTGCCAGGTGTGTCCCGTCGCCCGTGCCCTGTCGACCGCTGCCCGCATGGCCCGGTCGACGGCCCGCGCGAGATCCCGGGTGGCGACCACCGCGTCCAGCGGGGACGCATCCGGAGCGCTCAGTCGCTCCGCCAGCCTCCGGGCTGCGTCCGTCAGGTCGGCCGACGCCGCCGTTTCCGTCACGTCGTCAATATTTGCTTTACGAGAGGAGAATGTCAAGCTTTCATTTACATCTGTGGAGCGGTCGCGGATGCGTCGTGCGGCGCTGCGGCATGTGGAGTCGCAGTATTCACGCTTGCGTCCACGTCCTGGCTGGGAGAGGAGAGGGCGGCCGCAATGCCGGCAGGCCTCGGTGTCATGCGGTTCCAGCACGCCGACGCTCCTTAATATCGTGCTGATGTCGATGGCACGTAATAATACTGCCGGGCGGCACGAAAAACATCCGGCGCCTGCTCGCCATGGGAAGGCCGGTCCTTCCCAGGCGAGTGGATCGCGCCGCGAGGCTGTTCAGGAGCGGATCCGGCCGGCGTCCGAGACGCTGCCCGTCAGGCGGCTGGGCGGGGCAGCGTGCAGTCCGGAAGGGACAGGTCCAGCACTGAGCCGGGCGCCAGGCAGGCGGGTACGGCTGCGACCTGCTGGCCGTAGTGGGCTCCCTTGCGTACCGTCACGTGGCCGGCCGCGTCGACTTCACACGGGTTGTTCTCCGTGCAGCTCTTCCCGTCGTCGTTGCTCGTGTTGTGCAGCCCGACCACGGTCTGCCCGTCCGGGGCGATCAGCGGTGACCCCGAGGCGCCGTGCCCCGGTTCGCAGGCGCTGGTGTACCTGAGTGCGTTCTCCTGTTCGTACCCGCCCTCACGCAGCCCCGGCACCACGGCCTTCACCGCGCAGCTCCAGCGCCGGCCCCAGGTGCCGGACAACAGGTCCACCCGGTCACCGGCCGCGGCCGGGGTTGTGGTGAGGTCGAAGACCGTGGCGTCGGCGGCGGCCAGCTGCGCGTAGGTCCGGTCCAGGCGGTACAGGGCGACGTCGGTGCCGGTCATGGTGGCGTACACCAGCCGGGTCGTCCTGGCCTCGACCTTGGGGTAGCCCTCGCGGTCGGTGATCGTGACCGGCTGGGCGGCCGGCTGGTCGACGAGCGCCGACCCCGGCGCGGGGCGGGTGCCCCGGACGCAGTGGCCGTTCGTGAGGAGCAGGGCCGGATCCTGCGCCCGGCCGGTCCCGGTGCGGACCACGGCGCCGGAGCACTCGCCGAACTGCGCGGCGCCCTCCAGGGACGGCAGGTGCGATTTCGGCGGAACGGCGGTGCCCGTGACGATGCCCCAGATCCATTTCCGATACAACGACACGTCGCTGTACACGGTCGGGGTGTCGGGGCCGTTGCTGCCGCTGACCGCTCCGGCCAGCAGCCAGCTGCCACCTCGGCGGACCAGCGCCGGCCCGCCGGAATCCATGTTGGTGGCCGAGATGCTTCCGTCCGGGCTGCCCACGCACAGCTCACGCTTCGCGGTGATACCGCTCACTTCGCAAACCGAGTCCGGCCGCACCACGGTGTCGGCCTCGCGCAGGCGGTCCGGGTAGCACTTCGGCGCGCGCTCGTCACAGGTCACGCCCCAGCCGATGATGCGCGTCGCGGTGTGGTCGGTCGGCGTGGCGGGCGAGATCCGCGCCGGCTTCGCCCGAACCGGGGTGCGCAGGTGCAGCAGCGCGAGATCCTTGCCGTAGATCTCGGTGGAGTACCGATAGAACTTGTCGACCTCGGCCAGCTCGCCACCGGAGGTCACGCTCAGGGAGCCGATGCGCACCCGCCAGCCCCGAGGGGTGCCCACCTGAGCCTGATTGGGCGTGCGGGCGCAATGGCCCGCGGTGACCACCCACCGCGGCGCGATCAGCGTGACTCCGCAGACATGGCCGTCCGCGCGTGGGGATTCGGCGCGCTGTAACGAGCCCATGAACGAGTACGGCCGTACCGACTCGACGCCGCCGCGCAGGGCGAACGACGGAGTCGCGGTCGCCGCCAGCGCGGCCAGCGCCACGGGAACGAGGAGAAGAATTCGAAAACGCATTGGGACACCCTGCGCGGTTCAGGTGTCCATGCTGAGGCGGTCGCGTATCGGCGGCCGCTTAGACGCGTATTGGGGATGTATCAGGCCCCCGCTGGGCTCGCCATCGCCAACGGTCCGGACGCCGGTCTTCACCTGTGGGGTGATCCAGCTCCGAGGGCTGACACACATCCGATACGTAGCCAAGCGGCCGCCGATACGCGACCGCGACAACGCGGACATCCGCATCGCGCAGGGTGGCCAACCATGCCCAATACACTTCACCGCCCTCGCGCTCGCGTCGCATTCGCGGCTTTCGCCTGCCTCGCGGGCCTGCTGGCCGGTTGCGGCAACGCCAACGAGTCGAGCGGCCCGCCGAACAACTCGTCTTCCGCCGGTACGGCCGACCAGAAGTACACCGAATGGGAGGTCAAGTTCCGGTCGTGCCTGAGCGACAAGGGCTTCGTACTTCCGAAGGAGGCCGGAAAAATCGACTTCGGCGACCGGCAGGACGCGTACGAGGTAGCGAGGGACGCCTGCATCAAGAAGATCGGCAAGCCGCCCGCAGCCTCTGACGACCAGCCCGAGATGTCCGACAAAGAAGCGAAGGAAAAGGAGCTCAAGACCCTCCAGTGCCTCCGCGACCACGGGTACAAGGTCAAAGACCCCGCTCCCGGGCAGGCCGCACAGGTCGAGGTGCCTGAGGGCGTCTCGCAGGACGGCTTGACGGAGTGCTACCGCAAATGACGTCCGGAAAGCCGGAGCGCGCCCCGCGTGGACACGGCCGCACGGCATCGCGGCGATGATCGCCGTCGTGGGCATCTCCACCTCGAGCCGGGCGAGGCTGGACGCCCAGCTGGCGGCGCTGGGCACGAACCTGCTCACCGTCCAGCCGGGTACGTCGCTCACCGGCCAGGACACCACTCTGCCGGCCGAATCCACCGGCAAGGTCGGGCTGATCCGCGGAGTCTCGATCGCCGGCGCGGTCGCGACGTTGCCGGACGTCAAGGTGTACCGGAGCAGGCTCATCGACCCGGACAAGTCCAGCGGCCTCATCGTGCGGGTCGCCGACCTCCACATCCTGAGCCTCCTCGACGGCACGCTCCGCCAGGGAACCTGGCTCACCAAGGCGACCGCGAACTACCCCACCGTCGTGCTCGGCGCCATCTCCGCCGATCGGCTCGGCATCGTGAGTCCGGGAAGCCAGGTCTGGCTCGGCGACACCCGATTCACGGTCATCGGGATACTCGATGCCCTGCCTCTCGCCCCGGAACTGGACACCTCCGCGTTCATCGGCGAGGCGTACGCCGCCGCGCGGTTCGGCTGGGACGGCAAACCGACCACCATTTTCGAGCGCTCGGCCGATGCCGAGGTGGAAGCAGTGCGCGAGCTCCTGCCGCGCACGGTGAACCCGGAGAATCCCGAGAACGCGCGTGTTTCCCGGCCCTCTGACGCTCTGGCGGCGAAGAACGCCGCGGACCTCGCGTTCACCGGCCTGCTGGTCGGCCTGGGCTCCGTCGCGCTGCTCGTCGGAGGGATCGGCGTCGCCAACACCATGGTGATCTCCGTGCTCGAACGCCGCAGGGAGATCGGGCTACGGCGGGCTCTCGGCGCCACCCAGAGCCACATCCGTACCCAATTCCTGGCAGAAGCCCTCCTGCTGTCCGCACTCGGCGGACTCGCCGGGGCCGTCATCGGGTTCGGCGTCATCGCGGTGTTCGCCGTGACGAACAGCTGGCCCATCGCGGTGCCTCCCGTCGTGTTCGCGGGTGGCATCGGCGCGACCATGCTGATCGGCGCGGTCGCCGGGCTCTACCCGGCGATCCGGGCGTCGAAGACGCATCCAACAGCCGCCCTGAACGGTTGATGGGACCGGCGGCAGGAAGAGCCGGCCGCCACTCAGCGGATTCCTCACCACCGCGAACGTACGCCGGTGATGACATGCCGCGACGAAGGCGACCGTCCGGGGCGTTCGTCTTCGCCGTCGTGAACCTCCTCATCGGTGACTCTCCGGGAGGACGGCTCCAGGGACGTGGTGTCTGTCCGCCGGACCGCCTCCGCACCATGGCCGCCGGGTGGTGGCCCAGGTCGGCTGTTAGCGCTCACACGTCTTGTTTTCCGGTCGCGGTTCCTTTTCTGTCAGATGGTGGTGGTGACAGGTCGGAGCCAATACGAGACGAAGCGGCGACGTCAAGGACGGCACCTCGCGCCCACGGAGGGGCGGCGGACCGGCGTGCGGCTCATCAGGCGTTATCAGGGGTCGCCGCCCGTGACGGCGAGAGCGTCACTCTGAAACTTTCGCCAAAACCTTGACACATTTCGGCGTGGTTTCCAGACTGTGGCCCAAGGCGGCTTCCACCTGCTCGTGGTGGTGCGCGGTGAGGACCGCCGTTCGCGATGCCCTGGTGGTGTGCGTTCCCTGATCACGGGACGCGGCGTCGATCGTGCGGGGTGACCCCCGCGTGTCCGCTTTCTCGTGATTCAGTCTGGAGCAGCCAGTTATGGGGATCAAAGCCATACTTCCGCCGCGGCCTCTCAGGAGCCCGCGGGTTCTGATCGCCGCCGCCGTCGGCTTACTCGGCGTGGTCACCGCGGTGATGGTGCCGACCACGCCGGCCGGAGCCGCGGCGAGTACGCTCGGCGCGGCCGCCGCGCAGAGCGGGCGATACTTCGGCACCGCCATCAGCGCGGGCCGGCTCGGCGACTCGCAGTACACCACGATCGCCGGCCGCGAGTTCACCATGGTGACGGCCGAGAACGAGATGAAGATCGACGCCACCGAACCCAACCAGGGCCAGTTCAACTTCACCAACGGCGACCGCGTCTACAACTGGGCCGTGCAGAACGGCAAGCGGGTGCGCGGGCACACGCTGGCCTGGCACGGCCAGCA